>CAYPIM010000073.1:7271-25716 GCA_964410795.1 uncultured Lewinella sp. | reverse complement strand
TTAGCTGGGCCACCGCTACGGAGGCCAACAATGAAGGCTTCGAGGTGCAACGTAGCGCTAATGATGACGAATGGGCGAGCCTCGGCTTCGTCGATGCTCAAGTAAATACTAGCCTTGGCGCAAACTATGCTTATACCGACGAGCGCCCCCTCTCTGGCCGAGCCTACTATCGCCTCAAGCAAATAGACCACGACGGGAGCTTTCAGCTCAGCGAAATAATAAGTGTAATCTCCCGCTTAGAGCGTGAGATTAGCCTCTTCCCCAATCCGGCAGGCAGTACCCTATACCTACGAACAGATGGACAACAGATCAACCAGCCCGTTACCATCAGTAGCGTAAACGGCCAAGTAGTAACGCGTCAGTCAGCATCAGTAAACGGCAGAATCGACCTGAGTGCACTTCGTCCGGGTACTTATCTATTGCAGTTAGCCACCGAAGCTGGGCTAGTGACACGGAAGTTCGTGCGGCAGTAAGTAGGCAACAAGGTGAACAGTATCAACCAAGCCGTCATCAATGCTGCCCACAGTACCATCGAGATAGAATAGTTCGGGGACCAAGCCAAGCCTTTACCTTACTGTGGCAGAAGGAATGAAGGTTTAGGGTGTTCGGGCAGTAAGTAACCAACAGCAACGTTTCACCGTATGAAGGTATCTTTAACCTGAACTCACCCGCCCCAAAATTCATGTACCTCCGTTACGCAAGGTCTTACCTCTTTTTAGCTGTCCCCATCACCCTAATCTGCTGGTTCATGGTGTTCGGCAACGGGCCTGCGGCGTTCGGCGGGGCACTCTTCCTGAAGCTAATGACCATGCTGATCGGTTGGGTAGTGCTCTGTAGGCAGCATCGTTTTGACATCTTCTTCTACCAGAACATCGGCTATGGGGAGCTGCGCCTGCTGGCCGTAACCGGAGCCGTAGACCTGAGCATTTGGCTCCTGGGCCTTACCGCAATCATAATCACCTGTTTCTGATGGAGATATTACTCGACAGCGTTTTCCTCTCCTTTGGCGCCAACGACGTACTGCGAGGAGCCCACCTGAAGATGATAAAAGGTGAAGTAACCGGCATGCTCGGCCGTAACGGAACGGGAAAGAGTTGCCTGCTTAAGATTCTTACTGGTCAACTACGTCCGGAAAACCTATACATTGGCGTAGACGGAAAGTATACCAAAGACCTGTATTCCGTTCCCGGATTGATTAATTACTTGCCACAGCACACCTGCCACCCCAACGGGCTGAGGCTGCGCAAAATTCTTGCGCTGTACGGCGTTGATGTAGCAGCTTTCATGGCAGAACACGGCACTCTTTTCCCGGAGGAGAACCCTCGCTTCGGAGAACTATCCGGCGGGATAAAACGATTGTTTGAGGTCTTGCTATTGCTCGCAGCAGACACCCATTTCACCCTGCTAGACGAGCCCTTTTCCCACATCATGCCAATTCACCTAGATTACGTTCGGGCGGTAATTCAGCAGCGGGCAAAAACTAAGGGAGTACTGGTGACTGACCATAAATACCAGCATGTTCTGGACTTGGCCAACACCCTGTACCTGATCTACGAAGGAACTTCCAGGATCATCAGCGGGCGAGAAGACCTCGTTCGGTACGGTTACATCCGCTAATTTGGTGCAGCGTTCTCAAACCAGCTAAGCTTATCATTCTGAATTTTTTCTTCAGCAATAAGCGCGGCGGTAGCGGGTAAATTGGGGCTACGAACCCCATCACCAAACCGAACCGACCCTGTAAACACCCGAGCCTCCTCCCAAAGCCCGGTATTTATAAAAGCCCCAAGCAGTGCAGCTCCTCCCTCGACGGTGACTTCACCTAATCTTTGTTCCTTCAACTTACTTAGCACCTGCGTCAGCGCCGCATAATTTAGTGCTGTCCCGATAACGACATTGTCCGCATTGATCTCCGGACGTGCTGTACCGGAAAACAGCAAGGTATGCTTGCTTTCTCCGCTAAAAAGCTGTTCTTTGCCCGATACCCGGTCGCGCGGATCAATCACCACTGGCCGTGCGCTTGGGCCAGGGAACAGGCGCGTTTTCAGGGAAGGATTATCGTCTACTACCGTTCTTCCGCCCACAATGATTGCCATGGTATTGGCCCTCCACCGATGCACCAGGCGCCGGCTAACGGGGTTCGTGATCCAGTAAGATTGTTTTCGGTCCGCAGGTCGCAAAAAACCATCAGCTGACTGGGCGTATTTGAGTACGATACGCGGTCGGTTTTTAGTGGTCAAAACAAGGCGATGGGCATTAACCGCCAGTGTTGGTGCAAAGTCGGGGTATTCCCGCACCGTAATTCCTGCCTTACGTAAAATCTCCACACTATTGCCCGCAACTCCAGGCGTGGGGTCGCGCTGGGCAAAAACCACCGTTTTTATCTTCTGTTGCCGGATCAAATCGGTACACGCTCCGGTGCGGCCGGAAATACAGCAAGGCTCCAGACTAATGAATAAAGTAGCTGCAGGAATCAGGCGCCGATCAGCTTCCTGAACACTCGCCAGGCAGTTTACTTCTGCGTGCCCCTTCCCTGCACACTGGTGGTATCCTTCACCGATGATCCGTCCTTCATATACAAGTACAGCTCCTACCCTTGGGTTGTCTTTTACTTTACCATCTCCAAGTGCAGCAAGGTCGGCACAGCGTTGTAAATAGTGATGGTCTGGCATTCTAATCTAAGGTGTTGTATTATTGAACTGGTTCATTTTTTCTACTAAAATGATTTCCAGAAGACTTAAATCCTTTAAACAGTGGTCGCAAGGTATGGATTAAAACATTATCTTTGAAGTCTTCAAAAGACCGAGTGCATTTGGTCAGATTTAATAATTTTTGCTTTTGTCTAATAGTTAAGAGTGTAGCTAAATTTTGGCTTCTGCTTTCCAGTATTTTGTGAATCTGACGTCGCGAAAAAGTGTTTCTGTACCTAGTCCTGCAAGAACTTTTTCGCCTAACCTGATCCTAAAATCGCTAGAAATCAATTCTCAAAGATTTTAGACACGCTCTAAAGACATCTGCCCAGTAAGGCTATCTTATGCGTAAACTATCACTTAAGAACGATCCCGGGGTCGTTCTCATCGACCAGCAAGTGTTCGATGAACTCTCCCGTGATCCACATCTGTCTGAAATATCGTTTTTCGAAAACTTAAGAAAGCATTCTTCAGGCTGCGTTGTATTTCAAAAGACCTATAAAAAACCTGCTCCTTCCGAAGGGTACCGCACCGAAACGATTTATCTTCATAAACTAATTGCAGAGCGCTATCTCTCGGATCAGCGAGTAGGCAACCGAACCCTTGTCGGGTCTACCAACGGAAATAAGCTCGATTGTCGCCTGTCTAACCTGGAGTACCGCTCCCGTGCCGTTGCCAGTCGTAAGCGTAAGTCCAGCTCTAAAGTTGGCTACACGGGGGTGTACCGGGAGAACAATCGTTTCCGGGCCGTCATCTCTAAAAATCGGCGCAGTATCCACATCGGAATGTATGCTACTGCGGAAGAGGCTGCTTTGGCTTATAACAAAAAGTCGTTGGAGCTTTTCGGTAAGGAAGGCAAACAAAACATAATTGAGGGGCTAGAAACCAGAGTGTTAGGAACCAGGGAACCGTAGCGCGTACTTATAGTGGGCCAGCCGGCAAGTCTCTCCCCCGTTTATGGCTTCACACCTTTAGTCATTTCCCGTTTTCCTGGAGGGCCCGGCAATGGTACAACGGTAAAACCGGCTGCACGGAGGTTACGCTTGAACTGGCCTTTGGCGCAGTAGGTTACCAGGCTTCCACCTGGTCTTAGTGCTTCGCAACTGGTAACAAGGCCCTCCGTTTCCCAGAATTCGGGCTGGCTTCGGGGCGCGAAAGCATCGTAAAATATGAGATCTACTTCTCCGGGTGCATAAGGCCTATCCGTATCATTTAGGTAGTCTGCGCAGCGTTTGTGGAGAATAAAATTGGCGTCCAGTTCGATGCTTTGTTCCCAACCGCAATCATGTAAACCTAGAAACAAATCAGCTTCCACCTCCAGTTGTGCGGGGTAGTTCAGGGCCGCGACTTCCACCGGGGAGACGGGGAACTGCTCGTAGGTGTCGTATCTGAATTCAACTTCTGGTCGTTGTCGCGCGATTTGGCGGACAAGCAATGCATTGAGGCCGGTACCGAAACCCATTTCCAGAATATGTACACGCTTAATGCCAGTTTCCAAAAGTGGAGAAAGCCCCGAATGGATAAAAACGTGCAAACTCTCTTGCACGGCACCGTGTACGCTGTGGTACTCTACGCCAAACTGCTGGCTGCGGAGGGTATGACTGCCATCAGTGGTCAGGACAAGCTCGTTGTGCATGGGGGAAGGTTAGTAGTTAGGGAACTAGGGAGTTAGAAATTAGAGAATTAAAAACTAGGAGCTAGGAGGTTCGATATTTGGGAGGTGTTGGCCAGCGTAGGTGGTCGGAGCTTTGAAGTACAGGACATCCTAACTAGTACAGTGCTCTAATTTCTAGCTCCCTAGCTCTACGGTGAGCACACAAGTTTACAGCGGCGTAAAAGCCTCTTCCCCGGCCCGTGTGCTTCGCAGCTGCCTTCGGCGGTCCCACACCGCCTTCGGCTGGGGAGGGGAGCAAAATCGCTGCGGCGATGCCTTCGCTGGGTGGGTTGAAACTGCCATCTTCATCATTTATTAACAAAACTTGCTAATCATTATCGATTTTACTTAAAACGCATTGCGTTTGCATAAGCTCCCTCCCCCGTGGGACCGCCGAAGGCAGCCGCGAAGCGCACGGCCGGGGAGGGACAGGTAGAATGTAAAGATGTGTGCTCACCGTAGCCCCTAGCTTCTAGTACTCTAATTTTCTAGTTACTCGCCAGCAGGTCTCCAACCCTAATGTTCAGGTGACTGGCATTGTAAGTACACTTGCCATCAATAATCACTAGTGCCTGCGGAGATTCATGGCGTACGCCAAATTCATCAGCAATGAGGTTACTCACATCACGGTGCGCAATCAGGTCGAGGTAATAAGCCTCCATCTTGTTGTCCTCAAAGTCCCAGCTCATTTCCACACGACTCTTGGCCATGGTACTGATGGGACAGCGGGTACTGTGCTTAAGGATAAGACAGGGCACTACTCGGCTGCGGTCAATGATCGTTTCGATGTCATTGACGGACGATATGGTAAACCATTTCATAGAAAAAGATTGTAAAGCGTTGCTTAAAATATACTTATGGCAACTGAAACACAATCATGTAGGAATTCGTTTAGCGAAAAATTGGTGGGACAGCCTACACCACGATTACAAGAGGTGAGTGTAGCCATGCCAACAGCAACGAGGGCAACAAAAAAGCGAGGGGTGGAAGCAATACGTTTCATGGGAAAATTTATAACTGGAGAAAATCTTTTAAAAAATAACGGAACACCGAAGTCGGTCATTCGTTAGTAAGTGGAAAGTAACCCTTAATGAGTTAGTGCTTGAACGCCACGAAAAGTCATTCTCGTGTGTGTTCTTTACAATGGTTTCCAAAAGTGTCCGCCATAGGTTACTTTTGCGGCCGCAAAGCTAAGGTTGTAAGTTGCAAGTTGCAAGTTGTGACCATAATTATTCAAACCTGCAACCTTGCATTCTGCAACTTGCAACCAACCCCATAAAAATGGCTAGAAAACTTGCCCTGCGCGATGCGCTCCGCGAAGCGATGACCGAAGAAATGCGTCGCGATGAGAATGTCTTCCTGATGGGAGAAGAAGTGGCCCAGTACAATGGCGCCTATAAAGTGAGTAAAGGCATGCTGGATGAGTTTGGTCCGAAACGGGTGATTGACACCCCCATTGCGGAGCTTGGCTTTGCGGGAATTGGTGTTGGAGCGGCGATGAATGGCTTACGCCCGATCGTTGAATTCATGACCTGGAACTTCGCTATCCTTGCATTTGATCAGATTGTGAACAACGCCGCCAAAACCCTTAGTCAGAGTGCAGGGCAGTACAACTGCCCAATCGTTTTCCGTGGCCCATCGGGCTCAGCGGGTCAGTTGGCGCAGCAGCACAGCCAAACGTTTGAGAGCTGGATGGCAAATACTCCCGGCTTAAAGGTTATCTCTTGCATTAACCCCGCTGACGCAAAAGGTTTGCTTAAGAGTGCCATTCGTGACAACGACCCCGTCTGCATGATGGAATCTGAAATGCTCTATGGTCTGGAAGGGGAAGTACCCGAAGGTGAATACCTCGTACCAATTGGCAAAGCGGCTATCCGTAGAGAAGGTACTGACGTCACCATTGTTTCCTACAATAAAATGACGCTGGTCGCCCTTGAGGCCGCAAAAGAGTTGGCCAAGGAGGGTATCAGCGCGGAGGTTATTGACCTGCGCACCATTCGCCCGTTAGACCGTAGAACCATCATTGACTCCGTCAAAAAAACCAACCGCTGCGTAGTAGTAGATGAAGCTTGGCCTTTTGCGGGTGTTTCTTCCGAAATCGCTTACGAAATTCAGAAATCGGCTTTCGACTACCTCGATGCGCCGGTCATCCGTGTAAACAGCGCCGACACCAGCCTGGGCTATGCACCTACCCTGGTGGAAGAGTACCTCCCCAACCCAGCCAAGGTTATCCGGGCAGTAAAGGAAGTGGCTTACGTGAAGTAACGACGACGCTTCAGATCATTGGAGGGCTCGCTTCAGACTTTGTCTGGAGCGGGCCTTTCTGTTTTGGGTGCAGACGTTGTCCTGGTCGAGGCCTTCTAAGCCGAGTAGTTTGGGCGCGGCCGCAGGTGCCAGGGAAGGGATTTTGGAGCAAGGCGGGGAAAGGGCTGTGGTACAAACACCATTCCAGTCGAGACTGTCTAAGCCGAGTCTTCAACGTGAAGGAGGCTGGGGCGGCAGCAGATATTGTTGCTACGCAACGGCGAGCACTCGACCTGGAAGGCCTCGACCAGAGCAGAGATTATCCGCTTCTCAAAAACCTCCCCTTTGCACCTGCGGCCGCGCCCCGACAGCCTGCTAAGTAAGTTAAATGTCAAGGAAAATCGATAAGCGGCAAATTCGAGAACCAAGTTGGTTGTAGCCCGTTAGCAAGGTACCACCAGTCCACACCAATTTAATGAACAAACGTCTCGCTATCGTCTGGTTTCGAAGAGATCTCCGCCTGCACGACAACCAAGCGCTCACAGAAGCCCTTAATCATGCAGACGAGATTCTTCCCGTATACATTTTTGATCCCCGCAAGTGGCGAGGCACATTGGCCCATACAGGCTTGCCCAAAACCGGTAGCCACCGGGCAAAATTCATTCTTGAAAGTGTGGCGGATCTACGCAAAAGCCTTCGTGCAAAAGGTTCTGACCTCATCATTCGTACCGGACTACCAGAGGAGGTGTTGCCCAAACTCACTACTGAATCTCACGCCAGTTGGGTTTTCTGCAACCGGGAACGAACCGCAGAAGAGCGTAAGGTTCAAAACGCAGTAGAAGCTTCCCTTTGGGCCATCGGCCGGGAAGTTTACTATTCACGCGGTAAACTGCTCTACTATACTGCAGACCTTCCCTTTCCGATTAACCAGACACCAGACGTTTTCACTCAATTCCGTAAGGAAACCGAGCGCATCACCCCCGTCAGGCCTCCTTTGCCTGTCCCCGCCAAAATCCCCTTCATTAGCAATGACAATATTTCCTACGGAGACCTTCCCTGTTTAGGGGATTTTGGCATTCCAGAACCTCCACAAGACAACCGGGCAGCTATTCGCTGGAAGGGGGGAGAAACTGCCGGCCTTGACCGCCTGGCTTACTACCTTTTTGACTCTCAAGCGATTTCTACCTACAAAGAGACCCGCAACGGTCTCATTGGCTCTGACTACAGTACCAAATTCAGCGCCTGGCTGGCCTACGGATGCTTGAGTCCGAAGCAAGTCTACCAAGAGGTAAAAGCCTACGAAGACAAAAATGGCGCGAACAAAAGTACTTATTGGGTAATCTTTGAACTCCTTTGGCGTGACTTCTTCCGTCTGATGGGCAAAAAACATGGAAATGCAATTTTCCACAAGGGGGGCACCCGAGGTGAAGCCCGTCAATGTAAAAATCGACCAGATGCCTTTAACCAATGGATGAAAGGCCTAACGGGAACTCCATTTATTGATGCAAACATGCGTGAACTGGCCCAAACCGGATTTATGAGTAACCGTGGCCGGCAAAACGTAGCTAGCTACCTGGTAAAAGACCTCGGGCTTGATTGGCGCATGGGCGCCGAATATTTCGAGTACCAATTGCTTGATTACGATGTAACCTCTAATTGGTGCAACTGGAATTACGTCGCCGGTGTCGGTTCAGATCCTCGGGAAAACCGCTACTTCAATATTCTGAGCCAGGCCCAGCGCTACGACGAAAACGGAGAATACGTCAAGCTGTGGTGTCCTGAGCTTAAAGGCCTGCCCACCAATGCCGTTCATCAGCCTGAGAAGCTTTCGGATCGGGAACAGTCTCAGTACGGACTCAGGTTGGGGGCGAACTACCCGATGCCGCTGGTACATAGTGGAAAATGGGAGAAGAAAGGGAGGAGATAGAACGGTTGTCAGTTGTCGGTTGTCGGTTGTCAGAGAAGAACGGACAACTGAAAACCGCCCTCTGTACTAAATATTCTATTTAAACCGTTACGTTCCCGACATTTCGTGCATAAACGTCCGTAAGCCAACTTTAACGAAGGTGAGCTACCTTGGCTCGGCGTGGGTTTTGTACATTTGTCCGTGCCTTTCCGGTAGTTGTCTTATTTCAGGCGGCTCCAGCATCCCAAAATTATTAGTGCAGCTCAATTATGCGGTTACTCCAGACCTTTTGCTTTGTTTTATTCTGTGTTGTCGGTCTTCAGGCACAGGACATTCACTTCTCCCAGTTTTACATGTCTCCCCTCAACCTTAACCCGGCGATGACGGGGGTGATGAACTGTAACAGCCGGATCGCGGTTAACTACCGCAGCCAGTGGGCTTCCATTCTTGGTAGCTCTGCCTTCCAGACTTACTCCGTTAGCTACGACCAGCGTGTTGCGGTGGGCCGAAATGACTTCTTCGGTATCGGCGGAACTTTCTGGGGAGACAAGGCAGGTCAGGCAGACTTTGCTACCACTACTGGTAAGCTTTCCCTGAGCTACTCAAAGAAAATGGGTGGTAGCCGTAAGTACGGCAACTACCTCGTTGCGGGTGTGGAAGGTGGTGCCGCTCAGCGCAGCCTCAACTTTCTTGCCTTGCGTTGGGGAACCCAACACGACGGCGACGGCGGTTTTGACGTTAACGCAGTAAGCGGTGAAAACGGCTTTGACCGCGATCAGTTCCTTTTTGCGGACCTCGCCGCAGGCTTGCTGTGGTTTATGGTATTTGACGAGCACAACAGCCTCTACCTCGGTGGTGCTTTTCATCACCTCAACCGGGCGGATCAAAGCTTTGATAGCGAAGCGGATGAACTGCTTTATAGCCGCTACACCGCCCACGCTGGTGGTGAATTCATGATCGGACAGCGTTTCGGTCTTGTTCCCGGCATCATTATTATGAACCAGGGACCCAGCTTCCAGGTGAACGCAGGTACCAACGCTAAGTTCCTCTTAGATGGTGGCCGTAACCGCAGCACTCAGTCTTTCCAGGTCGGTGTATGGACCCGTGTTTCCAACCGCTACGACAGCAGCGTACTCACGGATGCCCTCATCCTCAGTACTCGCTTCGATTACGAAAACTTCGCCCTCGGCTTTAGTTATGACCTCAATACCAGCTCTTTGAGTACAGCTACGGACGGTAACGGTGGCTTTGAGTTGTCTCTGCAATACAAAATTTGTGGTGGCCAGCGCAAGGGCGTGTACTGCCCTCAGTTCTAAAGGCATTACTAGGATTCTCTCCGACAAAAGAAGGTCGCCAGATAACTGAGTTGTCTGGCGACCTTCTTTTGTCGGAGAGAATCCTAACGATAAAATGCTAATTTCAGGTGTAGTTTAAACTCTTACCACTTACCTTAGCGTTCGCAAACACTTTGAGCAAGGTTTTTCCGCAACGCCAACACATTATTAATCCCAACTTTCATCATCCATATAACAAAAAAAACACATGTTCGGCAATAACAAAGACGGTAAAAGCAGCAACAGCACACCATCAAATTCCTCTTCTATGCCTGGCAGCGGGGTAAATACTATCGACGCGCAAACCTCCATCAAGGGAGACCTAAAAGCCGGAGGAGACATCCGGATCGATGGTACCTTACATGGTAATCTCGTTTGTGAAGCAAAACTGATCATCGGCCCTAAGGGCCGCATCGAAGGTGATGTCACCTGTAAGAACGCAACAATTGAAGGTTCTTTTAAAGGTAACCTTACCGTACGCGATTCCCTGACCATCCAGGCCACTGCAAAAGTAGAAGGCGACGTTAAGGCAGCGAAGATGGCCGTACTCAGCGGCGGCCAGGTTTCAGCAACTTGCTCTGTCCCTTACAGTAGTGGTGGACATAAAGCCCAGAGCAACAACCCCCTAAAAGAAAAGAAGGGTGCCACAGTCTGATCCAGAATCTCCGGAAAACGAAGCACGTAAAGGTGCTAAAAGCTGGATGAAATATAGTGGGATGGCCTTTCAGATGATTGGCATCTTATTAGCATTTGTCTTTGTGGGAATATATCTCGATCGTTGGTTAGAAACTGATCCGATCTTTACCCTCGTGATGAGCTTGCTTGGGGTTGCGGGCGGGCTATACACTTCGCTTAAAGACTTCTTATAACCATGACTCTCCAGCGCTTCTATACTTTACTGGCCATCTTTACTGCCGTAGCAGTGGTTGCAGCCGTAATTGCTCATTTGTTATTGACGATTGACTATGCAGTCCCGCTTACGGCTGGATCAATTTTGCTATTCATTGCAATATCAGTGGGGATGTTTTACGTCGGCAAGTACACTGCGGGCTCTGAGAATAAGTTCTTATTCACTAATGCTTTTATGGGAATTACCATGCTGAAGCTTTTCCTTTGTGGAGGCATCATCCTGGCTTATGTATTCCTCGGCAAGCCAGTGAACAACCAATTCGTCGTCCCGTTTTTCGTTACGTATCTCATCTACACCCTCCTGGAAATAATATTCTTAATCAAGGTTGCGGGGGAAACTTCAGCAAAGATTCAGGAATAGAGGTTCAATGCCTCTTTGAAAGCCAGAGTGTCTCTGGCGCGATTGTTTTCTCCATCGCGCCAGCGGCACTCATTACGGTTACTTATGGCAATGATCAGCCAGCATCGCCATTCCACATGTGTGTATAACATTGGTCCGCTATGATTTTATACGACCTTTGTCTTGGAAGCCTTAAGTTCCGTTGTAACGACCTGCGTTTGGGGCGTGTATGGGGTTGATGCTACACTTACCAAATTATTGATAGCGCTCAACCCATCTAATTCGCGATGGGCTGACCTCAGCCTTCGGCTTTCGCTCAACCCATCGCTAAATGACGTACCCTATACAGGGCACTAACGCACTAAGCGACAATGCTTGATGGCCCTGTAAGGGTCAGTTTTTTTAGCGAGGGGTTAAACGTGTGCCCGGTAGGGCATCGTTTAGCCCGTCGCTCTCCTAAAAAGGCCGTACCTTCCAAGAGTGAAACGAAAGGTATTTTCCTGGCTCTGTCTCTTCTCTCTTTTACCTTTATCGTCCTGTCTGGACCCAACCCGCCCTGCCTTTCAAATTGAAGACGGTTTTTACCTGGCGGAAGGCCGAATTATCGCAGGAGGTGAAAGTGAAGTCCGTATTCGCGAATCAAACTTCCGGGACGTAGCCTTAGCATTCGAACCAGTTACGGAAGCAGTAGTAAGCGCTATCCAAGAGAACGGAATTCGTGTTGAATGGAACCTGACAGACCCCATCAAAGGCAGCTACCGACCGCCAGCCGACTTCTTCGCCGAAGTAGGTCAACGATGGCACTTCGAAATCATTCTACCTGATGGAACAATGATCTTGTCCGATCCGGAAATCGTGCCGGAGCCCGTAGCCGCATCCAACCTTGATGTACGATTTGTCCAGGAGTCTACCTTTGATGAAGGAAGAGGCCGCTTTATTCCCCAGTTTGAGTTGTACCTGGACTACAACGATCCCGAAGAAAGGAGCAACCATTACGCTTTCGATTATACCTATTGGGAAAAAACGTTCGTATGTATCTCTTGTGATAATGGCCGGTACCGTAACGGAGAGTGCGTGACACAGGACGGAGAGAGCCCTTTCTTTCCTGGTTTTGACTATGGCTGTGATCCGCCCGATTGCTACACGATAAATCCTGGCCTACAGACCAGGTATGGCAACGATGAGCTTACCAACGGTGGAAATGTTACGGGGGTACCATTAGGCGGCATTGAATTTCAAGCTTACGGAGGTCTTTTGGTAGAAGGTCAGCTGATTAGCATTAGCCCGGAAGCTTATGCCTACGGGAAAGTTATTCAAGACCTGACGGAAGGTAACGCTGGTCTAAATGCCACCAACCCCGCAGCCCTGATTGGTAACGTACGCAATGTAGATCCAACGGGCAAAGAAGTGCTTGGCTTTATTGGCGCGGCGAACTTCTCCTCGGTCAGGACTTATCTGGAAAGAACGACCGAAACCGGTACTCCGCTGCGGTTAGACGGTCCGCCCATGTTTGAGATGGGGCCTACGCCGCCGCCGCGAGCGCCTTGCGACATCCCCGGACAGCGTACATCAACGAAGCCCGTTGGGTGGCCTTAAGCAAATACGGTCAAAAAAGAGCGCTACGGGCGCATCAATAGGCTAAACTAATTCCCAAAAGCAACCGTATCTTCCCAACGTGAAACGAAAACAAATTTTCCGACTGTTCATTCTGCTGTTATTACCATTAGCTGCCTGCCTTGAACCCACTCGCCCTGCTTTCCAGATTGAAGATGGCTTCTACCTGGTAGAAGGCCGCATCATTGCTGGTACCGAAAGTGAAATCCGCATTCGTGAATCCAACTTCCGGGAGATTGCTTTAACGCTCGATGGAATAGCAGAAGCAACGGTAACCTCCGTTGAAGACAGCGGCAGCCGCGTTGATTGGGAAGTAGTAGACCCGGTGAAAGGAAGTTATCGGCCTCCTGCTGACTTCGCTGCTGTTGCCGGACAGCGTTGGCACTTTGAGATTATTTTACCCGATGGGACGATGGTCTTGTCCGAACCAGAAACTGTGCCAGAACCCGTCGCTGTAAACAACCTGGACATTCGCTTCGTCCAGGAATCCATCTTCGACGAGGGGAGAAGACGGTTCATCCCTCGGTTTGAGCTTTATCTCGATTATGATGATCCTGCAGATCAGGAAAACTATTACGCGTTCGACTACATCTACTGGGAAAAAACCGGAATTTGCATCACTTGTATCAATGGGCGGTACGACGCTGCATCAGGAGAATGTATAACGAGAAGTGGAGAAAGTCCCTTTTTTCGGGGGTTCGACTATGCTTGCCTCCCCAACGATTGTTATACCATTACCCCCGGTCTTGAGACAAAGTATGGTGACGATGAATTCACCAACGGTGGCAACGTAACTGGTGTACCGCTGGGTGGCATTGAGTTCCAGGCCTACGGTGGTTTGCTGGTTGAAGGCCAATTGATCAGTATAAGCCGGGAAGCTTACGCTTATGGGAAGATTATCCAGGACCTAACGGAAGGCAACTCGGGCCTCAACGCTACCATTCCCGCTGCGCTGAATGGCAACGTGCGCAACGCAGACGCCGCAGGGCGCGAGGTACTCGGCTTTATCGGAGCTGCGAGCTTCTCCTCGGCCCGTGCTTACCTGGAAAGAACCGTCGATACTGGTTTCCCTCTGCAAGTAGACCCGCCGCCACGTTACGAACCCGTCCCCCCTCCCGGTGTACCACCACGAGCCCCTTGTGATATTCCCGGGGAGCGTACTTCTGTTAAACCCGCAGGGTGGCCGTAACCTCCC
This sequence comes from uncultured Lewinella sp., assembly GCA_964410795.1. Taxonomy (GTDB): domain Bacteria; phylum Bacteroidota; class Bacteroidia; order Chitinophagales; family Saprospiraceae; genus Neolewinella. The sequence continues at coordinate 11,833 of CAYPIM010000073.1, read as the reverse complement.
TTTTTTTGATAAAACACTAACCTTCAATACTGCCCAGACAATAAACAATGCGCTTATTAACCTTGCTCCTACTGTTCTCTCTTTGCACCAGCGTCAGCGCCCAAACCTACGAACTTAAGGTAGTGACCGAAGATGGAGCGACCAACGAACGCCTTTCCTTCGTCAGCCTCCAACTGACGCCTGGCGGGGCCAGTGGGACAAGTAATGACGACGGGGAGATCACCTTCAAACTTCGCCCCGGACGCTACACAATCAGGGCTTCCTATACCGGCTATGCGGACTACGAACGCTCGTTTAACCTTACCTCAGACCGCAAACTAACCATCAGCTTAGAAGCAGGTGCAACCCTGGAAACAGTAACCGTAACCGACCAGGACGACCGCCTGGCGCTAAGCCGACCACAGATGGGCGTAGAACGGCTTACTGCCGCCGAATTAGAATCCATTCCCAGTGTACTCGGGGAGCGCGACGTACTGCGCTCGCTCCAACTGATGCCGGGCGTCACTTCAGCAGGAGAAGCAAGCAACGGTATTTCTGTACGGGGTGGCACCATCGATCAAAACTTATTATTGCTGGACGGTGCTCCGGTATTCACCCCCACCCACTTATTTGGACTTTTTACGGTATTCACCCCCGATGCCGTAGGGGGGATAGACCTATACCGAGGCAATATTCCTGCGCGTTTTGGCGGGCGGGTGTCTTCGGTAGTCGACGTACAATCCAGGGTACCATCCGCCACCTCTCCCGTCATCAAGGGGGGCATAGGACTTGTTTCCAGTCATCTCAGTCTGGAAACCCCGCTTGGAGAGAAGTGGAGCTTACTGGCCGCTGGGCGAGGTGGATTCAATGACTTTGCCTTCAACCTTCTAAAACGGTTGAAAGGAACTAAAAGCCGCTTCGGTGACGCGACCGTAAAACTACGTTACCGGCCGGGCACCAAAGACCTTTTCACCTTTTCCGGTTTTTACTCGGGAGACTTTTATCAGGTCGATTTGCTTACCAGTTTCGGGGGGCTGGCCGCTACGGCCAATCAGTACGCCTACCTGACCCTAAACGGCGGTGTGGAATGGGTGAGACTGCTGTCCGACAAACTATCCCTGAAAACCCAGTTTACCAATGCACACTTCGCTCCCGAGCTGCGCTTTCCTCAGTTAGACGGCAGCCTGGTAACCTTTGCTTCTGGTATCGACCAGCAAACGGCGCGTACCGCTATTTCCCGCTCTGACGACGCGGCGCACCAGTGGACGGTTGGCTTACAGTTCGATCGCTACGCCCTAAAACCCGGCCGGTTAGACCCCGGAGGCAACCCAGGTATTCTGGAGACCAACCTTGAGCAGGAACAAGGTTATGAACTATCTGGCTATCTGGAAGACGAATGGCGCGCATCCGAACGGCTAACCATCGGTGCCGGACTCCGCTACACCAGGTACCAACGGCTAGGCCCAGGGCAACAAAGATTTTACCTTCCCGGAGAAGAGATCACAGAAGATAATCTCTCTGGTACCGCCTTCGCCACCCAGGGCGGTCTATTCGGTTATGCGGGGCTAGAACCCCGCCTAGGCATTAGTTTCGAACTGACCAATAATACCAGCCTGAAGGCATCCTACGCCCGTTCACGGCAGTACCTGCAAAACATCTTCAACGCCACTACCCCACTGCCAACCAGCCGCTGGAAAGTAGCCGACAACAACGTTGGACCACAGACGGCGGACCTGGTTTCGGCGGGACTGAGTCATGTCGCAAAATCCGGCAACTACAGCTTCCGACTGGAGGCTTACTACCGGCGTTTGCAGGACTTATTGGAGTATAAACCGGGCGCTGATTTCTTCCTGAACCCTGCCGTAGAGACCGACCTGATCCGGGGGCAAGGCCGGGCTTACGGCCTCGAGTTTACCGCCACGCGGCGCACCGGACGACTGACCGGAGAAATGAACTACGCCTACGCACGGGTGGAGAACCAAGTAGATGGAGCAACCTTCGGCACCCGCATCAACCGGGGCCAGTGGTATCCAGGCTATTTTGACCAACCACACACCTTCTCGGCTAACCTTACGCTAGACGAAGGTAAAACACACGAACTAGGTTTTAACCTGGTGATACAAAGTAACCGGCCCTACACCGCGCCAAACGGATTTGTGGAGATCAACGGTGTGGACGTGCCCTTGTTTCTGGAGCGCAACAACGACCGTTTGCCGCTGTACCATCGGCTTGATTTCAGCTGGACAATTCACAACATTAAGCGGAAGAAAAAGGCATGGACGGGAGACTGGGTCTTTACTGTTTACAACCTTTACGGGCGAGACAATGCCTACAATATTTTCTTCCAGCCCCGGGACGAGGGGACACCTCCGCTGGGGATTTTTGGTGGCAGCCCGTTTGCTGCTTACCGGCTTAGCGTATTTGGTGCTCCGGTACTTTCATTAGCCTATAAATTTACCTTTCTGCCCGGAAGAAAGCGTTAATTTAGTGTTAGAGCGCAACGTTAATGAGAAAAACTAGTGTCTTTTACCTGTTTTTACACCTGCGTTCGCGCCCATAAAACCTAACCTATGATTCGTTTCATCACTCTTCTTCTTTGTTTTTCCTCCCTCTTATCCGCCCAAAAAATGTTCCCTACCGATGCCGTTCCGGAAGCAGTAGAGACCATTTACACCAAGATCAAAGAGCGCCACCCCTACCCCGCTACCTTCGAAGGCTTACGGGCATTGGATGCGGCGCGGACGCAGGTGCAGGGTGCGTTAAAAGCTACTGTAGACGGCAAAGACAGCATCCCCTACTACGAGTTCGTCGGGCTCGTGTCTCCATTGCAGGAAGCCACCAACTGCGGCCATCTCATCCTGGAACCCTACCTGGACACCACCGAAATACAGGCCGTGCGCGGCAACGTCTACCCGCTACGGATGATCCAGGTAGAAACAGGAGATTATGTACTACTCAAAGGTCTCCAATCTACTACGGACTCCCTGCCACCAGGCACCGTAGTATCCACCATCAATGGGCGAAAAATTGGCCCACTACTGCACGAAATAGCTCCATTTTCTGGCATCAATGACAGCGGAAATGACGATGCGCTCCTGTACAAAGTTGCCTTCTATCCAATGTACCTATACCAAAGTTATTACGGGTCGCAAGACAGTATTGTCATCACCGCAGAGGACGAAGCGGGCTTAGTAAAGGACTATACCGTTCGGGCAAAGAAAACCAAGTACGTTGATCCTTTAAAGAACAAAACCCCCATTGCCAAAACTTTGAAGTTTAAGTTCTCAGAAGACGGAAAAACGGGTATTCTGAAGATCAATAAGTTTAGCGTCTATGAATTTACCGACGGCGACTACTACAAATTCCTCCGCCACGTCTTCGACACCCTCCAGCAAACCGGTACGGACCAACTTATCATCGACATTCGCAACAACGGCGGCGGCAACTCTAACCGGATCAACACCCTTTACCGCTACCTTTCCGACAAGAAATTCTACTTCACCGCCGATGCGCGAATGACCGGCCCGGCCCGGGCCGAGCCGGGCGAAAGCGCTAAGACCATCCGCCGCCGCGAAGCCGGCGCCGTCACGCGTCGAGACCGTAGATTGCAACGGCGCATCTCTAAGCCCATCAAACCCTTCAAGGAAGACCGGGTGTACAAGGGCAAGGTTGTTGTATTGATCAACGAGCTAAGCTTCTCCGCCAGCGGGCTTTTTGCCCGCATGGTGCAGGGCTACGGCCGGGGTAAGTTGGTCGGGGGCATATCCGGTGCCTCCTCCAACATCATGTATGGCGCCAGTAAACAGGGAGACCCAATCCTCATTGGCCCCAGCAAAGACTTTGAACTAAAAGTGAACACCATCGGGCTGCTGCCCAAGTACCCCATTCCAGGGAACATTACACCTGATTACATCGTGCGACCTACACTGGAAGGCATTCGGGCTGAAAAGGATGAACAAATGGAGAAGGCGTTGGAGGTCGTTGCTGCCAGCAAAAAACGATAGACAAAATTCGAGGGAGTGGCCAGTAGCCCGAGTTTAGATAAATGAGGGCCAGCTTTCTCGGGCCACGGGCCACTCGCCCGGATTTTTGTACTCGTCAAAAAATAGGCAAAATGTACAACAGCTCTCCACTGACTCCTATCTTTAAGTATATATTTCCGCCCACCATGCTAATTACGGCGCTAATAGTAATTTTTATATTTAGAAAAAGCGGGGATGAGTCCCTCATTTATTTTACCAACGCTGTTGGAATAGCACTAATCTGGGTTTCAATCTTCATCGTTCAAATGCCTTTCAGGTTAAAAAGAATTGAGGTCAACGAGAAAGGCCTAAAAATAAAAACCGGAAACAGAAATGGAATTATCCCCTTTAAAAACATAAGCGCTGTTTCAAAATTCGACTTCGTAAATCCTTGGATGATAACAATTAAGTACTTAGATCCTAATACGGGTAAAGTCCGAAAAATATCATTCATGCCTGACGCCAAATACCAGAGATTTATGAAGGAAGATGCAATGACGGAGTACTTAACCCAACAATCAAGGTTAGAGAATCCTGATTTTGCAGAATCAAGCACCGTCA
>CAYPIM010000073.1:0-7171 GCA_964410795.1 uncultured Lewinella sp. | reverse complement strand
TTAACCCAACAATCAAGGTTAGAGAATCCTGATTTTGCAGAATCAAGCACCGTCAAAAACATAGCCATTTTGTTCTTGGCCGGACTGCCGTTTTTTATGGGAATGATTTACTACGCATCAAAGGCAGGAGCCTTTGGTTTTTGAAATTAGGAGTTGCCTCTGGCCCGAGTTTAGACAAAGGAGGTTCGACTTTTCTCGGGCCACAGGCCACTCGCCCAGAGGGTAAAAGAGCAGCGCCTCCCAGCTTGAAAGCTGGCTCACCTTCACGGCCTAAAGGCACGGGCAACCAATTACTCTTTCACCACCTTAACCACCAGCACTTCTCCTTCGGTAGAAATACCCCGCACCAGATAGGTACCTGCGGGTAATCCGCCAAGGTCTAGTTCATGCCGGTCAGATAACCCAGTGTTCGCTGCCAACTTCACCATTTGGCCAGAAATACTGAGTACTTCCAGTTGTACGAACTCGGTTGGAGCTTCAAGATCGATGTACACCATTCCAGAGGTTGGGTTGGGGAAAGCTTCGCTCTTCAGCAGCGTGATCTCGTTGGTTGACACAGGAATCGGGGTTGCACCAGGTCCGGCTTGCTTCAAGTTAAAATCGACACTTCGGGTGCAGCCATCTGAACAAATCACCTCGAAAGTAAAGTTGTTGTAGAAGCCAGGATCAACGACCAAGGTCAGGCTATTGGCTCCGGGAATAGGGGTCCCCTGGGTATACCACTGGTACGTACAAGTAACGCCAGCAGGAACATTCAAAACAATGCCGGTCAGCTCAATCGTATCGGTTTTGCAGCGGAAACAAGGGCCAGCGATTAGCACCTCCATCGGCGGATCCAGAGAAATAACGGGAGATTTAACCTCCTGTTCGCAGCAACTTGTACTCACCTCAGCGTAGAAATTTCCGGCGAGTGGTGTTCCAACCGGTGGGATGTAGCTAAAGGTACGCGGCCCACCCGCGACGGTTTCAACGAATACCGGATTTCCATCATGGTACCAAATAACCTTGTAGGTGCAGCCCGCTTGCAGCGGCCCCCAGTCCAGCGTCATATCAATCTGCGTCGGTGCGCAGGTTGGGCCGTGTACAGCCGCGAAGTTTGTGATCACGAGCGGATCAATGATGTCTAGAAAGTATTCCACGGTATCCACCGGGCATACGCCGTTCTGTTCCGTGATCCGGTACCAGTGGTCTTCGTAGAGTCGGTTGGTCTGGTAGAGGGGGTTCTGGTTTCCGTTCGTTGTGATGTCGGAATAGGGCGTAGTGGCCGTTCGTTGCTCCCAAGTCCAGCGGTCGCTGGGCTTTTGGCAGTTGCGGACGTATTCAAGCACCGCGTCTTCACCGTAACAAAGCGGGTTGGTATCTGGGGCTTGCAGGATGATCTCACCGGTAGGCGCATCGTTGTTGTCCAGCTGAATCGTGGCGGAGCAGCTTTGAACGCCGCAAATAGACGTGATTTCTGCCCGGAAAGTGAAAGACGCTGAGCAGGCTATTGATCCGGCCGTCATACTCAGCGCTGGCGGCTGGTAGGTGGGGCCGGTCGCTCCGGCAATCGGTCCGTTAGCATCAAACCACTGGATCGTGTACGCACAAGTATCCGGGTCGTTGATGCTAAGCATTAGCAAACTCGGCGTGATCGGCGTTCCGGCGTAGCAGAAAGTCTCATCGGCCAGGGAGCAGGAAACTGGAGCACAGAGCTTGACCAGCGCCGTATCCGTACGTAGTTGGCGGCAAGGGCCAGCACCCGGCCCCATATCTACTTCGGCGTAGACACAAACATCTCCGTTGTGGTACTGAGGGGCAAGTTTGAGCGGGCGGCAATCTTGGCTCACCTGAATCAGCGTCATCGGAGCCCCCGGTGTACAGGGTGCGTCAGAAACGTAGTAGCGCACCTGGCGAACATCAAATAAAGTATTGCAGCCAATCAGGTCAATCGTTACCTCATCCGTTGCGCGGCATTGCTCCTGGTCATCAATACGGACCTCCTTGCAGCAAGGCGTCGTCAAGAAAACAGGAATGGTACAGATGCGGGAGCTTCCATCCGGGCAGAAGCACTCTACCCGAACATCAAGTCTAATCGTGGTCGGGATCGGTGCAGCGGGAATATGAATTTCTCCTCTGACCACTCCTCCGGAGAAGACAATGTTCTGTACGCTCACCCCACCCTGAGGAGCGACAACCGTGACCTGGCAATTGGAAGGGTTAGCCCCCGTCAGATCGTTAACCTTGAAGTTAAAGTCATACACATTGTCTTCTTCCGTACAGCGGATTTGTTCGCTTGTAATTTCGGCACATTCACAATTCACGGTTACGGGGAAGGAACAGGTAGCGGTTAAGCCAGCCATATCAGTCACGGTGTAGGTCACGGTGGTTGTTCCACATTCGAAGAAGTCTTCGGGACGGTGGGTGCCGCTGATGGTGGCCATCGGGCAGTTGTCCGTAAATACCGGATCGTTCCATACCACGCGGGCGCCGCCTTCACAGCCGGGCACCGTCACCGGCGCTGGCGCGGCCGGGCAAACAATCTTAGGTGGCTCACGGTCTTCGACCGTGATGGTAAACTGACAGCGGGCCAGCTGTCCTTTATTGTCCTCAACAACGCAGTTAACCGTGGTGACTCCCTTCGGAAAAGAATCTATTGTGCCCGTACCGGAAATAGCCCCGGAGTAAGTACAGTTGGGAAAAAATTGGTCCGTACAGTCATCGGTCACATCAATGGTGGGCAGGTAAGTCGCAAAGCATTCTCCCAGATCCGTTGGGATGACGACGTTGGGGCAGTTTAAAACCGGCGGATTGTCCACCACCACTACCGCCTTCTGAACGGTATTACTACAGCCGCTTGCGTCCGTAATTGTCAGGCAAACCTGGTAGGTACCGGGGCCAGGAAAGGAATAATTAAAGTTGGGCACGTTACCAATGCCGTCTGGTACACCATCGCAGTTGATGTCCCAGGCATAGGTAAAGGGAGCTACTCCGGAAGCGTTACTGGAAAATACACCTTCACAGCAATCCACCTCGAAGCTGAAGTCTGCAGAGCAGACCGGCGGTGGGACGCAGTGGTCGTTGCAGACAAACGGCAAAGGAGTAGTCGGCGGAGAGATGGAGACCACATCCGGACCGTTGATCTTACGCCGGAAGGACAACTGAAACGAAGTTGGCTGGACGACGTAGCCCAGATGTGGCGACGGTACGCCTTCGGCGCACTCCGGATCAAAGTTAAGGCTAAAGTCTCCTACAAACATTTCTTGACCGTTAGCCAGAGCAGAAGTCTCCGTCCGCGAATCAGCATAGGCGATTCGGTTGCGGGTTGGGACAACCGAAAGGTGTGGGTTGCCAAAATCAGTCGCCGTAGCGGGTAGATGCCGAACATAGTCCAGGGATATACCCAGGCCGGGAGCGTAGTCGATTTTATGTAGGTAATTGAACGCTTCCGGGCCATTTTTCAGGTTTCCAATTACGTACAACGGATAATCCCCTCCGTTCGTGGCGGGATCCGCCAGGCCTATTTCCCGGAATTGACGCACATCACTAAAAATCAGACCTGCTACTGGCTGATAATTGGCTGGCTCAATGATCATCACGATGGCTTCCCGGCTTTGGAAACGTTCACCGGCCAGCGCAATTTCTCCGTTCGGTAGTTCAACGCCGTCGTAGAAGTCGATAAAGTCGGGATAGTAAATACCGTTGCCGCCGTTACCGGGGTCTCCCGTAGTTGCATCAATGATGATCATTACCCCTTCATTGGCAATCGAGCCGTTGCCAAGCATCAGCAACTGCCCGGTGCTCAGCGGCACAAGACCTCGCACAGCTTCAAGTTCAGTAAAGCCTGTGCCCGTTGGTACACCGTTGAATTCCCGCTCCCATTTATCTGCCAGTAGTATGTCCAGATTCAGAAGAGTAGCCTCGTCAAAGCTGGAAGGCGCATTATTGTCCGGGTTTTTACCTCCCAGAACGAAGAAAGGGAAGTTGGGATCCGGGGCGCTCGGGTGGCGAACAATAGTAGTGAAGCCTTCACGCCCGGCAAAGTCCCAATCCCGTTGTCGCTTGGCCGCACCGAAATCATCCACCTGCACGGCAAGCGACCGGTTGTTCGTACTGCCAGCAGGAGCAATGGTTCCACCCACCAGAATAAAAACGTCCTGTATGGGATCCCACTCAAAATCAGAGAAAGCACTCGGCTGGTTCATTCGAAAGTGCCAGATCACCGCCCCGGAAATAGGGTCGAACTTCGTAAAGGTGCCAAAAGTCTGGCCCGTTTCTTCCGTTTGTCCGGTTACGTACAGGCCGTCGCCAAAGGCTTTAACTTTGTTTGGGCGCTGGGCTTCTCCGTCACCGTAAAGTTTGGCCCAATCCTGGGCTTGTAAGTTGAAGCTGATGCTCAGCATCAAAATGGAGAAGGCTAAGTATATTTTATTTAGGGTTGACATGGTTGTCTTATTTTGGATAATCTTTATCTTTTTTCGCGATGGGCTGAGCAGCGCCTACGGCTTGCTCAACCCATCGCTAGAGGGAATACCCCTTCGGGGCAATTAGTGTAGTCGGAGATCACACTACTAGACATTTCGCTTCACGGCTTCTTCGAGGCTTTACTTTCTGCCTCTCCCCCCGCCCTCTCCCACACGTCTCGCCTAAGGCTCGACGGAGAGGGGCCAAAAATGTCCCGTAGTGTAAAGAGGTATTAAAAGTCGCAGGGCACCACCCGCCGTTCTGCGCTACCGGAGCAGCCCAGGTCGGTGTCGACAATGTCAACGCGGACGGTAGCCCCAGCCGCAGCGGGGGTGAAGGTGAAAAGGCAGCTGGTCTGTCCGGATTGGAACACGCCATCGACGTACCATTTAAAGCCCAGGCCAACCGTCGGGTCACAGCTGTAGTAAGAGTCACAGGCCGAGAGGGTAACGGGATCGCCGAGGCGAGCGCATTCGTTCGGCGCGATCGGGCAACTCAGGATGGCAACCGTTTCGCAAATATCCAGGCAGTGCTGTGGGCCTACTGCCGTTTCGCAGCCATTAGAGGTCTCCAGCCAGTAGCAACCGGCTTCGGTTACCGTTTGGCTAATCCCGGTCCCGAAGGGCCGACCATTGTGCAGCCACTGGTAGGTATAGCCAGCTATCGGGCTGTTCACGGTGAGCAGTACCGGGGCGACAAGCACATCGGCCAAACATTCTTTTGTAGAACCATTGATTGCACCTGCCACCGGGCCTGAAACAAGCTGAATTTCAATCAGGTTACTATAGCAAGGTTCACAGCCGGAAGGATTAGAAAGCGGTGCACATTCAATGCGGTAATAAATCCGATCTGCGCCAGCGGGCCAGAGGTGGCTGGGAAGAATATTCGTGTTCTGCACAGTATTAGAAAAGCCAAGGTTCGTCCAATTCAAATTGTCGAAACTGTACTGCCATTGCGGAATACATTTGTCAAAAGGGTTCGCGGGGTCAATGCCAACGATGGCGTCGTCTCCAGGGCAGATTTCGTAGGTAGGGTGCGGCGTAGTACTCACCAGGGCCAGGTTTTGAGGAGTACCCAGTGGCATTGCGTCAATCAGGCCACATTCCGGTTCGGGATCAATGCGGATACAGCCCTGTGCTGAGCCATTTTTGCCGTTACAATTCGTTACGTAGGCGGTAAAGCAGAGGTCTAGGGGGGCGCTCAACGCAGGTGCAGTGTAAGGATAAGGGAAGGTCGTGACCTGGTTCTGGGTCGGCAGCGGGCGGGTGCCGTTCTCATCCGTAACCTCCCAACGAACGGTCGTATTCGGGCCGGGCGTCACTACCCATGCATCCGGGCTGTTCAGTAATACGGCCAGGTTTGCCGACTCGCCCTCACAGAGCGGGTCTCCGGGTAGGATATCTACGGTAAAGGCACTTACCGGGCAGCAGATCTTAAGGTCATAGGTTGAGCTGATGTAAGTACAGGTTCGCCCCGTTGCGGCTTCGGTTACGGTAGCGATGGCTCGAAATTTCCGGTCGACAAAACCCGTCCGGCTCGGTCCGCAGTTTGCCGTTAAAACGCCGGGCAGGATTGGGAATTGGAAGTCGGTAAAGGGCGGGCTGTTCAAGCTGAGCCAAGTTCCGCCACCGTCATCGCTGTACTCCCAAACGACACCGACGTTGCCGAAGGGTCCGGGTACGCTTCCATTAAGGTCCAGGGTAAAGTGTGCGGGTTCACCGCTGCAAATTGTGCTTAGCGGAGCAGTTTGGTAGGGGTAGTCTCGGATGGTCAGGTTAAGGCCGTGCAGGGAGGGACCAACGAGCGGGGCACCGCCGCTAACCAGGTTACTAATGAGTCCCGTTCCGGTAAAATTAGCCGCAGCTCCATCGTTTCCGTTGGCCGTTTGGTCCGTTATCGTTGCAAGCGGGGCGTTGTTTCCGCCACCGACGCCCTGGTCGAAGTTCCAGTAAGCGAAGAGGCCGGATTCGTTGCCCGCTGCTGGGCAAAAGCGATCAGCACACGCACCAAGTGGCGGATTGATCGTCCAGAGTTTCACCTCATCTACCTGGCCGAGCCAGTGGCGCGGCTGGTTCAGGCTAAGCGCACCGCTGAATTCCCCTAGGTGAAACTGGGCAATTCCGAAGCCCAAATCCGAGAAGAAGCCGTTAAACACTGCGGCACAGTCGATATATACCGTCACGTTCCCTGAGCGGTAATCAATCCGCAGGTGGCGCCACTGGTTGAGCATGGAGGGGCCAACGTCAACGGGCGTTAGGCTCGCAACAGTGGTAAAGTTGGTATGGGCGACCAAAAGCCGGCCGTTGTACTCCCCAACTTCAATGTTATAGCGGTTCCCGGTCAGGCGGGTGAGGGTGCGCATCCCGTCGGCAAAGGGGCCGATGATCGGCCCGTTATCGGTACTTCGGAACCACATCTCGGCGGTGAAGTCGGTAGGGTTTTGGAAGGCCGGCTCGGCGCTGAGGTCCAGCAAGACATCATCATCGTTGCCGTCGATAGCGATGCTGAGGTTTTGGCCATAGGTGCGGCCGGCAGCCAGCAGCAAAAACAATGCCAAGGCCAAGAGAATTTTTTGGTGGATACGGTTCATAGGAGGGGTTTCTTTTTGCCTCCTATTGCTGGGTGGTGGGGAACCTTACCTTTTGGATTGAAAAAATATTTTGCGCCTCTAATGAATACGATGGGTGAGTGCGGCCTATTGGATGCGATAAGTGGTGTGGCGCGTAAG
>CAYPIM010000072.1:9914-25748 GCA_964410795.1 uncultured Lewinella sp. | reverse complement strand
ATACTCCACCGGCTAATACCGGATACGCCAAGGCGGGTAGGAAGGTCTACTTGGTTGTAGAACGGGGCGACGACGGAGCGCCGAAGATAAAATTCCGCCTAGGCCGAAGGAAGTACTTCCGGGAACGGGGAAGACTGGAAGAATTGCGTGAAATGCGTAAAAAGGAACGTACACTACGCCGCGCTGGTTCCCCGGCCTTCAGGCCGTAAAGGTTGCCCAGCATTTATGCTGACGAGATTAGCCGAAGGCATAGAGCAAAATGGACATAGCCGATTTCAGGTATCTTGCCGGGCATAATCAATCCACTACAGATGCGCCTTCTTCTCCCTTTCCTGACCTTGACCATTGCTGGCATATTCTTCAGTTGTGAACCCAATCCTCCGACTCAGAATGCACCCGTCGCCGAAAATACCAGCGATTACCAAGACCTACTCACCCTCTTTCAGGAATGGCGGACCTTTGAGCAACCACCACTCTTGGACGGCGCGCCGGACTATACCGCTGCTACCTTCAAACAACGCCGCCCTGCCTTCGAGGCGCTGCGCGCTCGCTTGCTGGCGATGGACACGACGGGCTGGAGCGTTCCCGAGCAAGTAGACTGGAACCTCGTCCGGGCCGAAATCAACGGTTACGACTTTAACGACCGAATCCTTCAGCCATGGACCCGTGACCCCGCCTACTACAAAGCTTTATGGACTTACCGCAGCGACGTGCCCGCGCACGAAGGACCTACTAACCACGGTACTACCGAGCTTTGGACTTACTCTTTCCCGCTAAGCTCAGCCGAAAGGGACCGCTTACTCGGCGACCTTCGCGTTATCCCACCGCTAAACCAACAGGCCCAGCAAAACCTAACGGGCAATGCCAAAGAACTGTGGGTAGCGGGTATCCGGGATATTCGAAGCCAGTGTGAAAACCTGTTGTCTATCCTTAAAGAAGAAGGAGTGATGCAAGACGCTGATCTTGTAGGAGCGATTCAGTCGGCCTACGAGTCTTCGGTCGAACTGGTCAGTTGGCTGGGAAAAGAAGCAGAAACGAAGACTGGCCCCTCTGGCATCGGTAAAGACAACTACACCTGGTACCTACAGAACGTCCACCTTGTACCCTTGACCTGGGAAGACGAAGTGATGATCCTGAAGCGTGAGTTGGCGCGGGCGTGGTCTTCGCTCAAGCTGGAGGAACACCGCAACCGGAAATTGCCGCTGCTAGTCGCGGCAGACTCTCCGGAAGCCTATGACGCCATGGCCGAAGCATCGGCCAGGAGCCTGATGCGATTTCTGGAGGAGCAGGATATCGTGACGGTCAAAGACTACTTTGATCCGGCGCTAAGGGAGCATCTGGGGGGCTTTATTCCCGGTGAACGCCGCAACTTCTTTTGGATTACGGCGCATTACGATCAGCGCCCGTTGTATTCTCATTTTTACCACTGGTTTGAACTGGCGCGGATGGACACGGAGCCGCACGCCAGTCCGATCCGACGCGGAGCATTGCTCTACAATATCTTTGATTCCCGGAACGAGGGCATGGCCACCGGCGTAGAAGAAATGTTCATGCAAGCAGGGTTATACGACGACAACCCCCGCGTGCGGGAGATCGTCTTTATCATGATCGCCCAGCGGGCGGCGCGGGGCCTGGGCTCGCTCTACGCCCACGCCAATGAGATGACGATGGAAGAAGCTGGCGGTATTCATTCTGAATACACCCCGCGTGGTTGGATGAAGACCGAAAAAGAACTTCTGCTCTTCGAACAACACCTTTACCTGCGCCAACCGGGCTACGGTACCAGTTATATTACGGGCAAGTACCTGGTGGAAAACGCAATGGCTGATCTCGCGCGGGTCCGGGAAGTAGAAGGAGTACCCTTCGCGTTGAAAGGCTTTTTTGATCAGTTGAACAGCATCGGTAATATCCCCATCGCACTGGGACACTGGGAGATGACGGGGGTAAAGCTGGTTTTCTCAGTAACAGAAGACCTATAAACCGGTCAATGTGCTCTCCGAGCGCGAGCGGCCTGAGCACCCTCCGGGTGCGAGAAGCTGATGATCCTGTTTAGGGATGCCGTGAAGATAACTTACGCTTTTTGACCGTCTTATTTTGCCCTCATTGTACTTAGAAATTCTTTCCGTAGCTATGGCTATGCAAAGAATTTCTAAGTACAATGAGAACAAAAGCGCCAGATCATACCACGAAGGTGCCGCGAGGCGAAACCAGTAAGTTATCTTCACGGCATCACTTAGGTGAACAGGAAATACGCCTGTTTGTCGTATACCTTTTCTCTTTATGCGCGGCCGCAGGTGCAGAGGAGGTTGCTTCGCGGGTTTAGGTGAAACCTGTTGGCTGTTCTCTGCTTCTTCAAAAACCGTTTTTGCACCTGCGGCCGCGCCTAAAAAACGGCACCAGTATTTAGCGAGACCTAATACTTCGGCGCTTCATAGGAATACTTTGCCCTTATCTCTGTCAATGACAGTGTATCCGCCAGGTTTGGATCAATTTTACTATCGCTGCGGACACTCGGCTGAAACTTAACCAAAACTTCAGGGTCAATGGCTATTATTTTAGCTGAGATGTAGGGGTGTTTTTCATCGGATGCACCAAACTTGTTTTCAGCGACCATCTGGGAGCATACGTCGACAAATTCGTAAAACAAATTTTTCCAGTCCCCCGGTTCTTCCATGTTGTTGGAAAGCAAGGCACCGTTGGGCCAGCGGAGATGGTTGGCATCCAGCCGGAAAAGCCTGGTAGGGTCATTGGTCGTACGCATATCCGCGAATTCACTTTCTGTATAGTCTAATTCAATGATACCGTCTCGCTCTTCGTAAGTGCCCGTATACAGGTGCCCGGCACTAAAGTGTCCGTTGGGAAGGAATTTAAAAATCCCGTTGTTCATGAAGGTGAACGTCCACAGTGTTTCATACCAATGCGTAGAATAACGCCTGGGTGCAAATTCTGACTGCTCGGCGAGGGCTGCCGCAGGGGGAAGAATACTTTCAATAAATGTATCCTTTACGAATCTCAGGGTGTCATGTACCGGCGCGCACCCAACGCTTTCCAGCTCAATATAGGATTTGCTAACGGCATTAATGGAGTACTTTAGGTCGTTAGTATGGATATTCAAAAACCGATAGCTAGCGAAACTATCGATGGTGTAAAACTGGTCGCTTTCAAATTTATAGAGTGCTTTGTTATCATAGCTACGTACTTCCAGCCGGTTGTCTGCAGAAAAAACCCAGCGAGATCGATCGCTCCATCTTTCAAATACTTTATTGGCTACCATGCTATTGTCCGCGAGGTGAATTTTACCAGAATTAGCGCCCTCCAAGCGTTTGGCTGTCATTATGCCATTTGACATGCCGATATAGGTGACCATTAGTTCTTCAGCTGTTATGGTTGCAGTCATGGTGTCCGTGAACTCCGGACTGTAGTTGACATAGTAGGGGGTGGTAAATACAGAAGTCGGGATTGTCGTTCCTTGAGATGCGTTACCATAGATAAAGTTGTTGAGTTGCCTTGCAGTAATCGAATCATCCTCTACGTGAAAAACCATAAGCTGGTTATACGGTGAGCCGTCTTCCAGGATGCAGGCAGACATGTACACTCCAATTGGATGCTTCTCCTCCGTACCGCAGCTGGCTAAGAGGAAGCAGAATGCGCAAATAATCAGGCATAGTAAACTGATTCTCATGAGATGGTAAGGATTGATTTTACACGCCGCGCCCGGAGGGCGCGGCAACCGCTCGCTGCCGGAGGCATCGTCGGCCAGTTCTAGTTCTACCGCAAAACCTTCAGTACCATCTCCTTCATCATCCCGTAGCCCTTCATGGTTGGGTGGACGCCGTCCGGGGCGAGTTCCTTGTCCATGCCGTTCTTATCGTTTTTAAGGGCAGCATGATAATCCAGGTAGTCCACGTTTTTCTCTTTCGCCAGTTGCTTGAGCCGCTCATTAAGGGCAACGATCTCTGCGGAACGATCTCCGAGGGCGGGCCGCCAGCCAAATCCGGTGGCGGGCAAGACGGAGGCCAGGATCACCCGGATGTCGTTCTGGTCCGCGATGTCGATCATGGAGGCGATGTTGCCCACCGTATAGTCTTCGTTGTAGGGACGGGTGTTTTCGGCTACGTCGTTTGTTCCGATGTGAATCACTACGGTTCGGGGCTTGAGTTTGACAACATCTGGCCGAAAACGAAGGAGGAGTTGTTCTGAGGTCTGTCCGCTGATGCCCCTGCCGACAAAGTTGTTGTCTTCGAAGAAGGCGGTATCCTGCGCGTACCAGCTGTCGGTGATCGAGTTGCCAAGGAATACGACCTCATTGGTCATGCCTGCTCTTAATTCATTGTGGGCTTGGTAGCGGGCGAGGTTGGCAAAGTCGTTTTGTCCGTAGCCGAAGTTGGTCATTAGGATTAAGAGTAGGGGAGTGAAGAGTAAGCGTAGCATGAACGATAATTCGAGTTGATGAGAAAACTTCCATGAAGGTAAGACGCATCACCTAAGTTATTTGTACGGCGTCCCTAAAACCTCCCTTGCACCTGCGGCCCCGCCAAAAATGACTGAACGAGCAGGCCCTGGCCAGGAAGTGTACTCCGAGTAGATAAATGAAGCTGCTCCTTCCTATTTAGTGTTTAGCTTGCGGACTACTATATGTTTATATTTTTTTCATTAGACAACAATTTGGCGTATATTGTGCCAGGAAGTGGTTGAGAATACAATTTTACCACTTCTTCGTGTTCGGACCGACACTTTTTCCCACCAATATAGTCCCGCAAATAAATTCAAAAAAGGGCTTACGAAAGGAAAGAGTACCAGAACTAGGAAAAGATATACCAGAACTAGAAAAAATGTGACACTTTATTGAGTATTGATATGTGTTTTGTAATAAATATGTGATCGAAATTGCCTTTTTTCATGACTTTTGTCCCTCTTGGGTAAAAAAAGACGTGAAATAAAGTGTCGAAAAGTGGGAAATTGTGGTAATGCGCTGTATTTTTACAGTCCCATGGGGTAAGTGTACCCCTTGGAAACCGCTTTATGGTACTTGAGTATGATCTTCTTGGCGAGTATGATGTGTCCCTTGACAGCAAGGGCCGCTTTCGTATTCCTGGTGCTTTGCTCAAGAAGCTTGGTAATCGGGACGAGCTTGAATTCGTCGTTAATCAAGGCTTTGATAAATGCCTGACCATGTATCCTCGCCCTGTTTGGAACGAGGTGAAAAAGGAAGTTGACGCGTTGAGTGATCTCAGCCCACGCCATAAAACCTTCAAGCGGATTTTTTACCGTGGTGCCAATGAGGTGTCTCCTGATTCTGCTGATCGAATTTTGTTGCCCAAGCGGCTGCAGGCTTTTGCGGAAGGGGAGAAGAGCCTTATTCTTTGTGCCCGTAATGATAGAATTGAAATCTGGACGGAAGCCGGATACGACGAATTGCTGCAAGAGGCGCTGGAAGATCCGGCGGCGCTTGCCGAAGAGTTGTTCGGTGATGCCAAAGGGAAAACGGACGAGGCGTAATGGCTGAGTACCACATTCCCGTAATGGCCCACGAATGCGTGGACGCCATGGATCTCCGTCCTGGAGGAATATACGTAGATGTAACCTTCGGAGGGGGCGGCCACAGTCGTCTCATCCTTGAAAAAGCCGGCGATATGGACATTCGTCTGTTCGGCTTCGACCAGGATGAGGAAGCTCGTGCCAATGCTCTCGACGATGAGCGCTTCACCTTCGTAGCCGCCAACTTCCGCCACTTACGCAACTACCTGCGCCTGCACGGAGTAACCCAGATTGACGGGTTGCTCGCTGATCTGGGGGTCTCCAGCCACCAGTTCAACCAGGCCGATAGGGGGTTCAGTTACCGCTTCGACGCGGACCTGGACATGCGCATGGGCAAGGCCGCTGACCGGACCGCCGCTGACATAGTTAACAACTATGAAGCCGACGATCTGCAGCAGGTGTTTGGGGAGTATGGCGAAGTTCGTAACGCCCGTTCGCTGGCCCACGCAATAGTGGAAGCTCGTGAAAAAGCACCCATTGTAACCATTCAGAACTTTCTGGATGTCTGTGATCCTTGGGTGCGCGGTACACGACCCCGCTACTTGGCGCAAGTGTTTCAAGCATTGCGAATAGAGGTGAATGACGAGATCGGCGCGCTTACTGATCTTTTGGCCCAGGCCACCGACTTACTGATACCAAACAAAGGTCGACTCGTCGTACTCTCTTACCACTCGCTGGAAGACCGCATCACGAAAAACTTCCTCAAAACCGGCAACGCAGACGGAAACGTCATCAAGGATTTTTACGGGAAAATTGACCGTCCCTATAAAATCCTGACGAAGAAACCTGAATTGCCCTCCGCCGAAGAGCTCGCGCGGAACAGCCGATCTCGCAGCGCCAAACTGCGGGTAGGCATAAGAAAAGGCGAAGAATAGTCGCCACGTATTGATTGTTGAATTAGGATTGCTGAATTTAAGATTTTGAGACTCGTACCATTTGATTGCGCCGGCAGTAATAAGCCGTAGCTAAAATCAAGAATCATAAATCCGAGAATCAAGAATCGAGAATCAAATTTCCTGTAAGGTGTGATTAAAAATGGCAGCTAAACGCAGCAGTGGATCGTCCTTTGACGTATCTACCTTCATTCTGAACAACCTCGGCTTTCTCGCCTTTCTCGGCGGGCTGGCCTTGCTGTATATCGGCAACGCCCATTATGCGGAATACAACGTACGCCGTATTCAATACCTAGAAGACGAAATCAAAGAAAAACGCTGGCTCTTCATGTCCCTCGAAAGTGAGAACATGTACAATGGCTTGCGCTCCGAAGTAGTTGAAAACGTCCGTGAAGATGGGCTGCGGATGCACCGGGGGAAACCTAAGAAGTTGGTAGTGGATAGTAGGTAGAGGGTAGTGGCTACCGCCCGGCTCCTGCCACATCTGAACCCTTGTAACGCCTGTAACGACGACACAACCAACTAAATACTACCAACTACTCACTACCAACTAATAACCACCCACTAAAAATGTCTTCAGTTAATTACAAAGACGATGTCCTCATTAGGATCTACCTCATCTTCGCCATCATGGCGGCGATTGCGGGTGCGTTGGCGTATAAGACCATCGACATTGCGGTAGTAGACCGGGCGGTAAATATGGAGAAGGGGGCGGAATTCTTTCAAGAACGCAAGGTGAAACCTGAGCGCGGAAATATTTACAGCCGAGACAACAACCTCCTGGCAACTTCGGTGCCTTATTTTACCCTGCATTTTGACCCTTTTGTGGCTCCACCCAAGACGTATTATGATAATATAGACAGCCTGTCGTACCTGATCAGCTTGCATATTGACAACAGCCACACTGCTGGCGACTGGCGGGATAGCTTGATCGCTATGCGTGACAGCTTTGCGAAGCCCGCTCGTCACTACTATAAAATCGCAGAGAGTGTGAGCTACCGGGAATTGCAGCAGATTAAGCGCTTCCCGACCTTCAATCTTGGCCGTTTCGGTGGAGGACTTATTGTAACTAAGAAAGACGAACGTAAGCGTCCGTTCGGCTGGTTAGCCCGCCGAACGATCGGTAAGATTGACGGTAAGATGGTGGGCATCGAAAATGCCTTCAATAAAGAATTGGCGGGTAAGAGTGGTAAGGAACATATGTTCAGGATCAGTGAAGCTGATGATGTCTGGCTGCCTACCGAGAACCTTGCCATAGTAGAGCCTACTGCAGGTGCTGATATCCACACGACCCTCGATGTGAATATTCAGGATATCACCGAAAATGCGCTTCACCGTGCAATGCGAAAGCATCGTCCGGACTGGGGAGCTGCTGTAGTAATGGACGTAAAGACCGGGGCCATTCGTGCAATTGCGAACCTGGGAATGAACACTGATAGAACGAGGTACTTTGAGCAGTACAACTATGCCATCCAGCGTAGTACCGAGCCTGGTTCTACCTTTAAGCTGGCCACGATGATGGCACTGCTGGAGGACGAAAAGGTCACGCTTGATGGCGAGATTGACATTGAAAAGGGGGTGAAAGAGTTTTCCAAAGACAAGGTGAAAGTGACCGATTCTAACCCGCTGAGTAGAAAGTGGAACGTGATCTCTATCCGCCAGGCTTTTGAGCAATCCTCTAACGTAGCGATGGCTAAACTAGCAGACAGCCTTTACGCCGATGGTGAGTTTTCCGCTCGCCTCCAGTCTTTCCATCTTAGTGAGAAGACCGGGATTGAACTCTCAGGTGAGGGAATGCCGATGATCAATGATACGAGTCGTGCGGAATGGTCAGGCATCTCTAATGCATGGCTTTCTTTTGGCTACGAATCGCGCCTTACACCTCTCCAGATGCTGACCTTCTTCAATACCGTAGCGAACGATGGTAAAATGATGAAACCTTATGTAGTGGATGAAGTACGACGGGAGGGTAAAACCCTGACGGACTTCCGCCCAACTGTAGTGGATCAACAGATTGCTTCTCAACATACTATCGAAGAGCTACAAACACTCCTCGAAGGGGTAGTAGAGCGCGGTACAGCGTATAAGCTTAAATCCGATAAATATCGCTTTGCCGGTAAAACAGGGACGAGTCAACAAAACTACGGCAAGCGCCGCCGTAAGAAGGAATACCAAGCCAGTTTTGCTGGTTACTTCCCCGCTGAAAAACCAGTATATAGTGTCATTGTCGTGATCTATAACCCAACTCAGGGTGGGTATTACGGTGGCGAAGTAGCTGGGCCAGTATTCCGTGAAATTTCTGACAATATCTACAACAGTATGATCACCGTACACGACGCCCTCAACCAGGGGCCACGTCCTGTACTCTACGCCGCACAATTGCCCAACCGTGATGCTGGAAACCTGGCGGAGATCACCAGAATTCTTGACTACGTAAACGTCAAGCTAGATAGCTTGCCGGACTCCGAACTGGCCGTCGTTGATGCGGCTGATGAGCGAGTAGATATAAAGCCCTGGAACCCTGCAACCCAGCAGTGGCCCAACGTGCGCGGTATGCGATTGCGCGACGCGGTATACGTACTTGAAAACAACGGATTTGCTGTGCACCCTAAGGGGGTCGGTCGCGTCACGGACCAGAAATGGCATACGGACGGGAAAGGCAAACGCGGCAGGGACGTAACTCTGTACCTAAACTGACAACTGACAACTGAAACTAGCCCATACATCATAATCCAACCAAAGATTTACTTCATTCTTTTGCAACCATTTTTTCCTTTTTACTGATACCAGATAATTTTTTCAACTATGCAACTCACCCAGATCATTGATCGAATTAACCCCCTTACCGTTGTCGGTGAGGTGGACGGTCGTGGGGTGAGTTGCGTGGTTTTTGATTCAAGAAAAGCCGTCCCGGGCTGCCTGTTTGTTGCCGTGAGGGGAACGCAGGTGGATGGGCATGATTATATAGAGAAGGCTGTTGCTCAAGGGGCGATAGCTGTTGTTTGTGAGGAGGTGCCAGCGTTTTTGGGCGCGGGCGCGGGTGCAGTGGACGTTCCCCTCTCCCCCGGCCCCTCTCCTCGGGAGAGGGGAGACGTTGGAGGTGTTACAGGCGTTACAGATGTTGGAAGCACTACTGAAGACGACTTTGGCGTTGGAGAGCTGACTAAAGTATACTGGTCTGTTCCAGAAGTTTCTGCTCAAGCCATTTTGGGTTACGCAAAGAAAATGCGCAGTGCTCCAACTCCAGCGGAGAAAGCTCTTTGGGCCAGAGTACGTGCGAATCAACTAGGATACAAAGTGTACCGTCAAAGACCAATGGGCTACGCTATTGCGGACTTCGTCTTCTTCGAAAAGCGACTGATCGTTGAAGTAGACGGCGGCTACCACGAAACACCAGAAATGTACTGGAGCGATGAGGAGCGTACTCGAAAATTTGAAGCAGTAGGCTACAGCGTGATCCGCTTTACTAACGAAGAAGTTTTAGCTGCACCATTCGAGGTGGCGGCAAAGATCAAGGCTGTACTGGACAGCAGGCAAGATCGTCCATTCCCATACCCAACCGAAGTATACCTCGGTACTCCCACACCTGAGCCGACTTCGGGAACACCTCCAACGTCTGCCACGCTTCCAATACCTCCAACACCTGCCTCGCCTGCCACGCCCCCCCTCTCCCCAGGAGAGGGGCCGGGGGAGAGGGTAACGTATATCCAAGTAAAAAACTCCGCCAGGTCCCTAGCCCAGGCAGCTACCGAATACCACAAAAACCCCAGCCAAAACCTAACCCTGGTTGGTATAACCGGTACTAACGGAAAAACGACAGTAGCGACGCTGCTCCACGATCTCTACACGAGTCTTGGTTATAAAGCCGGCCTCCTTTCTACTGTAGAGGTTCGCATTGGGGCAGAAGTACATGCCGCGACGCACACTACTCCTGATGCACTCGCTATCAACGCACTCCTGGCTGAGATGCGCGATGCCGGTTGTGACTTTGTCTTCATGGAGGTCTCGAGCCACGCAGTTGCTCAACAACGCACCTACGGCCTCGCCTTCAATGGAGGTGTTTTTACGAACCTCAGCCACGATCATTTGGATTATCACGACACCTTTGCTGCCTACCGGGATGCTAAGAAAGGTTTCTTTGATCAGCTGCCAAAGGCTGCCTTTGCCCTCGTCAATGCCGATGATAAGAACGGTGCCTTCATGTTACAAAATACCAAAGCGCGAAAGCTCGAGTTTAGCCTCCGTAAACTGGTGAATTACCGCGCTAAAGTATTAACTAATTCCGCCCAGGGCCTGCAGTTGGAATTGGACGGAACGGAAATATTTACCCGGTTCATTGGCCGTTTTAACGCTTACAACCTTGTCGCCGCCTTCGGCGTCGCAATGGAGTTAGGGCAAGAGCGTGACGAAGTATTGGTTGCCCTGAGCAGCTTGACCGCCGCCGCTGGCCGCCTTGACTACGTAACCGACCCGGCTGGCCAGGTCACGGCCGTGGTTGACTATGCGCACACGCCCGACGCACTCGAGAACGTGCTGACAACACTGCGCGATCTACTAGCAACGGAAGCCCACTTGCTCTGCGTAGTTGGTGCTGGCGGGGACCGCGACAAAACGAAGCGGCCGGTGATGGCCCGCTTAGCCGCAAAGCTCGCCGACCAAGCCATTTTGACGAGTGATAACCCACGCACAGAAGACCCTGAAATCATCCTCAATGATATGGAGGCTGGCCTGGATACGCCCGAACTACAAGCCAAGACACTACGTATTACGGATCGCCGCAGTGCTATCCGTACCGCCGTCCAGTTTGCCAAGCCCCAGGACATTGTCCTCGTAGCGGGCAAAGGCCACGAAACCTACCAGGAAATCAAAGGAGAACGCTTTCCTTTTGACGATAAGCTGGAATTAGCCAACGCACTAAATGCCCGTACTTATGCTCGTTAGCCTGTTTAAATGGCTGGAATCTGTACTGGGTGACTTCCCTGGTAATAACTTGTTCGACTTCTTGAGCGTACGGGCCGGGGTAGCGATCATCCTAAGCCTGATCATTAGTATCATCTTTGGCCGCCGGATAATTCAAAGATTGCAACGATTGCAGATGGGGGAGTCGGTCAGGGATCTTGGTCTCGAGGGCCAGGCCCAGAAGGCGGGTACGCCCACTATGGGAGGTGTCATTATCCTGCTTGCTATCCTTGTTCCCTGCCTCCTGATGGGTAACCTTACGAATATCTACCTGATTACAATGCTGGTTGCTACGGTTTGGATGGGTGCCATCGGCTTCGTTGATGACTACCTGAAGATCAAGCACAAGAATAAAGACGGGTTGGCGGGCAAATTCAAGATCGCCGGCCAGGTTGGCCTTGGTGTACTCATCGCCCTGGTGATGCTCTTTAGCGAGCAGGTTACCGTGCGGATGGATGTGAACGAAGCCGAAGCACTTGAACTCACCGAAGCCGATCGGGTAGGGGAGGTGACTTCTACGGTACTGGCTAACGGAAAGATCGTGAACCGCGCTAACTATCAGACAACGCTGACCAACATCCCCTTTATCAAGAATAGCCAAATGGCGTACGAGAACATCTTCAACATCGGTGCGTCGTTGGTGTGGATCATTTTCGTACCCTTCATCGTCTTCGTGGTGACTGCGATTTCTAACGCCGCAAACCTGACGGATGGTCTGGATGGTTTGGCCACTGGAGTTTCCGCTATCATCGCGGCGGTGCTCGGTGTTTTCGCTTACGTAAGTTCCAACGCAATTGCCGCAACTTACCTCGGTGTCTTGCATCTGCCGGGTACCGAGGAACTGGTCATCTTCAGCGCGTGCCTCTTCGGAGCATGCCTTGGCTTCCTGTGGTACAACGGCTTCCCGGCTACTGTTTTCATGGGAGATACTGGCTCGTTGGCACTGGGCGGAATGATTGCTGCGCTAGCGATCCTACTACGCAAAGAACTATTACTGCCCCTACTCTGCGGAATTTTCGTGATCGAAAACCTCTCCGTAGTAATGCAGGTGAGCTACTTCAAGTATACCAGAAGAAAATACGGGGAAGGCCGACGAATCTTCCTTATGTCCCCTCTTCATCATCATTACCAGAAGAAAGGTATGCCCGAAACCAAGATCGTGATTCGATTTTGGATTGTAGGCTTACTCCTTGCGGTAGCCACCATCCTTACCCTCAAACTACGCTAAACAAGTAGGCGCGGCTTCAGCCGCTGCCTTAAAATAAAACCATAATGACAAAAACCATAGCCATACTCGGAGCCGGAGAATCCGGCGCAAGCGCAGCAAGACTGGCGCAGCGGGAGGGCTATGTCGTCTTCGTATCCGACGCTGGGCCGGGCAACCCCAAATACCTTGCCGAACTCGAAGCTGCGGGCATCGAGTTTGAAACTATGCAGCATTCTGTAGAACGCATCTACAACTCGGATGAAGTAGTAAAAAGTCCTGGCATTCCTGATACTGTGCCGATGATCATCGAACTCCGTAAGCGAGGCATCTCGGTAATCAGTGAGATTGAATTTGCTTACCGCTTTGCGCCAAAAGAGGCAACCATCGTGGGTATTACCGGAAGCAATGGTAAGACGACGACGACCATGTTGACCCACCACTTGCTCGACTTTGCTGACGTGAAGTCACTCGCTGGCGGAAACCTCGGTGACAGCTTTGCACGCTTACTACTAGATCACGATGAGCAGGATGTTTATGTGCTTGAACTTTCCAGTTTCCAGCTTGACGGTATGGTAGACTTCCGCCCGGCTATCGCTACGGTGCTTAACATCACACCGGACCACCTGGACCGGTACGACTACAAACTGGAAGCTTACGCGGATTCTAAAGTGAGTATCGCTAAGAACCAGCGCCTTACCGACCGCCTCTTCGTCCTTGCCGATCAACAAACCATTGCACCTGCGCTGCGCCGCCACGAAATTGACGCCAAGATCACGACGATCTCCGACGAAGATGTCCGGGGAGGAAGTGTCTTCATCGATGGCTACGAATTTACGCTCGGAACGGGTAGCCTGCGCGGCCGCCATAACGGACTGAATGCACTCTTCGCCATCCGGATCGTGCTTGAACTGGGCGTAAACGAAAAAGAAATACAGCTGGCACTCGACAGCTTCATCCCCGCGCCGCACCGCATGGAGGTCGTCCCGACTTCCGACGGCCGCACGTGGATCAATGACAGCAAAGCCACCAACGTAGACGCTACCTACTTTGCCCTCGAAGCCATGACGGGGCCTACCGTCTGGATTGCTGGTGGGACCGATAAAGGCAACGACTATGACGTTCTGCTGCCTTTCGTTACCGAGAATGTCCACACCCTTATTTGTATGGGTAAAGACAACGCCAAGTTGGTAGAAGCCTTTACCGGCAAGGTGGAAAACCTCTACGAATGCCGCAGCGCCGCCGCCGCCGTCACTTTCGCCAACCAACTGGCGAAAAAGGACGACACGGTACTGATGAGCCCCTGCTGCGCCAGCTTCGACCTATTTAACAACTACATCGACCGCGGAGACCAGTTTCGTGCGGCCGTTAAAAACCTCAACGCATGAACATCTCAGCACGCATAGCGACAGAGTTGCGGGGAGACCGCGTGATCTGGGCCATTGTGGTCTTGCTGGCCATCATTTCCATGGTGTCCGTATTTAGCTCTGCGTCTAGCCTAGCCTACGCCAAGCGTTCGGGTGAGGTGAGTTACTACCTCATCAAGCACGGCGTTATTATGGCTCTTGGCCTGGTAGTGATCTACATCTGCCATCTTTTAGCGTACACCAAGTTCAGTCGCTGGGCACCAGGCATGTTGGTAGTCGCTTTTGTCTTATTACTGCTCACTATGTGGCTCGGCCCGGTGATCAACAACTCTCAACGATGGCTAGAAGTTCCTCTTGTTGGTATCACCTTCCAAACGTCGGACTTTGCTAAGCTGTCCTTGATCATTTTTGTTGCGCGCTCCATCGGCTCAAAGCAGGACGTGATCAAAGATTTTAAAGGGGCCTTCCTGCCCATCATCCTTCCGGTTCTGGGCATTTGTATGCTGATTGCGGTCAATGACCTCTCTTCAGCACTGATGTTGTTCTTGATCTGCATCCTGATGATGATTGTAGGCCGGGTGGCTTTGCAGTACGTGTTGATGTTGATCCTTCTGGGGGTTTCTGTATTCAGCCTCATGGTGATGATGGGCGCAAAGTACCCCGATCTTCTCCCACGTGCCTCCACCTGGGAGAAACGGCTTGAGACTTTTGTGAACCCTTCAGCTGCTTCTACGGACGATCGCTACCAGATCACCAAAGCGCAGATTGCGATGGCGAACGGTGGTGTAATTGGCGTTGGTCCGGGGAACTCAACCCAGCGCAATTACGTCCCCTCTGCTTACGCCGATTTTATTTACGCCATCATCGTTGAAGAGTACGGTGCCATTGGTGGTATTGCTTTGATCGGGCTCTACCTACTGTTGTTTTTCCGAGTAGTTAGGCTCGTTACAAAAAGCTCAAAGGCCTTCGGGGCCATGGTCGCCTTCGGGATCGGCTTGGCGGTCCTGTTGCAAGCCTTCATGAATATTGCGGTCAACCTTGACCTCGTACCCGTTACCGGACTTACCCTGCCCCTCGTTTCGATGGGTGGTACGTCCGTATTGTTTACCTGTGTGTCGTTCGGCATTATCCTGTCCGTATCGAAGTACATCGAAGCCGTTACCGCTGATGCAACCTAGCGACCTCACATCGCGGGAGAGAGGAAACGATGGGGCAGCTCGCTCCGCTCGTACGGCACCGCTCCGGGTGATCGTAAGCGGGGGCGGTACGGGCGGTCACATCTACCCGGCAATCGCCATCGCGGATGAGCTGAAGCGGCTTCGCCCTGGCACCGAGTTCCTGTTCGTAGGGGCCACGGGCAAGATGGAGATGGAGAAGGTGCCGATGGCGGGGTACAAAATTGTTGGGTTACCGATTCGGGGGCTTGATCGGACAAAGAAACTGGCGAACCTGAGCTTCCCCTTTAAGCTGCTCGCCAGCCTCTGGAAAAGCCGTGGCGTTATCAAAAGCTTCCGCCCCGACGTAGTGGTAGGTACTGGTGGCTACGCAGGAGGGCCAATCCTTTATGTGGCGGCTAAAATGGGCGTCCCTACATTGATCCAGGAACCGAATGCTTTCGCCGGCCTCGCCAATAAGTGGGTGGGCAAGTATGTGGACAAGATCTGTGTGGCGTTCCCAGGGATGGAGAAGTTCTTCCCAAAGGAGGCGCTGGTCGTTACTGGTAATCCGGTGCGGGAGGAGATGTTGGAGCAGGTGCGAGAGAAATACGTGCCAGTATCAGAGCGGAATATCACCGAAGGTCAAACGCACATCCTATTGATGGGCGGCTCCGGAGGAGCCCGCACCCTCAACGAAGCTTTGCGCGACAATACCG
>CAYPIM010000072.1:3440-9814 GCA_964410795.1 uncultured Lewinella sp. | reverse complement strand
ATGGGCGGCTCCGGAGGAGCCCGCACCCTCAACGAAGCTTTGCGCGACAATACCGAAGCCATTCAGGCGCGGCCGCAGGTGCAATGGATGTGGCAGTGTGGTAAAAACTACTACGATGCTTTTAAAGACTGCGCTACCGCGCAGCTGGAAAATGTTACGATCTCCGCCTTCATCGACGATATGGAATCTGCTTATAGCGCAGCCGACATCGTCATCGGCCGGGCGGGCTCTACGACGATTGCTGAAATCCAGTTCCTCGGTAAGCCGACCATCCTCGTACCCAGCCCCTGGGTTGCCGAAGACCACCAGACAATGAACGCCAGGGCCCTGACCGAGCGCGATGCTGCGGTCTTAGTCGCCGATAGCGAAGCCACCGAAAGGCTGGTTCCTGCTGTCTTTGAAATTCTCAATGATGAGAACCGCAGAAAACAAC
This sequence comes from uncultured Lewinella sp., assembly GCA_964410795.1. Classification (GTDB taxonomy): domain Bacteria; phylum Bacteroidota; class Bacteroidia; order Chitinophagales; family Saprospiraceae; genus Neolewinella. The sequence continues at coordinate 9,381 of CAYPIM010000072.1, read as the reverse complement.
TGAGTGAAAACGCCCAGGAAATGGCCCAAACCGGTGCCGTAACCCGCATCGCCAACGAAGCGTTGAACCTTATTTCCTCATCCAAAGATTTCTCAAAATGATGAAACTGACTGACATAAAGAACGTCTACTTCATCGGCGTCGGTGGAATCGGGATGAGTGCCGTAGCGCGCTATTTTAATAGCCGTGGGCTGAAGGTCTCCGGCTACGACAAAACCGAGACACCGTTGACCCAGGCTTTGGAATCCGAAGGCATCGCCATTCACTACGGAGCGGCAAACCTGGACCTCGTTCCGGATGCAGCAGCAGACCTCCTTGTGGTCTGGACACCAGCCATTCCCGCAGACTTTGCCGAGCTGGTGAAAGTGCAGACGGGCGGCTACAATACCTATAAGCGCGCTCAGGTCTTAGGCCTCATCAGCCGTGGCATGGATTGCGTCGGCATCGCCGGAACCCACGGTAAAACGACTACCACTACGATCACAACACACCTGATGATGACCGCAGGGCTAGGGCCCCACGCCTTCCTGGGCGGCATTCCGCGCGACTTCGAGGGTAACTACGTACACGGAGACAGCGATTGGGTGGTGGTAGAAGCGGACGAATACGACCGCAGCTTTCTGCAACTAGATCCCACCATCGCCGTCGTCCTCAGTGCGGACCCCGATCACCTGGATATTTACGGCGACCACGAAAATATGTTAGAAACCGGCTTCCGCGCCTACGCCCGTCGGGTGAAAGAAGGGGGACAGCTGATTGTTCGCTATGACATTGCGCATCATTTTGGTGATATCGAATCCCTATCCCCCAGCCCCTCTCCTGGGGAGAGGGGAGACGTTGGAGTAGCCTCCGTGAAGTCCGATCCGACTTCAGTAACGCCTGCCACACCTCCAACGCCTGCCTCGTCCGAAATCAAATATCAAGAATCGCATATCGCATATCGCATATCTGAAACATCTCCCCTCTCCGTTGAGCCGGAGGCGAAGCTTGCCGGAGAGGGGCCGGGGGTGAGGTTACACACCTTTGGAATCGGCGCCGGCGATTTCTGCGCTCAGAACGTCCGCGTAGAAGATGGCGCTTTCCACTTCGACCTCAGAGAACCGGATGGTCACCTCATCACGAACATCCGTACAGCACTGCCCGGACGGCACAACGTAGAAAACGCCGTTGCGGCCTGCGCGGTAACCCGCCTTGCAGGCGGCAGCGAAGAGGCCCTAAAGAAAGGTTTGGATTCTTTCCGGGGCATCGCCCGCCGCTTCGAGACGGTTTTGAAAACAGAGGATATAGTCATCATTGATGACTACGCTCACCACCCAACGGAACTGGAAGCAGCCATATCGGCTGCTCGCGAACTATACCCTGATCGGACGATCCGTGGTGTGTTCCAACCTCACCTTTTCAGCCGGACGCAAGACTTCGCTAATGGCTTTGCTAAAGCGCTGGATTTACTGGACGAGACCATCCTCATCCCAATCTACCCGGCACGCGAAGAACCCATCCCCGGTGTTACCAGCAGTCTGATCTTTGGTAAGATGCTTTCTGCTAACAAGCGCCTGCTTGATGACGACCAGATGCTGGCTGCCACGGCGGAACTTACCGATGGCGTTCTGCTGTTATTAGGCGCCGGAAATATTGACGTCCTAGTGCCGGAAATCGTTGCCACTCACCAAAATACCCTAACCAATGGCTAAGAAGAAACCCAATAAGGTTGCACAAGTGCTGTTCGCTATTCTCGGCGGCGTCCGGGCCTACGGCTGGGTGGGCATCGCGATTTTGGTCGGTGTTTTGGCCATTTCGGCCATCTCTTCCCGGGAGGCTTCGCACGTAGAAACAGTAGCTCCCATCATAGAACCCCTCGCCGAAGGAGAAGCGCTCGTGACGGAAAAAGATCTCCTTGACCGCCTGGCTGCTGGCTTCACTAAGCCAATGAGTGAACTCAGCCTGAGCGACATCGACATAGAACGAGTGGAGGATGTGCTCGAAGGGCAGGCTTTTGTTGCGAATGCCGATGCTTATATCGATGATGACCTACAGCTCAATATCTCTGTGACCCAGCGCGTACCCCTCCTACGTGTTATGGCAGAGAACGGACAGAATTACTACCTCGATGAAGGTGGCGTACGGATGCCACTTAGTGAAAGCTACACCGCCCGGGTGCCGGTTGCATCCGGCAACGTCGTGCTCTGGTCTGACGACTTTATGGCGCACGACGACAATCAACTCCGCCAGCTCGTTGAGCTGGCGCACTACCTGCGCCAGGACGATTTCCTCGACGCACTGGTAGAACAGATCTACGTAAAGACCAACGGTGAGTTCGTGCTCGCCCCCAAGGTCGGAGACCAGGTGATCCACCTTGGTCGCTACAAAAAAGAAACGACGCAAGAACGCCTGCGGCGCTTAAAAATCTTCTATCGTGAAGGCCTTCCCTACGAGGGGTGGCGCAAGTACAAATCTTTTGACTTGCGCTTCTCCGACCAGGTGATTGCGCGGAAGCGGTAACCGGTCGATGCGCCCTCTGGGCGCGAGCGGACCAAGCAGCCTCCGGCTGCGCGCATGCGGAGCGTGCACGGACCGCTCGCAACCGGAGGTTGCTTCGACCACGGCCAATGACCCTGGCCATATTTTTTTAACTGTTTTAAATTATCGGATGTAATTATGACTACTGATACACAAACTCAAATCATTGCCGCACTTGACATCGGCACCACCAAAGTGTGCGCCCTCGTTGGACGAAGGGACGAGCACGGACGGCTGGAAATCCTTGGGACCGGAAAGGTCGAATCTGAGGGAGTCATGCGCGGCGTCGTCTCCAACATCGAGAAGACCGTTCGCGCCATCTCCGAAGCCTGCGACCTGGCCCGCAAGGCCAGTGGCGAAGACTTCGACATCGTGCACGTTGGCATCGCCGGCCAGCACATCAAGAGCCTGCAGCACCGCGGGATGCTTGTTCGGGATAATGCCCAGGACGAGATCAGCCAGCGCGACATTGATCGCCTGATTAGCGATATGCACAAGCTCGTTCTCCCGCCCGGAGACAAAATCCTTCACGTGATTCCGCAGGAATACACCGTGGACATGGAGCAGGGCATCACCGATCCGATCGGTATGAGCGGCTCCCGTTTGGAAGCGAACTTCCACATCATTACCGGTCAGATTACGGCCAGTAACAACATCCACCGTTGCGTTGAGCGCGCCGGGCTGGAAATGGCCGGCGTTACGCTGGAGCCCATCGCCAGTGCCGCTTCCGTACTCTACGCTGACGAAAAGCAAGCTGGCGTTGCGCTGGTTGACATCGGCGGTGGAACGACTGATATTACCATCTTTCAGGACGGCATCATCCGCCATACGGCTGTGATTCCTTTCGGTGGTAATGTCTTCACCAAAGACATTAAGGCTGGCTGTACCGTAATGGACCAGCACGCCGAAAAGCTCAAAGTGAGCTATGGTTCTGCCCTCGCCAGCGAGGTATTTGAGAACCGTCTCATCGTTATTCCAGGCCTTCGTGGCCGCGATCCGAAAGAGATCAGCGAGAAGAACCTCGCCCTTATCATTCAGGCCCGTGCCGAAGAGATTCTTGATCACGTAGTGTGGGAGATCCGTCGTGCTGGCTTTGAAGGCCAGGAACTGATTGGTGGTATCGTGCTCACCGGTGGTGGTGCCCTGATGAAGGACATCGATAAGCTCACTGAGCTGCACACCGGAATGCCCGCACGCGTAGGCACACCGATTGAGCACCTAGCCCATGGCTACCAGGAGCGCCTCACCAGCCCCATCTACAGTACTGGTGTTGGCCTGTTGCTGCAAGGCTTTGCCGATATTGATGCTGGCAAGGTCAACCCCGCCATTGCCCGCAAGCAAGCTAAGGAAGCAGCCGCAAAGGCAGAAGCCGAAGCAAAAGCAAAGGCAGAAGCGGCGCGGACGCAGGAGCAAGCAAAGGAAAAAGAAGCAGTGTCTTCTGGTTCCAGCTGGTTCGACAACGCCTTCCGAAAGACCAAGGAGTGGTTTGAGGCAGAGCCGGATTCTGACTTTTAAAGGGAGAAAGGAATAAAGGGTAAGGGGACACTGCTCTCCTTCCATACCTTATTCCTTAAACCCTTACTCTGCACCTGCGGCCCCGCCCAGATGCTTCTTTTCAACCTAAACAATAAATCAGCGGAGTACGCTTCGCTTTAGCCCACATAAAACATCCGATAATACTGGTTTCCAGAGGTGTGAACCAAGCTGAGGATACGGGCTAGCACAAAATAAAAAACAATGAATTTCGATTTTCCACAAGACGAAAGCCCGATCATCAAAGTGATCGGCGTAGGTGGAGGCGGCTCTAACGCCGTGAACCACATGTACAGCCAGGGCATCATTGGTGTCGATTTTGCCATCTGTAATACGGATCACCAGGCCATGGAACTGAGCCCGGTACCCACCAAAATCCAGCTCGGGCCCAACCTTACGGAAGGGCGTGGAGCTGGCTCTAAGCCGAACGTTGGTGCCCTCGCTTGCGAGGAAAGCATCGAGGACGTGCGTAAGTACCTGAACAACAACTGCCGCATGCTTTTCGTAACCGCCGGTATGGGAGGTGGAACGGGAACGGGTGCTGCGCCGATCATTGCTAAGACGGCCCGCGAAATGGGCATCCTGACGGTCGGTATCGTAACCCTGCCCTTCACTTTTGAAGGCCGCCGCCGCGCTACCAACGGTATGGAAGGCCTGAACGAACTGAAGGAGAACGTTGATACGCTCATCATCGTGAGTAACGACAAACTTCGTCAGATCCATGGCAACCTGAACCTTAGCGAAGCCTTCGCTAAGGCGGACAACATCCTGACGACTGCCGCCAGAGGTATTGCTGAAATCATCACCGTTGCCGGTTATGTGAACGTTGACTTCGAAGACGTGAATACCGTTATGCGCGAATCCGGCGTAGCCATTATGGGAACTTCCACCGCACAGGGAGATGACCGTGCCCGCCAGGCCGTAGACCAGGCGCTCCACAGTCCGCTGTTGGAAGATAATGACATCCGTGGCGCCCGCCATATCCTCCTGAACATCACCTCCGGTACCAAGGAAGTGACGATGGATGAGATCTTCGAGATCACCGAGTTCGTCCAGGAAGAAGCCGGCTACGGCACGGACCTCATCTGGGGTAACTGCTACGACGAAAGCTTGGGCGAGGGTCTCAGCGTAACCGTTATCGCTACCGGTTTTGGCGATCGGAAGAACAACATCTCCGGGAAGGCCACCGACCGCCGCATTGTTCACCTGGACGACCGCAAGCGCGACGACGATGATGCCCCCGCGCAGACCCGCGTCAGCCTGGAGGACATCACCGGTGAATCCGACCCCGTCGGCTACGGTAAAGACAATTCCGGTACCACCACCTTCGAATTCGAAGACCTGGAGGAAGCTAAGGCCCGCCTGCGTCCGCGTAGCCGTGGTGAGGAGCGCAGCTTTACGAACTCCTTCCTCCAGAACGAGGAGGAAGCTCGCCGCGAAGCCCTCCGCCTGGAACAGGTCGCCCGCGACGAAGAGCGCCGTGCCGCCCTCCGCAACCGCACCGAACTGCCTAAGCTGAGCAATCCGAAAGTGGTGAACGAACTGGAAAGCCAGCCCGCTTACCTGCGCCGCAACATCCAGCTTGACAACGTCGCCCCAAGCGACGACATCGCCCTCAGTCGGTGGAGCATCTCCGACGACGAAGAGATGCCACTGCGCCGGGATAACCGGTACCTGCACGACAATGTAGATTGATAGATTTGATAGTGTGATAGATTAATAGAGCTGCCGCAAGTACCATTCGCGGCGCTATGCTTGCTCGCCATGGGATTCTTGATTCTCGATTCTTGATTGGGCTGCCGCAAGGACCGGTCGCAACGCTTCGCTTGCTCACCACAGGCGAACAAGCGCAGCGCAGTGAGTGGCAATAGCGGTAGCCTATCAATCTACCT
>CAYPIM010000072.1:0-3340 GCA_964410795.1 uncultured Lewinella sp. | reverse complement strand
GTGTTGAGTCTGGCGCCCGATTAGGCTCCAGCCTCAGCAATCACACCTTTTTTTAGCTTTGGTTCGCGCACACCGGGGGGTCAATCCTGGTGTGCGCTTTTTTTGTCTGAAATTATTTATTGAGAATGCAACTTTTTTGTCATAGTATATATTTTTAGTTTTATAATCATCCCTTATTATACACCATGAAGACTTGTCTTAAATCATTATGCATACTGGCGTTGTTGCTGATTGTTCCTATTGAAGTAGTGGCACAAGAAGGTTTTGGTGCAACGGACTTTGCTTTTTTTGAAGATAAAAAAGACGCGATCAATGAATGGCTTGAATACGAAAGCCTTTCGAATTATCTCGCTTTTGATTCACTCGTGTATGATAATGATCGACTCGAAATACGGTTTTTACCGGCTTCTTTAGGGGAGAATTGTAACTATTTGAAGATGCTTTGGGAGGGGCTTTCAGATAAATATTACGCTGAACGGGAAGAGGCTATACACATCGACATGATGTCCGGACTTGCATTTGTGATGGAAGTTCCAAAAGAACGGCTATATCTACGTCTCACTTGCGGGGACTTAGACAACTATCAGGTCTTAATTTCTGCGGAGCGATCCGTTGATGATGAATTGATGGTTGGGTACGAGGTAGTTGGTAATGTAGAAAAAATGGCTGTTTTAGGAGATCCCGTGAAAGTGAAAATCGGATCCTTGAAGCCGATTTTTCTTGTTAAACTTGGTAATATTGAACTTGAGTTTTCGGCCCGTGATAAGCGTGTAACGGTAGGTAAAGTAAGTGAGGGCGTGGAAAAATTCCTTAAGGAGTATTATAAAACAAAGGGGACACCGATATTGTACAGGGCGCGGCCTGATGTAAGCAGGCCTTATTATAATGAGTTTGATATTTCTGTAAGCCACCTTAGTCATACCGTGCTGAAGGATGAAGGCTTTTTTGAGTATCATGAGTTTCACGTCACTGTTCTCCAGCAAGCGGATGAGATTATCGTAAACTGGGACTTCAAGGGTAAGTATGGTTCGGGAATTCTATTTGCTCCACGTCGTAGTGACTACAAAGAGATGAAGAAGAAATACGCTGAAGAGGTCGCAATTTTTGAAAAGAAAATTTTTGCTGAATTAAACAAATACTTAACCAAGTTTCCATGAGTCAAGTAATAACGAATCGTCATCAACTGGCAAAGAGAATCATAACTTATCACCTCATTCTTATCGGAGGGGTGATCGTATATTCTTTGCCGTTTCTGCGCGGTTTTGATTCCGAAGAAATGACTAACCTTTTGGCATTGTTAGTTCCCATAACGGCGCTATATATGGGAACTGTTTTTGACTTTTTCCGGCGGAACATCAAAGCTGAACTCAATGAGGATGATAAGAAGGAAGATCTTAAGGAATTACGTTCGGTCGGGACTGTGAACTGGCTGATCCGTATTCACTTTTTTGCCGTTGCAACGGTTATTTCATTGAAGGCTCTTGCTCCTAATGTTCTGAATTTTAAAGAAATGATCATCGTGCTCGGAGCCATTGAGACTTTCTTTGGTGCCTACATGGGCTACGTGATTAACGCACTTTTTGAAAAAAAATAATTACTTCCTTGTCCCAAAACTAACCCCTCAAACCAAACCATCGTGAAGGCTACGTTAACCATATTGACTTACTTCTTCTTAATGATTTCGGGCCTCATCGCCCAGCAAAAATGGGTGCCGGAGGAGTTTACTAACTCAGCGGGAAAAACGTTCATGGTTTACCCGGATGGTAAAACGGTGACCAAGGAGAATTATGAGTTGGCTAAGAAGTACAGCGATGAGGCAAGTGATAATTATGATAAAAAAAATTGGTCGGGGATGAAAGAGTCTGCGGACAAAGCTGTTTTGGCGAACCCTTATTACTATAAAGGGTATTCTTATTCCGGAATTTATTTTTCTAAAGTAAACCAGTACGCTAAAGCGATTTTAGAGTACAACAAAGCCTTGAAGTATTCTACGCGGAAATACTATTTGCACTTCAATAAGGCATTGAATTATCGTAAGTTGGGGAAATACGAAGAAGCAATCTCCAGTGCCAGAAAAGTAATTGAGATTAATAAAAATTACGGAGAAGCATGGTTCGAGCTGGGTTATTGTTTAGCGAGAGTTGGTAAAAATGAAGAGGCTTTAAGTGCGTATACAAAAGCTATTGATTCTGGTTATAGTAAGCTAAATTTAGCATACAATAACCGCGGACGCTGTTACGAAAGAATGAAAAAATACGATCTTGCCCGAAAAGATTACCTGAAGGCGTTGGAAGTTGATCCTGAGTATAAGACTGCAAAAAAGAACTTAGCGGACTTAGAAAAAATAGCTCCATCTACCCCCGGTACGGTATGGCTCATAGCGGTGGGCATCAACAATTACGTAAACGAGTACAAACTGTCAAACCTTTCCTTCCCGACGAAGGGGGCGTATGAGTTTGTTCGGATCTTTGAATCTAGAAATTTACTGCGGGAGAGCGCCATAGTGTTAACCGACGCCGAGGCAACCCGTAAAGGAATCCTTACGGCGATGGATAGGCTGCACAATTCGGGGAAGGTGAAGTACAACGATATGGTCTTGTTCTTTTTTTCCGGACACGGTGAAATGGCGGGCGACAATATTGGGATATGCCCGTATGATTACGCCGCTCCCCGGGATTTGATTTCCGACGGTGAAATTTCGAAACGGCTCAATCGCTTCGTGGCCAAACATAAGGTTGCGATCGTGGAAGCTTGTAAAACGGAAGTACAGTATGCAGCACCGGTCCCGGCAGCAAAATTGATTAAGTACAACAATGCACGAAAGAGTATCACCGGCGGACTGGCCTACATAACCTCCACCAGGGCGGGAATGAAGAGTTACGGCACCACCTCTGGTGGTTATTTTACTACCCATTTGCGCAACGCGCTAAAGTCGTCGGTGGCAGATGTGAATGGCGATAAGGTGGTTTCTCTCAAGGAAATGTTCGAATACGTTCAAAGTAAAACGAGTTCCCAAACCAACGGTGAACAGGTGCCTGAAATCAACCGAAGCGGCTTTAATATGAATATGCCGATGATGATTTTGGAGTGAATTGCCCAAGCTAGTTGATATTCCGGTCGCTATTCTTTCAATAGTAAACCAGGCTTTACGAATGAACTCCTGAAAATAAACCATTATGAGATTAAAGTATTTACTTTCGCTATGCTTTGTTTTTGCCCTCGCTAGCATTTATGCTCAAGAGAAATGGGAGCCGGAAGAGTTTACTAATTCTTCCGGTAAGGTTATCCTGGTTTACCCTAACGATAAAGTGGTTACCAAGGAGAACCATGATTTGGCGGT
>CAYPIM010000071.1:0-25920 GCA_964410795.1 uncultured Lewinella sp. | reverse complement strand
AGTCAGCTAACAGAATACTATCTGACTACCAGACCACTTGACTCCCTAACTCCCTCCGCCGCGCCAAGCCAATTTTTTCGCTTGTCGTCAAAAACTTCCGTGCCTGAAAGCTGATGGAGAAAATGACGAGCTGGTAAAACAGAATCCCGTAATTGGACTCGCCAAAAATGCCGAATTCGGTGAGGGAGTTGATGATGATGGGAATAAGGATGCCAATGAGCATCAATTTCTTTTCCTTCGTTGCGGACAGGATACCCCGGAGGGTGAAGAGCATCTGAAAAAAAACAAGCGTGAGGCCCACGAAGCCCAGGTTCATGAGCACCTGCATGAAGGTGTTGTGGGTCATTTTGCCGGGGTAGGTATGGGTAGACTGAAAGTATTCTTTGTAGTCGATGCGCATGAAGCCGAAACCGAGCAGTGGCTCGCGGGGCAGGCCTTCGTTGATGAGGGCGGTCCAGAAGGGGAGCCGACCGGTCATACTCATCACTTCTTCCAGTCGGGAGCTGTCTCCGTCTTTAAGCACCACCTTCCAAACCGCAACGGGCGTAATGAGCATCATGGCCACCAAAATGAGCCCTTTGATCTGTTTGTGATCGGACTGCATGACGTGGAAAAAAATAATAAGTAATGCCCCGATCAGCGACGAGCGGGAGCCGGTGGCGTAAAGGGCGTAGAAAATGATGATGAGCTGAAGGGCCGTCCAGACCATCCGGTGGGCGTGGTAGAAATTGAAAATAAGACAGGCAACCCCTACTCCGGCGAGCATTCCCAGTTCGTTGGGGTTCATGATGTAGCCCCCCAGTCGGGCCTCTTCGCCGCCGTGGGTAAGGCGGTAGAAAACATCAGGTGCCGCCCACATGCCAATGACGAAAATCAGAATGAGGTAAAAGACCGTGTTGCCGAGCAACTGGTAAAGCTTGATCGAATGCCCTGGGAAATACTGGTCAATAAGCTGGAGGGTCTTGATGAAGAAGTACGCGAAAGCAAAGCTCTGACAGGTCATGAACCACTGCAGACCGCTCACGCCCACGTTGGTACTCCATAAAAAGGAAGCAAAGCCAAGCAGCAGGTAAGCGGCGTAAAAGGTGACCGAGAGTACATTGTCTCCCCTGGCCGACGCCGGAATGCCGTAGGCGCGGACGCGTTGGTAGAGATAGATAGCGCCAAGCAATACACCGTTGCGACCAATAAGCTTGATGGCGCGGGTAATGAGAATGTTCTCGCTCCAGGTAAAGAAGCAGGCCACCATGAGCAGCAGCAGCAGGAAGAGGTATTTCTCTACCTGCTTCAGGAAAGGCTGGTGCAAGGCTGGCCGAAGACTCATGCGTAGAGTTGATTGAATTGCTCCACGATGTGTGGCCAGTTGAACTGACTAGCGACCATTCGTTCTGCATTTTTGCCCATCCTTTTTAGGGCGCGGGGCGCGAGGTGCAGGGTTTGGTTCATGGCTTGGCCCAGGGCGGGAACATCCTCGTTGGGAACTACGAAGCCTGCCTGATGACGGCTAACATAGGTCCCGACGTTGGTCGCTTCGGTCACGATGCAAGGCAGCCCGAGGGCTGCGGCTTCTAGTACGGCACTCGGCAGCCCTTCGTTGCGGGAAGGGTGGAGGAATACGCTCATTTGCTGAAGCAGGGTCTCTTTTTCTTCTCCAAACCGGGCTCCCCAGAGCACGACATTACTGCTGATGCCAAGCGCTTCTATACGAGCGGTTACCGCAGCGCGGCCAGCCCCGTCTCCTACAAGCCACAGGCTTACCGCGTTGTTGCCCCGAAACTGAGCGGCGAAAGCTTCCAGCATGAGGTCCAGCCCTTTGGTGTGGTAATCTAACCGACCGAGAAACCCGAAGATGAAAAATTCCGAAAGCGGGCAAGTGGGCTTGGGGCCGTTGAATTCCATACCGTAGGGAATCAGTGCGGTCCGGTTCGTTTTGAGGATGCTTTTTAGTCCGGTGACTTCGCTGGCGCCAATGCAGTGAATGGTGGAAGCATGCTTAAGCAGCGTTTTTTCAAAGAGTTGGAAGTATGCCTTTTTTGCCCACTTGCTTTTTTTCATCGCAACGGTGTTGTAGGCGCCATGTCCGGTTACGACGTAGCGTAAGCCCGCTTTTTTCAGTGCTTTGGCTGCTTTGAAAAACGGAAGTACCCAACCGCCGTGAATGTGGAAGATGGTTTCAGCTGAATTCAAAGACTTCAACGCAAGCAGGAAAGCGGGGGGAAGGCCGGCAAGGTGACCTGGCGATTGAAACAGTAGGGTAGTGAAGTTTCTTTTGGCGTAGTTGACCGTTAGATCATGGGTGAAACCCCATACCTGAACTTTCTTGCCCGCCTGGGCCTGGCTGGTTGCCAGTTGATAAACGACCTTGTTTACGCCGTTCATGCGGTTGGGGTTGGCTTTGCCCATTACGAGGTGTATAACTTCCATACGTTGTATTGATTTTTATTCAGGACGGTGAGCCACGTCGCCTGAAGGATCAGTTGGTTAATGATGAGGCCGAACACCGCACCTAGTACCCCGAAGTGGGAGAGTAGGAAATGGTAGCTCAGTAGGCTGAATAGGAAACTGATGAGATAAGCCACGAAGTAAGACTTATTAAGTTCCGTAATCCGGATTAAGAGACGAATAGGGTAGGCGATGATGATAATGGCGTAAAGAACGGTCATGCCCCGAAGCACATATGCGTAGGGAACGAACGCCAGGTCGCCTGTGATCCGGAGAACATCTTCAGCGAAAATGAACAGAAAGGTTAGCCCGGAAAGCACCACAATCTGATAAGCCCCAAGTGTCTTTTGAAATGCTTGGTAACAGTGCTGAATAGATGTTTGGTAAGCACGACTCAACTGAGGTAAGACGTAATTCTCTATGGTCTGAAGCAAAATATTGATCACACCCAGGAGACTCTGGACAAAGCGCAGCACACCAAGCGCTTCGATGCCGATGAGGATGCCCGAAGTCATGACGTAGAGATTGCCGGAAAACCACTGGACGACGGAAGCGTAAAGGAGCCACTGTCCGTCTATAAGATGGATTTTTAGGTACTTGGTTAGGGTGTCCATTTTAGGAAGCGCGAGGTCGTGACAATACACGACTGTTGCCACGGCGACGGGAAGTAAGTAACCACCGACCAATAAATAGAGGTAAAGAGTGAGGTCGCCTGATGGCTGATAGACTAAGGAAAGGCATAGTAGGATAAATGTTGACGCTGAATAAAGAACGCCAATGCCTAAAGCCATCGAGATGCGGCCAGTAGCAAGAAAAAACTTTCGATAAAAATCAGATAGTAAAAATAAAGCTGTGTATAACGCGAAAGGGAAAAAATAAAGCTGGCCGAAACTTAGCGATTCCAGTTCGGCCAGCTTTAAAGAAATAATTACTATAATAAAAAACAATATGAGAGAACACTGTATGAACAACAAAACAAGATGGTAAGAAGAGGTGCATCTTGTTTTGCAGATGTGAACCTGCATCGGCTGGATAACCAGTGCTTGGCTGACACCTAAGAGAAAATGAGCGACTAAAATGAACGATGCGAATATTCCGTACTGTTCAAGGTCAAGTACTTTGACCAAGACAATATTTGTCAGGAAGGCTGTACCACTGAATAAGCCTTGTTCTAAAAGCAACGGGAGTTTTTTGGATAGAGTGGTTTGCATTAAGAGCGAGTTATCAATTTGTAGGCGTTCTTAATGAGCCACCACCCTTCATGGAGTAGCGAAGGGGAGTACTTGTGGTTGTTTAGTGCGATAGAGAGGTTGTGAATGTTATTTTTAGCTTTAATAATATTGAGTTCTTTGATGCGCTTTAGGTGGGTTTTACGAGTGTCTACCACGCAGATGTTTTGATCTGCGAGGCCCATGAATACTATTGATTCTGTGTTGCTAGACAAGTTGAAGTTGTCTACCAGCACCAGCTCGTAACGTGCACAAATACTTTTGTACCATGCCTTGAGGTCAGCGAAGGTGAAACCCGCTAGCTCCTCCCGGGAAAGGAGGAAGGCCCTGCCCGGAGGAAGACTGTTGAAGTAAGTTTCATCAAACGTGAAGAGGGTGAAGTTGCGCTTTTCCTGGGCGAGTACTTCTTGTAATTTATCGAGGTGGAAGCGAGCTCCGTGATTACCAGCAAAGGCTGAAAAGGCAATTGAGCTGTGGGGCAGCAGCATCCCTTTCATGTCTAATTTGAAGGTCTCGTTTTTAAAAAAAGACTGCGCTTGTTGGTCGGTCTTGAAGTGGTGGGCTCCGTAGAGTACGGGAATGTCCGTATTCTTTTCAATAGAAGTCAGGTCGTTAACCCGTGCTTTACTGGTATTGACGAGGAAGATGAAAATTACAGCTCCGATCATACCCAGTAAAGTGGAGACGATGATGATGATGGGGCGATTGGGCGAAACCGGTTTTTGCGGCGTGCTTGCTTGGTGTATTATCCGGTGAAAAGCATGTTTTGCAGCCTTTGCGATCTCGGCCTCAATTCGTTTCTCGTTCAGGAAAACATAAGATTGTTGGTGAATTTGAAATTCGCGATCGAGTATGGTAAGGATACGTTCTCTCTCCGGAAGACCAATGAATACCTTCTTAGCCTCCTCGATATCGGCCGTGAGCTTTTTATATTTTGTTTTTAGATTTTTGTGTGTGTTGCTAATGCTTTCGATGAAATAGTCTGAGTAGTATTTTATCTTATCATCGACGTTCTTTACCAATTCATGGTCTTTTCTGTAAGTCAAGAGTAAGTCGGATTTTTCTGACTGAAGCTGTTTGATTTTCTTAACCATTTCGGTAGAGAGTAGATCCGTAAACGCTTCAAAATTGGGGGCGAGACTCAGGAAGTCATCTTTGCCGTTTTCAATGTACTGATTGAGTTCTTCAATCGCTTCCAATGACATCTGGACGTTTGTCTGTTGAATCTTTAGTTGAGAAAGTTTGCGCAGGTCCGTTTCCGTTTCCTGTCTGATGTTTATAATATTGTTTTCGACCCGGTAGCCCTGTATTTTCTTTTCTGCACGGGAAAGGTCTTTGTATACTTTAGCTATTTGCTGGTCAAGGAATTTAGAAGTGACGTTGGCTGTTTTGTATTTTTCTTCGATATAATCTTCGATGTACGTCTGAGCAAGTGCATTAGTGATCAAGGAGGCCTTTTCCGGCACGTTGCTTTTAAAAATGATTCTCAAAATGGCCACATCCTTTTCTACTGATACTACGTCGAGGTTAGCGGAGATCTTTTCAATCAAACGTTCCTTGGCATACTTCTTCAAGTTGTATACGCCAGCTAACTCAAGGTCAGGTTTGGTTGCCATGAGCCCTTTATTTAAGCTAAGTACCATAGACGCGGCACTTCCCAACTGAAGCGTATCCCCAAACATGCCCTGGAATTCTGTCTGGCAGCCTTCCGGAATTACCGTATAGTTGTTCGTATCCTTCACCGTAATGACCAATTCTTTATTGTAGTAGGCCTCGTCGTTCACGAAGAGCTGATGGGTAAATGGTTTCTCCAGGTACAATTCTTTATTCATTACTCTTCCGGTTCTAACCAATACTTCTTCCAGGTTTAAACCTTCCAGTGCCTGTTCGATGAGGACCTGAGATTTTAGGACCTCAATCTCCGTCGCGATCTTGTTTGTTGATGCGAATACATCAAGGTCCTTAAAAAGATTGTTGCCCGCAGCACCTTCGTTTAGGTCGGCTAGTTTGATCTTGGTGGTGCTTTCATACATTGGCGTAACGTAAGAGAGGTATTTCTTAGCGAGGAGAAATCCGGCAATCATCGCCAATAGAATTATTGGTAACCCGCGCAGATATGGCCGCAGTATGCGTAGTTGCTCGTTCATGGCTGCTGGTTAAAACGCGCTTTTAAAGATGGCTGCTGAAGTCAGGGCCGATGTGAAAGGGATGATTACTGAAATCCGCCGATCGAACTCTTTGTAAGACCGCGAAGGAGCAATGACGATGTCTCCGGGATAGAGCGGGATGTTTTTGAAATTGTAATTGCCTTTAACCGTAAGGTTGACGGTAAGCACCTGAGTGTCTTTACCTACTTGCCGAAATATTTTGATGCATTTCAAATTTGCATACTGGTCAAACCCACCCACGCGGGCTATCATGTCTAGTAAATAGTTTTTTTCCTTGTCTACCAGCACCGTAGCGGGGTCTCTGAACTCGCCGATCAACGATATTTCGCGGTTCAATACTTTTATGTCTACGACTGGATTTTTGAGAATTTTGCTAAGCGAGTCTTTCATGATGTGCTTTAGCTCCGGAAGGGTAAGGTCCTTCACCTGCATCGTTCCGAAGCGAGGAACCTCAATGGTACCGTCTTTATCCACCATCAGCCACTTACCGTAAACCTCATTAGAGTTGTAGATGCCGTAGGTTGAACCCACACTTAAATCATCATGCCCCCAGACACTGATGCTGATCTTGTCATCAACACGAACAGTGTACTCATAACTGTCATTGAAGTACATCAGGCTGTCCTGATGCGAGAGACTGGCCTTTTCCGACCGAGCTTCTTTTGCGAATACGTTTTGTGTATGGCATGACTGTAAGAGTAAGGAACAGAGAAGAAGAAAGAGGAAGAAGTATTTCACGAGAGGACAATTTTGGGGATTAGTCGTTGGAAATCAACTTCTTAAAAAGAGATTTTGAAGTAGGGCGCATAGACTTGAGCTTTGCGAGCCGCTCTAGTGCATTCTCAATCCTGGAGGTTTCAGTATTGTCTTTGATGATGTAATCGAATGCACCATACTTGAGCGCATTAAGCGCTGTGGTCATGTCTTCCTGGCCAGATACCATTATGACGGCTGCGTCGGGATTAGACCGTTTTATTTTTTTCAAGACCTCAAAGCCAGTGACCTGGGCCATCTGATGGTCGAGCAGTACAATAGTTGGGTTGAGGTGAAGATGATCGAGGCAATCAACACCACTAGCAAAGTAATGGAGGTTGCTAAAGCCCAGGTTATGGAGATGCTTCTTGTATAACTGGCCTACAAATGGATCATCGTCTACGATGAAGGTGGTGCCATTCTTTATGTTGGTCATGTCGTTTCGTTTGCCATGGACAATGCGAAACTGGTGCCAAAAAATAACTAATTGGTTGTCAAGTTTTTAAGACTAATGCTTTTTTTAATATTGTTCGCCTGGTGGAATGGTTTCCATTTTTTGGAAACATGAGTCGTCCCGAACGCTCAAAGCGGGCCAAATTCGGGATGACTCATGTTGTCAGGGCCTCCATAATTGAAAAGTCAGACTTTAGCCCTTCCGAAGGGCTTCGCTTTACTGATAAGCTCAGTGATTCTGTAGTGAACTTCCATTATGAGCTCACCTCGCACCTGCGTCCGCGCCATAAGAGTAGCCTTTTCTGGCGCGGCCGCGGGTGCAAGGTGAGGTTTTGAAGTAGCGGTAGCTATTCATGCAGGAGATTATAAAATGCTATCAGCAGAAAACATACTTTTAATCAGGCCTTTCATAATCGTTCGTAATGGCCGGATGAGCGATTCTTCTATTACCCTTGCCTTGCTCACTTGAAATTGCTTGAAAACCGGCAAGCGTTGATCTTCTGAAAGATAGACCGCTTGAAACCCGGAGATAAGCTTCATTTCTTTTTGTTGTTTCTCGTACTGCGCTCCGGTAATGACGTACTGCTTTTTATTTGTTAGGGCGGTCTGGTTGCGCACAAACTCGAAGTAGATATGATCATCAGACACCCAGGTCAACTGATTGTCCGGATTCAAAAAAGCATAATGCGGATTTTTGGCAGATAGCGCTCCGTCGTTGTTGAAATGGTACACAAAACCCAATACTACGGTTCTACCCTTTTCTTCAACCACAAAGTTCCACCCAATTCCGTCTCCGATAAAACACGATTGAAAACCAACCAGCGAACACCCCAAAGAAAAGGATTCTTTGCATTCCCTGATGGGCAACCAAAAGTGATGCACCCTAATGTCTTTCCACTTTCCGTGCCACTCACCCGAAAACCTATTCAAAGACGCGAAGGCCTTAGCGATGCTGGCCTTGGCCACTCCCGGATTTGCTTGAGGATTTACGAGATTAGGATTGGTCAAAAGATTTCGGTTAATCAAATTGGTTAACAACTTCTGATCGATGTATTCCGATGACTGATAGAAATCGTAGGACTTCGTTACGCCCTCCCAAAACATCTGATTAAAGCGATTTTGCGTTATTCCATATTTGCGCACATCCTTGGAGAAGGCGGATAGATGCTCATAATCTAAAGTCAACAACCCATCCAGGCCCTCCTGCGGCAATGGAGTACAAACAGTACTTGTCTGCACCGTGTCTGGCATCCTTTCGCGTTCTTTCTCCTGGCGCGCCTCCCATTCTTTGATGCTCTTGGTTCGCAGCCGAACATCTTTATGGGTCAAACAACCGTTTGCGAGCAGTAAAACGGACCATACTAAACTCGCGGTTATAACAAGGCGACACAGCTTACCTGCCCGGCCCCAAGCTAAATTCAATGATGTTTTCATGCTTCTACGTTTTGAGGATTGGCAGGAACCGGCAACCTCCAGGCGGTAATGATGATCACCAAAGAGGCCACTGAATTAACTGTTGCGAAAAAGACATCATCCATATCTCCGGTAGGTAAGGTGCTAAGGATGCCAAGCATGGTAATGACCACGGCGAATGTGTTGGCCCATTTATTCATGGTATTATTCAATACCCTTGGCAGCACGACCATCAGAATGGGGATTTCTACAATGAAGGCATACAGCAGCATCGTTCCTCCCGACAATTTGAGCGACATCATTTCTTCAACGTATCCCTCGGTTGGGAATTCGTGCAAATCCCTAAGGATCATATTAAGCAGGATGAATATCCACAGGCTCGAAAGAAATGCTTGTGGCTTGAGATTGTTTTTCAACATGGTTTTATGGGTTTAAAAAGTGATTAAATAGTCAACCGCCGAGATCGTAAGCGAATCATTCACACGCTCTATTAGCCATGGCTACGCCAATGGTTCATTGCTGGACAGCAATGACCTTAAGGCAAGAAGCACCATGAAATAACCGCGATGTAAAATCAGGTGATTACTAAATCGACGTTCCTAGCTATAGCTATACCTGAGCCGGAGTGGCTTGGGTATATTGGCTAAGAAAATTGAGAATGCAAAGGTCAGGTCGATTGGAGCCAAATTCATTGACTTTGGTTAAGAAACCTAAAAAGCGGCAAAAAATCAGGCCCTGCGTTCAATGAGAACGCTTATCCGATCCAAGTCGCTTACGTATTCTACTCAAAGACTCTGGTTTAATGCCCAAGTAACTGGCAATCATGTATTGAGGGACGCGATTCAGCAAATCTGGTCTAGTCTCCATAAGTTTCTGGTACCGAATCTTTGGCGAAGACTTCTTGAAGCTATCGTAATTAATTTGCTTTTTGGCGGTCAAACTGTCACCGATTTTAATAAAAATCGGGACGAACCTAGGGAACATCGCCAAGAATCGTTCTGTGCTTTCCTCGGTTCCCGTAGAAATCAAACATGGTTCGACGCAGGACAAATAGTATTCTGATGGTTCCTGGCTGGTGTAACTAACGGGAGCGATGGGGTCGTTCTCGGTATAGAAGTCCATTATTTTCTCTTCTCCGTCTTCCAAATAATACCTTTTGACGCACCCCTTCAGCACCAAGAAGCAGACTTTAGCCACTTGCCCTTCTTCCAGCAAGACATGGTTTTTCTTATACTCCCGTATGATGTCTTCACTTTTAATGAGCTGAACTTCCTCCTCACTCAGTGTGATGTATTGTGAGAAGTAGTCTACCAGTAAAGTCTCAGTATTCATTCCAAAAATAATTTAGTTGAGAAGGAAACCTACGCTGTCAAAGTTATCATAGTGTGTATTATGACCGTAGCTCTCCGAGCGCGGGCGTATTTGGCAGATTTTGCTATAAAGTTATTTCCCACCCTTAAGATCTTACTTTATAAGGTTTTGTTTATCAACGGTGACTTCTCGCACTCGAAGCGTGCTCGGTCCACTCGCGCTCAGGAGAGCGCTTCGGCCAGGTTGTCTCACCAAAGTTATACCTGCAAACGTCCGTCTCCCTTTATTTTAGCCTCTGATTCGCATGATTCATATTATTTAAAGTCATTTTGCAGTTTTTGGAATACAGCAGAGAGTGTATTGACAAGGAAGCGGACTTTACCGGAAAGTGCAGTGTGATCGATGCCGTCTTCAGCTTTAGCGGAAAGCTCAATGTCTTTTGCAACACCATCTAATTGGCTAATTCCCATACTCTCTATGCTTGGCTTTATGCGATGAGCAACCTTCGCCAGATTTATGTAATCTCTTTCTAGCAATGCATTCTGTATTTCTTCCAGCGCTGCAGGTGTGTGCTGCAGGAAAATTTCGATCATGTTGCGGACAAAATCTTCATCTCCTCTACTCAGCGCTTTTAGTTGAGTTAAGTCGTAGTTATTATTAATTGCGGCGGAAGAATTGGTTGATGTTATGGTTGTATTCCACTGGAGTTGATTCACGATTGTATTAAAGAGTTGCTTTTCTTCGAAAGGCTTCGTTACGTAGTCATTCATCCCAATGCTAAGGTAAAGGTCAATATCTTTCTTGAAGGCATTGGCCGTTACTGCAATTATCGGGAGTTCAAGTTTCAATTCATTCCGAATGATTTTGGTGGTTTCTACTCCGTCGAGTTCCGGCATTTGGATGTCCATCAAGATCAGGTCATATTTATTCTTTTTTAGCAGTTCTAGCGCCGCCAGGCCATTTTCAGCTTCATCGACGGTACAACCGAAATGCGACAGGCTCTTAATCGCAATGAATCGATTCATTACGTTGTCTTCGACCAAAAGTACATGAGCGCCACGCAGCAACTCCTGATTATCCTGTATGCTGTCAGATAGCTTATTAATATCTCCTTTGCTAAGCTTGATTTGGATTTTAAATTCAGTGCCTTCGCCCTTTTCGCTCACTACATCAATATCACCTCCCATCAATTTAATGATTTCTTTGGTTATCGACATACCAAGCCCTGTACCTCCAAACCGTCTGGAGGTTGATTTTTCGGCTTGGCTGAATTTTGAAAATAGCTGTTCTATATAGTCCGCATCCATCCCAATACCCGTGTCCACAATGGTAATTATGATTGATTGACTTTCTTCACTTTCTTCAAGCACTTCTACATTAAGGCGGACGGAGCCTTCCACGGTGAATTTGATGGCATTATCCAGTAAGTTGATTAAGACCTGACGAAGGCGAGCACTGTCTCCTACGTATGCTGGCCAAACATCGCTGCTTAAAGCGGACGTGAGCTTAATGTTTTTCTTAGAGGCTTTGAAGTGGAGAATACTGGTGATGTTGGCAAGCAGCGCCTGAAGGCTGAAATTATGTTCGTCAAGCTTTAATTCCCCCGCTTCGATTTTAGAGATGTCGAGAATATTATTTACGATGGACAACAGGTGCCTGGCTGCAGTATCAGTGTGGCTAAGGTAAGTTTGTTGTTTAGGAGATAGCTCCTCCCGAGATAGTTCTCGGATCATTCCAATAATGGCATTGAGTGGGGTCCTGATTTCGTGGCTCATATTGGCCAGGAAAGCTTCTTTGGCGACCGAGGCATCTTCCGCTTTGTTTTTTGCTACGGCCAGGGCAGATTCAAGCTCTTTCTGGTTAGTGATGTCAAGATGAATACCAATTGAACCAACCAATTCTCCTTCATCATTGTAATTTGGTGCTCCGGAAATGAACCACCATCGAATCTCACCGGCTTTATTCTTTACTGCTATCTCGTAGCTGTCAGAAATACCCTTGGTTCTTAACTTATGCTTCTGCTCGAGAATAGAGATTTCTTCCTCATTAAGTAAAAAGCGACTCGTTTTATCTCCGATCAATTCACTAGCCTCGTAGCCAGAAATATCAGAGAAACCCTGGTTGGCAAAAAGAATGTTCTCTTCGGTGTCAACCTCTAATAAACCAAGGTTCATGTTGGTGATGATGTTCCGATACTTCTCTTCCTGAGCCTTGAGCAGGGCTTGAGATTTTTTTCTGGAAGAGATGTCTTTCATAAAACCACAGAAATAGTGCTTCCCATTTTGCTGATAGGTGACCACTACGAGCTCGACGGGGAATTCTTCTCCTGCTTTATTGACCGCAGAAAGCTCTAGTTCCTGGTTTAAAATTTGGCTGACTCCAGTATCAAGATACCGGTTCATACCATCATGATGAGCTGATTGCATATGATCCGGAATAAACAACTCGGCCATTGATTTACCGATCGCTTCCGCTGGTGTCCAACCTAAAAGCTGCTCGGCCCGTGGATTCCAGTATTCCAGTTCGCCTTTATCGTTCGCAATAACGATTGCATCAAGAGAGGAACTCATTACTAGCCTGTTCCGTTCCTCACTCTCCTGAAGACTTTTCTGGTAATGGACTTGGTCCGTTACGTCTTTGTACTTCCAGAAATGCCCCTTATATATTTCATCAATGAAAATTGGTACATAGTCGCGTTCTAGAATTCTGCCCTCCATGGTTTCTAGAACTTCATTATAGAAAGGTTTTCTTTCCAGTAACAAAGTATCTATTCTACTAATAAATTTTTCGGGTTCCTTGAAAAGCCCCATACTTTGCCGTGCAGATTCTGAACAGTCCATTCCCACAAGCTGGTCTGGTTCTGCGGGGATGCTGAAGAAGGAGCAGAATAGTTCATTCGTAAAGAGAACCTTTCTGTTTTCGTTTTCAATAAGGACACCTGATTGTAAATTGGCAAGTAGTGTTTTAAACAAGTTAATATTCCTGGAGAGCTCCTCCTGGGTGATCTTGTTTATATTAACTTGGCTTTTTATTTTTTCAGAAAGGCTTACAAGGTTTTCGTTTTCATCAATGGGCTCATTTGAGTTCAGAAGGCTACTTACCGTTTCGTTTAGTTGTTTAAGGGTGAGTAAGCGCTGATCTGCTAAAGAGTTTAATTCTTGATTAATTTCAGCAAACTCTTTTTCACTAATGGTGAAAGCATGGTCCATTAGCTCCCGGTCGCGCTCAAAAGACTCGTAAGAATTATTTATGCTTTCCAGGAATGCCTTAAATTTTACCTGATTGGCCACGCCTTCTGGTAAATATTTTCGGATCTGCTTCTGAAGAAGTTTATGGTACATATAACCTTAGGCTTATTTATTATTCGACCTCCTGCATGCAGGTAATTGTC
Source organism: uncultured Lewinella sp. (assembly GCA_964410795.1). GTDB lineage: Bacteria > Bacteroidota > Bacteroidia > Chitinophagales > Saprospiraceae > Neolewinella. The sequence goes on along the minus strand of CAYPIM010000071.1, from coordinate 12,760 downwards.
ATTGTTTGGTTGTGCAGTTCACATGCACCGCCTTTCTGTAGAGGAGAGATCTCTCCGTAGGAGTAGTAGCCGCCAATAACGGTGTCTTTTCCGAAGACTTCCGCTACCGCCTCGACTTCTTCATCAACCCGCCGGCCAAGTACGAGTTTGCGCCCGACACAACTGATCAATAGGGCCATTTCTGGTTCAATTGCGTCGAATCCCGTTAAGCTTGTCTTTGCCGCAACACTGGCAGCGTCCACCAACCGATCGGTATTAGCTTTCATAAATCTGACCTTACTTCCTTCGGGAAGGTCTCCGGCAAAAATCATACTTGATTGTTCATTGTCAATGGATAAAATCGTTCGGACTAAATATCCGTTTCCATCTCCCAGATCAATGGATAGAGGAAATAGCAATGCCGAACCTGGAAGCTCGGAAGCGTATTTTCCAAGGTACTCCTTATACATATTAAGAGCACTTTTTCCGTTGATTTCGAAAAGCTCGTTGGCGGAAGATTTTGTCACGGTTCTTTCTAAGCCGAATGGTTCCCAACCGCCAAAAGATCCATGGGCGACGCGAAGACTGTCGCCGTAAAAGCCAATTGCCAGTATCCTCCCCTGTTTTGGGGGTTCGTTGAGTCCTACGAGGGTATAGTTGAAGTTGGCCCCATCTCCCGCTAGCCCCCCGGTTATAGAAATATGGTCCGGGATGGTGCTGTGAATTCCTTTTACAAGTTCACTTCCGTTTACCAAACTACCGTCGGATAAAATCAGAATGTGCTGCAGGTCCTCCTCCATCAGGTCTCGTACTACCTCGGCGCCTGCCGTGAAGCTATCCGGATGGTCCTTAATGTCTACTACGTTGTGGCGCAAGCGAGTTTTAGCAAAAGACATAGTGAGCAAAGTCAGGGTGTCATCATAGACCTCTGTGTCATGAATCTCACCCGAAGATGAACAAAGAGCAATGATCGCATTGGGGAATTGCTCTCGAACAGAAGTGTATAAATTTTCTTCTTCCAGCAATGGCTTAAAGCCAAAGCCAAGAACCAGGTCGGCTTGGTCATCAGGCGATGCTGCGAAAGTGTCTTTACTGCGTAAGAGGTATTGATTTGCAGTCATGCTTTAGTTGTTGTTGAGTTCACCGCTTTTAAGCATATTGTAAATGGTCGACTTTCCTACTTCGAGTTTTTCGGCTACCCGCACCACGTTGTTATCATATTTTTCAAGATAATGCTTAATAATCTCTAGGGTATACTCACGTAATGTTTTCTCGCCGAAGGCTATGTCTTGCCTGCTATTGAGCCCCGAAAAATGTATGTCTTCAGCACTGATGCCATTGGTGTCTGTCATTACACAAGCAAGCTCCATAATCGCTTTTAGCTCTCGGACATTACCGGGGAAATGGTACTTCAAAAGTTTTTCTTTACCACTTTTGTTGAGCTTCAAAGCCCCTGTTTTATTTTCCTTGGTATATTGCTTAACGAAAAAATCAGCCAGCAGAAGAACATCTTCGCCCCGGTTTTTAAGGGGGGGTAATGCAATAGGTAGGCCCATAACCCGGTAATATAGATCTTCCCGAAACTTCCCTTCCCGTACCTGGACCTCCAGGTCTCGGTGAGTGGCGATGAGGAGCCTGGCTTTGAACCTGATGGAGTCCGTTCCTCCAACGCGAGTAAACTCCCGTTCTTGAATAGCCCGCAAAATCTTGCTCTGAAGCGATAAATCCATCTCCGCTATTTCGTCAAGGAATAGCGTCCCTTCTTTCGCTACTTCAAACTTTCCAGGCTTTCTTCCTACCGCTCCTGTAAATGCTCCTTTTTCGTGACCGAAGAGTTCACTTTCAAGTAGGTTTTCGGGTATTGCGGCCATATTTACGGCTACGAAAGGTTGCTTGCTACGTTCACTATTGTAGTGAATGGCTTTGGCAATGACTTCTTTGCCTGTACCCGTTTCTCCGGTAATACTTACGTTGATGTTCGACTTAATTGCCTTCTTTAGCAATTTATAAACCACCTGCATCGCACTACTATTCCCGATGATGCTGTCGAAGCTGAATTTTTCTTCCAACTGATCTTTTAGCGTCTCAACTTCCTGTTTAAGGTCGCTGTTCTCACGGATGTTGATGATGGATCGCCAGAGCAAATCCTTAGTATTGTCGTCTTTAACGATATAATCGCGCGCTCCCTTTTTTAAGAGGTTAACTGCCGTGGCAATGTCTTCTTGCCCGCTGATGATTACTACCGGGACGTTACTATTTACCGCTCGAATCTTGTTGAGCAGGACGTCTCCGTTCATATCCGGTAACCCGTAGTCTACGGAAACAACATCCGGCTTACGATACAGCTCTTGAAGACAGGCTTTGCCAGATTCAAATAGCTCTACCTCATAATCTGGGTTCAGACTAAGGTGGTGCTTAAGCAACCTCCCGTAGAATGGGTCATCTTCAACTATGAAAATCTTGAAACTATCCAACGTATACCTTTTTTTGCTATAGGTAGAGGATAAAAGTACTTGATCATTGAGCTCAAGACAACGGTTTGGTGCGAGCTAACATAGCTTTCGGCGGCTTACGCTCGTTTTTTACCGGGCCTTAGTGGCAAAATTTGGATGATCAAAGACTTCTGAACTCAACCATTAGAGGCAATATAAGGAGGTTGTGGGTAGGAGTGTCTGATTTCACCTTCTTTTCTGGTTCGTTAAGGATGTTTAGGCTTCTAAAAGCGCGGCCGCAAGTGCAAGACTGTGTTTTAAAACAATCACTGCACCCGCGTCCGCGCAAAAAAATCGATATCATCTGATAAACTAAAACGTGTTATAAGAATAAAAAATAATCAAAATCATCTGATAAACTAAAACGTGTTATAAGACCAAAAAACAATCAATATCATCTGATAAACTAAATCGTATATAATCAAAAAGTAACCTATAAATCTGCTTCGTTTCAGAGAGAGCTGTCAGTATTTTCGTAGAATAAGTGATGGGTTGAAAGGTGCCCGGCACCGTATCCTGTGAGCGTTTTTTCCTGATATTCCTGGAAGGATGGCCTTACGGAGCCTTTGATGTCTACGCTACAGGCTTTTTCAACTAAGGCCTGGTACTTTCTCGCGATTAGACTCCACTTGTAGCGCCGGTTAGCTATTTCTTTCATTCTTCTGCCCGCCTGCTGCAGATCCGCTGAAGAAATTGTGTGCAATAAAGAGGTCAACTCTACCGTGTTGTTGAAATATATCGCTTGCCCCTCCGTAGTTGTCCGGTTGTAGTTGACGCCAAAAGAAATGATTGGTAAGCCGAGATACATTGCTTCTACCAGCGATGGATTGGTCCCTCCTGCGCTATGCCCATGAACGTAGAGAGTGGCGTTACCTCTGAGTAAATCAATTTCACGTTGGTCATAGATGGGGTCTAAAAGAATCAGGTTACTGTGCTGGCCGTACTTTGATTTTAGGTTCCGGCCAAATACGCTTTTGTCCCAATTACCAACCAAAACGAGTGGGTACTTATTAAAGTAAGAGAATGCTTGTAAGACCATTTCAAGATTGTTCTCTGGCTCAATTCGGCAAACTTTGAAGGCGTAAGGCCTTGCCAAAAACGGGTATCGCTTAACGTCTTTGCGGCATGCTTGAACTTTAATAGTATGGTCCGCTCCGTACTCTATCACGTTGCTCAGGCTCCCGTAACGCTCAGCGGTATAATCTTGAATAGACTCATTGTCTGAAATATCGCAATGCGAATACTTTACGGCCATTCCTTCTGCCCAGTAGAGGTACATCTTTGCCAGCCGCGACCATTTATCACGCTTCCATTCAATACCATCAATGGAAATGATAATGCGCTTATTGGTGAAGAACTTCACAAAGGGAAGAATCCAGGCACCAGCTACTCCAAGAATAAGAAGTACATCTGCATAGAACAGTGCGTGGAGAATAGACCAGGTATCATAAGGGATGCTTTGAACACCATTCGCTTTTAGTGGAATATATTTTAAGCGAGCTCCACGGTAGTGGGAAGGGCGGGTTGGTTCGGGGTATTGTTTGCCTGAACAGTACACCGTCATGTTATATTCCTGGTCCAGATTCTCAACAAGATGGCTGGCGAGGGTTTCAAAGCCTCCGTAAGATGCAGGTAGTCCCACAGTTCCGATGATAGCTAGTTTCTTCTTCTTGTTAAGCATGACTTTCGAAGTTTAATTCGATTACTGAGAATAGTCCAAAATGCGGGCCAAATTAATTTCGCAATGATAATCAGTGTGATACGAATATTATTTACTTAAAATTGTTCCATTTTTTGGAAAACGACTCCTGTTTCGGGAATTTTTTCGTTCAATTAGACGAAGACTTTGGTCCAGAAACTGTGCTTCAGAAAAGGTGGCGGCGTGTTTTGCCGCAAGCCTGCTAATTGATTTGTACTGTAGCGGCGCAGAACTCAATACCCGCAGGCGACTCACGATGAGGTCCGTATCTTTTCCGTCAATATGGTAGCCGGTTATCCCATCCTGAACAATTTCTGCAATGCCTCCAACAGGAGGGACAATAACCGGTAAGCCATACATCATGGCTTCTAAAGCTGTGAGCCCAAAAGTCTCCTTCCATTCATCAGGCCGGGAGAGGTTCATGACTATGTCTGCCTGTTGATAAAAAGGGTGGACGTCTCGTTGGGCAGGAAATACCTGTAGGTTCGTCGGCATCGCCTGGTTGGTGAAATATTTTATGATCTCTTCTTGGGTAGCATTAACTACAAGGTCAAAGTGGAGCTCAGGGCAGGCCTTAGCGATTTTAAGGAATTCGTCTACCCCTTTATATCGTTTAAGAGAGGCGATCATTAAGACTTTGCCGTGTTGTTCGTTTTTCCCACCATAAAGATTTGCTCTCTTTCTGAAATCGTCTTCTATCGCGTTCCATAGGATATGTGATGGCTTATCGATTGGTTCTTCTTGCGCTAGAAAATCTGATACATAAATGATTTCGGTAGCACAGACCCGGACCCAAAAAAGGAGGAACTTTTTGAAGACCAGTGGGTTGATTGAAGTCTCGTGGATGTGGTAAATAACCCGCGCACCTTTGATGCGGCCGGCAATGGCCGCTCCAAACGGGAGTAGGGTGTTGACGTAAACGATGTCGTTACTACTTACCTTCCGGAGGAGTGCCAGAAGGGTAACGAACTGAGCTACCATCAGCACCAGTAGTCTGATTGGGATGAACCGATAAAAGCGGTAATAATTATTGTGGAGCTGGACGCCTTCAATATCGGTCAGGAAGCCAGACGATGAGGTACTGGTCCGAAGATTTACCTGGTGCCCGGCTGCGGCCCAACCTTTAAGCAACTGGCTTAATACTTTTGGACTTCCGCTGTAATCGTTAAGCAAATGAGATGCGAAAATTGAGGTCATAGCGATTATAGTTTTGCGTAAATGGATCGTAGCGTTTCTCCTCTTCGGTCCCAGGCAAATTTTTCTTCAAAGGCCTTACGGGCTGCGGCTCTCATCCTTTGGTAAGTGTCCTTATCTCTGTAAAGCCGGGTAAGTGTAGCTGCCAGGGCTTCTACGGTTCCGTCGTAGGTATTAGATTTTATCGCTGCGCCGTATTCAGGCGTAATAAACTGGCCGGGGCCGCAATTGTCGAGGGTTACTACGGGGAGGCCGAAGGAGAGTGCTTCTGGCACGACCATGCCGGCACCTTCATGAGATGGAAATAGAAACAAAGAGGCTTGCTTCATTTTTTTCATTAGCTCAGCCCGTTCAATCCAACCAATGAGGTTCAGCCGGTAGGCAATTCCTGAGGAATTTGCCAGCTTCAGGATCTGTTCTCTTTGTGGCCCCTTTCCTACGATGGTAAGCACTGCTTTCGCTCCGGGGTTGTCCTGGATGAAACGAGCAAAGGCAAGCACTGTAAGGTCGAAGCCTTTCATATGAACCAACCGGCCGGCACTAAGGACATGAAAGAAATTGTTCTCCCGGTTGGGGCCCCATCCAAAATCATGAGTGGCCACGGAAGGAGAGACATGATACTTTTTCTCCGTTAAGTCAAGGACCTCAGGTACGGAATCATTCATGCACCAGATATAATCGGCCTGTTCCTTTGTTTTTGCCAGTGCATGGCTCCAGTTCCAGAAATACTGCTTGATGACTCCGGTCAGTAAGCCCCGGATCTTATCGCCCGTTGGCATGGTTGACCGGAAGGCCGTAGGGATGGAAGGATGATGACCGATTGGCCCCCAGACGAAAGGTTTACCAAGTTGCCAGAGGTAGCTAGGGCTCCAGTCATTATGAAAGTTAAGGTGGTGGGTAATGTCGAAACTCAGGCCCTGTTTCCGTACGAAGCTTACAACGCCCTTCTGCCACAGTAAAAAATACAGCATAGCTCCCCAGGTTCCCCGTTTCCACCATCGAAGATGCTTAGGAAGATCGTAGTAAAGGAATTGGATGTTTGCATAATTTTCGTCTGGGTGCTCCGCCATATATTTTTCAATATGTTCCCGGTTGTTTTCGCGGGTAATCGCGATGATTTGATGGAAGCGGGCAACCTGGTAGACGTAGTTCCAGCCCATAGCATCTTCAGAGCCTTTGTACGGGTTGACGGCGTAAGTAGTCGCAAGGATCGTTTTCATGAGGCAGGAGATAATTGGGGCGAAAGAGTAGATGGACGGGGTGAACTGCTGCGGGTTTTGATCAGTCGCGCCGGTACGCCCCCCAAGACGCTATAGGCTGGGAACGATCTGGTTACTACAGCCCCAGCAGCAATGACGGAATGGTTACCGATACGCACACCGTCTAGGAGCGTAACCTTTGCACCAACCCAACAGTCTTTGCCCAGGGCAATACCTGCCCGGGATACACCCTGATGGCGAATTGGTAAATCCATGGCTCCAAAATTGTGGTTCTCGGGATGACAGCTGAAATACTGACCAATGATGCAGTCGTCTCCGATCGTTAATCCACCCGCGCCGCCCAAATAGGCATATTCTCCGATGCCGACGTTGTGGCCGATCCGGATGTACGCTCCGATTTGGTTTAAGGTGGTACTCACCACCACTTTGCTGTAATCCCCGATGCTCACGTTGTCTCCGAAGGAAATCCCCTCTTGCCCAAGTGCTTGAAGACTTACCCGGTCACCAAGTTTTAAAAACCTGCCGAAGCTGATCTTGTGAGCGTGCCTAAAGGATACCCCTGAACCCAACATTATGCCTTTGGGAAGCTTGCCCAGTAGTAGTACCCATAACCCTCGTAACAGCGAACGAGCCGTACTAGCGAAAAAGGAAAATAGCATTCGGCTGTCTACTGCTTTAGAGAAGGTAAAACCAGGATTGCGCAATCGAATAATTGAAGTTATAAATGCCTTCATTTTAGTGGCGCTTTTGCAGCAGCGTTCGGCTGATCACCTCAAGAGTGTCTTCCAGTGCTATGTTTTCAATATTGGTGAATACCCGAAGGGCTAACTTCCGCTGGAAGCCTTCAAAAAGAGAATAGTACCGCTGGGTTAAGGTCACTATGGTCTTACGCTCTAGCTCTTGTTTCCTGGCCAGAATAATGTCGGGATCGGCAAAGAGGAAGAAATTAAATGCAGGCTTCTTGATGAGCCGAAAACCTGCGGCTGTGACCCATTCAGGTAACTCTAGATTGCTCCTCCGGCCATCGACCATAAAGTCGTAATAATACCGGTCGTATACCACCACGTAGCCACGTAAAACATAACGGAAGTGCACGTACCACTGGCCCAGCAAATAATCCAGGTAGTAATAAGAGAACCGGATTACGGATGAGATGGTGCTCGTGTTACCTCCCGTACGGGGCAGATTTGCGACGGACTTACGCTCCGCTTCCGCCTTGCCGTACCGGTATGCGCTAAGGATCGGGAACACTGAAGGCCGATGGCGAAGTACCTTGACGGGTCGGCGGAATTTTTTGTCCAGCATTCGTACTACATGCTCAATCACTGTGCTTTTGCCTGCACCGTCCACTCCCGAAAAAGTAACGACGAAACCACGGTTGAAAAGCATAGTCCGTACGGAGTCGGATAGGTAGTTTAGCTTGTTGAGCAGGCCACGTAGACCTTTGTTTTCAGGTGAATCCTTTACCACCAGACCGGTCGCCTTCAGCTGACCGAACCGGGCAGGAATAGCAGCCCCGTTGAGCCCATAAAAAAGCTGGAGGTACTGGTGAGTATCTTCCTGTGAGACGACAGGAATCCCGCAAGCATTCCTGGTGGAACGTTGAATCATTCCCGCTGCATCCATGAAAACGGTTGCCTTTCGTTTTAGCTTCCAGATAAGATCAAGGTTGAGCACCTGCTCGTTCTTTAAGACTAAAAAGAGGGAAACCATGAAAGATTTCCTAACCACTTTACAGGATGAAATGTGCGGAAAATTTTTTAGCCGTTCAGTGATGTGCCCGGCGGTATGTGCACTATCTACCAAAACGTCCAAATCACTATTGACTGGAAGTGCTAACGGGTTGTCGTTTGCCATCTTGAGGACGGCGTATTGCTCGTTACCTAATACCTCAAAGAGCCGGGAAATGAGTGACTTGCGCTGGTCTATATCAGGAGTTATGAAAGCCAGTGCGTCTGACCATACGTCCAGCTGCCAGTAAACTTGCGGATGCCAATCTGCCTGCTGTTGGTATAGTGAGAGGTAATAAGAGATGTGATAAACCAGGTAGAGGCGGAGGTAGCGGTCAACCGAAATGCCTACCTCCCCAAATAGTTTTTTACGAACTGAAGGTGACAGCCCGGTCCGGATGTCATTATAAATTTCTTGCCACGTTTTTCGCTCCACAAGAATGCCTTTTTGCAGATGAAAGTGGAAGAAGTCAAAGCCCGCAGGCATGGAAGAGTGGGCCATCTCCCAGTCGATAATGCCCAACCGGTCATCCGCTAGGCGAAGGGTGTTCCACGGAGTGAAATCTCCGTGGGCCAGCCCGAACTTGATCTTTGGCTGCATATGTTCAAGAACAACCAGCTGCATCAAGGCCTTGACTATACCGAAAGGTATTTCTGAGTGCCTGGCGTTCCTCAAGCCATTGATTTTGTCCCGGATGTTTTCCCATTCTTGCCAGGCCCCAACGGCTTCTTTGGAAGAGGAAGACTGGAGTAATTCCCCAAGGGCCTCTGCGTGGGTATGGTTAAACTGGCCCCAGGTGCCGCGGTGATCGAGCTTTTCCATCGTGAGCCCCGTCTCCGACTGCCTCTTAAGCCTGGGCACCGAAAACGAAAAGTCATATTTGCTGGCTTGAAATTTTTGAAGAAAAGCTACTTCATTTTGCAAATTGAGGGCTGCCGTGGCTGAAGCAGCGGTCTTCGTAATGGTTCCGTCTTTTCTTACGGTTACCTCTTTGCGGTTTGGCCCTGGTGTTCCGGTAAAAACCGACCATCCGTCGCCTGATTCATACCGGCCGGGTTCAAGCTCAATAGAGGTAAAAACAATCCGTTGAAGGCGGAGAATGAAAATTAGCCGGACTGCTGCCACAAAAAGGTGCTGACGAAACGTAATGGCCTGGTACAGTTCCAGAAACATTGGTTTATTGCTGTCCGCGGGCCAGATCCACCGAGGGGCTCCCTCTCCATCAGGAATGAAAAGCCCTCTGATAGGTTGGGCGTTTACCAAATGAAAGCCATTGTTTGCGAGAGTAGCCATGCTTGTCTTTTATTACACGGGTAGACTAACAAAAAGCAGGCTAGAAGACTTTTGTGTTTAAAATCAATGATTTACGAATGTTTACGAGGATTATTTGTTCCATTTTATGGAATTCGTTCTTGATTTTGGATTTTCTGGACTGAGAGGATTATTGCCTGTCGCTTTTTTGCGCGGCCGCAGGATGCAAAGTGGGTTTAAATAGATTGGGGCGAACCTTTAGGGAAGGTGTAAGACTTAATAAAACCCTTCCTTGCACCTGCGGCCGCGCCCGTATTAGATTGATAGTGTGATAGATTGATAGGCTTCCGCCGTTCGCGGCGCTTCACTTACTCACCAAAGGTGAACGAGCAAAGCGAGAGAGTGGTAAGAACGCTAGCTCTACTAATCTATAAACCTATAAATCTATCACCACGAAGTAGCCGCAAAGCGAATCTAACCTTTATCTTCGCCCGCCTATGGCAAAGTCAAAGAAAAAAGGCTCCAAGAAAGTAACCCCACTCATGGCGCAGTACGCTGCGGTGAAGGCCAAACATCCGGACGCCCTACTCCTTTTTCGTGTAGGTGATTTCTACGAAACCTTCGGCGAGGACGCCATCAAGGCTGCCCAAACCCTCGGCATTATCCAGACCAGCCGGAACAACGGTGGTTCGGACGTAGAGCTTGCTGGGTTTCCCTACCATAGTCTTGATATGTACTTGCCACGCCTCGTTAAGGCCGGTCATCGCGTCGCCATCTGCGAACAACTGGAGAAACCCTCGAAGGAAAAGAAAATTGTTAAGCGTGGTGTTACTGAAATCGTCACGCCGGGCCTGGCCGTTGGCGATAAGTTACTTGATCACAAATCCAACAACTACCTCGCCTGCGTAGCCTTTGCTGGCGGAAAGAAAGACTACTTCGGGCTGAGCCTACTCGATATTTCTACGGGAGAATTCCTCTGTGCCGAAGGCCCGTCAGATTACGTAGATAAGCTGCTGCAAAGCTTCCAACCCAAGGAAGTTGTTATCAACAAAGGCCGCAAGAAGGAATTCCTCAACATCTTTGGAGATCGCTTCTACCTCACCCCGCGCGACGAGTGGATCTTTACCACCGACTATACCCAGGAAAAACTCCTCCGACAGTTCAATGCAATCAGCCTCAAGGGCTTTGGCGTTGACAAGATGGAACTCGGCCAGATTGCCGCCGGTGTGATCATGCACTACCTGGAAACTACCGAAAACAAAAACCTGCAGCACGTTACCCGGATCAACCGGCTGGCTAACGACCGCTACGTCTGGTTAGACCGCTTCACCATCCGTAACCTCGAACTCCTGCACAGCCCCCACGACAACGGCGTGCCCCTCGTGCAGGTGATGGACCACACCGTGACGCCAATGGGCGGCCGGCTGCTGCGCAAATGGGTCGTGCTGCCGTTACTCGATCAGAAGGCTATTGAAAGCCGTCACACTGTTGTCCGCGCCTTCGTGAGTAACGCGGTTCTGTTACAGGACCTTGACGAACACCTCCGCACCATTGGAGACCTCGAACGCCTGATATCTAAGGTGCCGCTCGGGAAGGTTAACCCCCGTGAGATTCGCTCATTGGCCAACGCACTCAGTGCCCTCGGACCGATCAAAGAATTGCTGTCCGATACCGGCAACCCTGTTTTGACGGACATCTCCGACAAACTCGATCCACTGCCCGCCGTCTGCGCTGAAATTGACCGCCAGCTGATGGCGTCTCCAGCCGTAAACCTGAACAAAGGCGGTGTTATTGCCGATGGCTTTGACTCAGCGCTTGATGAGCTGCGCGATATTACCCGCAACGGCAAAGCCATGCTCGCTGGTATCCAGCAGCGGGAAGCCGAACGGACCGGTATCAGCAGCCTGAAAATTGGTTTCAATAACGTCTTCGGTTACTACCTCGAAGTCACTAATAAATACAAAGACCAGGCACCGGAGGAGTGGACACGCAAACAAACCCTCACCAATGCGGAGCGCTACATCACCGAAGAGCTTAAAATTCTGGAGGATAAAATTCTTAATGCTGAAGACAAGATTTTGCAGCGGGAAGAAGAGCTCTACGAAGAGCTGGTCGTTTGGCTTCAGCAGTACATCAGCCCGGTGCAGCACGACGCGGCGCTGATTGGTCAACTAGACTGTTTGCTCAGCTTCGCTAAGCTGGCTAACCGAAACCGCTACGTTGAACCAGTGCTTGATGATTCCAAAGACATCGAAATCGTACAAGGCCGCCACCCGGTGATTGAGAAGCAGTTGGCGGTGGGGGAAGTCTACGTCCCCAACGATGTCTCCCTTGATCCGGACAACCAGCAGATCATCATGATCACCGGTCCGAACATGAGCGGTAAATCGGCGCTGCTGCGGCAGACCGCGTTGATCTGCCTGATGGCGCAGATGGGAAGCTTTGTTCCTGCGGAACGCGTCCGCCTTGGTCTCATCGACCGGGTTTTCACCCGCGTTGGCGCTTCCGACAATATCTCCTCCGGAGAATCAACCTTCATGGTGGAGATGAATGAGACGGCCAGTATCATGAACAACATCACGGACCGCTCCTTGATCTTGCTCGACGAAATTGGCCGTGGTACATCAACTTTTGATGGCATCAGCATCGCCTGGGCCATTGCTGAGTATTTGCACAGCAACGGCAAGACACGGCCTAAGACTCTTTTCGCTACCCACTACCACGAGCTCAATGAGCTCGGTGATCGACTGGAACGCATCCGCAATTACCACGTATCCATTAAAGAACACGGTCGGAAGATCATCTTCTTGCGCAAGCTCTCCCCCGGAGGTTCTAACCATAGTTTTGGTATCCACGTCGCGCAGATGGCGGGCATGCCGCGCGAGATCGTTCGGCGTGCTACGGATATTTTGGCGCAGCTTGAATCTCAACATATTGAGGCGAATGGCTCCCCGCTCCCCGGGAGAGGGGCTGGGGGAGAGGGGGCTGACTCGTCCGCCGAGCTGTCTGGTGCTCCCGCTGTTAAACCCGTAGCTGCCAACACCTTCAGCCACCCCGCCCCCCAACTCTCCATCTTCGAAACGGTAGACCCTACGGCGGGGGCGATCAAGGCTGCACTAGAGGAGGTCAATATCAATAACATGACCCCCATTGAGTGCATGATGAAGTTGCAGGAGATGTTGGGGTTGTTGGAG
>CAYPIM010000070.1:0-27157 GCA_964410795.1 uncultured Lewinella sp. | reverse complement strand
TGGCTCCCTCTCCGTCGAGCCTCAGGCGAGACGTGTGGGAGAGGGCGGGGGGAGAGGCAGAAAATCAACCCTCGAAGCGAAATATCCAGTGGTACGCCCGAACACTATATCTTTGCCTCACCCAACAAACCAATCCATGAAGTCTCTTTTACAGCTATTGGCCGCCCTGGCCATGATCTTCAGCCTGGCCGCCTGCGGCGGCGGCGACCCAGTAACCACTGGCAACAGTGGCGGTATTAAGGCCGGCCCTGGCCCGATCAGTCAGTCCAACGGTAACACCGTAAAGTTGATGACCTGGCGCTATTTACCACAGGATGCGCAAATCATCCGCGACTTCGAGACGAAGTCTGGTGTGAAGGTTGAAGTAGAGGTTCAACCGATGGCCAAGATCATCGGAGACGCCGTTGCGAATAAAAAGATCGACGCCGACGTACTCATCGTCCCGACCCTTGAGGATGCCGCCCGGCTGAAGGGCTTCGGCGCTTTACAGCCTTTCTTCGTCGACGCCTTCACGAACGGCAACGTTGGTGATCGCTACCTGGACAATGAAGGCTACTGGGCGGGGCTGACGCGATGGACAATGGTTTCCGTCTACAACCCCAACGCCGTAACCTCTGAAGAAGCTGGCTCCTATAAAGGCATCATTAAAGCGACAACGCGGGACATCCGCCTGGGCGTAGCGCATCCGGACAGCTCAGGCCTTGCGGGCGTAGTTGCCGGCCTGTACCTCAACCTGAACCCTGCTGCGGCACAGCTTTGGGCGAAGACCGTCTATGAACGCTCTACTGGTGGCCTCCAGGGCTCTGATGAAGACCAGATGAACCGCCTGCTGGCTGGCCAGATTGACATGGCTTTCGTTAGCCTGGGCGCAGCTGTGCGGTGGTTTCTAAATGGAGATCCAAAGCACTTCGCAGCAGCGGAAGCCTGGCGCGTTCGCTTCCCCCATACCGATGCGACGGATATCAACTTCTTCAACATGACCTGCATCACCATGCCGGCCAATAGTCCCAACCGTAATCTCGGTTCTCGCCTAATCAACTATTTCTACGATAAACCAGTCCAGGAAACCCTGACGGGCGCCTGGTTTGAATTCCCCTGTGAATCCTTCGCCGAAGCGGATGCTTACCTCTATGGTTTCCCCGACAATATTGGCAACCAGGTATCTGGTGAAGACATTGATAAAAACCTTGGGAATGCCTGGACAATTATCAATGAGGTAGCTGCTGGGCAGGAGTGAGTGAGTCGGGAGTCGGGAGTCCAAAACCTCCCATTGCACCTGCGCCCTCGCCCGGAAAAGCTTATCAATCGGTTAAAGACGGGCATCCCGGTCAAACATTCCCACCTAAAACACCTTATCAACCAAAAGACTAACTACTCTACTATGCGTAATCTACTCCTTTTAGTCCTTCTTTTCTCCGTCATCAGCCTTGCGGCCCAGCCCGATCGTTGGCAGCAACGGGCCGAGTACGCGATGGAAATTGATATGGACGTCAAGAAAAACCAGTACGAAGGCAAACAGACCATTAAGTACTACAACAACTCTCCTGACACCCTGCACAAGGTATTCTACCACCTTTACTTTAACGCCTTTCAGCCTGGCAGCATGATGGACGTGCGTAACCTTACACTACCCGATGCCGATCGCCGTGTTGGTAACCGCATCAGCAAACTAAAAGACGATGAAATAGGCTACATCAAGCCCAAAGCGTTGCTGCGCGACGGCACGCCTCAGGCGTACACAGTAGAAGGCACTGTGATGGAAGTAACTTTGACAAAGCCAATCATGCCCGGCACCTCAACTACTTTCCAGCTTGAATGGGATGCTCAGGTGCCCCTCCAGATTCGCCGCAGCGGCCGCGACAATGCTGAGGGCATCGAGTACAGCATGTCTCAGTGGTACCCCAAAATGGCGGAGTACGACTACAAAGGTTGGCACGCTGACCCTTACGTCGGTCGCGAGTTCTACCACATCTGGAGCGACTTTGACGTCAAAATCACCATCGACCGCAACTACGTCATTGGCGGTACGGGCTATCTCCAGAACCCAGAAGAAATTGGCTACGGCTACGGAGCAGAACCCAAAAAGCGCAAGAAGAAAATCACCTACCACTTCAAAGCTCCCAAAGTAGGAGACTTCATGTGGGCCGCAGACCCCAACTACCGCCACACCAGTCTGAAACGGGTTGACGGTATGACGATGCACTTCTTCTATCAGGAAGGCGAAAAAACCACCGCCAACTGGGAAAACCTGCCCAAGGTGATGGATGAAGCTTTCAATTTCATCAACGCCCACTACGGTCATTATCCCTACGAACAATACAGCTTTGTTCAGGGCGGCGACGGAGGTATGGAGTACCCAATGGGTACCCTCATCACCGGAGAGCGCAGCTTTCCGAGCCTGGTCGGTGTTTCCGTACACGAGCTGATGCACAGTTGGTACCAGCACCTGCTGGGCACCAACGAAGCGCTGCATCCCTGGATGGACGAAGGCTTCACCAGCTGGGCCACCGCCGAGGTCATGAATCACCTCCGTATGAAGGGCCTAGTCGGTGGCGACGCAGTGGAGAACCCATTCGCCCGCTCCTACTTCGGATTGCGCAATTTCCGCACCAGTGGCCGTCAAGAAGCGCTAAGCACGCACTCCGACCACTACGGCACTAACGCAGCCTATGGCGTTGCAGCCTACACCAATGGCGCTGTATACCAAGAGCAATTGCGGTACATCGTCGGCGAGGAGGTACACCAGCGCATTATGCTTCGCTACTTCCACGATTGGGCTTTCAAACACCCCAACCCCAACGACTTCATCCGCATTGCGGAGAAGGAATCTGGCTTCGAGCTCGACTGGTACAATGATTACTTCGTCAACTCCACAAACTACGCCGACTATGCCGTAAAAAGCGTAAAAGAAGGCAAGGCCAAAACAACCAGAGTGGAGTTAGAAAAGATCGGCCGCATGCCCATGCCACTTGAAATTCTAGTGACCATGAAAAATGGCAACGAGCAGTGGTTCTACACCGCACCCCAGATCATGCGCGGCACCAAACAACAGCCTGGCTACGCCAAAAACTGGAAGGTGTTGCCAGACTGGGGTTGGGTTTACCCGACTTACACCTTCACGGTTGACGCACCAAAAGGCGAGGTAAAATCCGTCATGATCAACCCGACTAACCGTATGTTTGAAGACGATGTCGAGAACAATCTTTGGAAGTATTAAAAGCTTGTTGGGCGCGGTCGCAGGTGCAAAGTTAGAGTTAAAAACCCTAGCCTCTTTGGATAAAAAAACGCCCCAACCTGAGAATCGGTTGGGGCGTTAATCGTTTTATAAATGACGGAGTTCCTCAGACCCTGAACATTATGCTTTAGCGGACCGTAAGCCGTTGGGTAACGCGCTTTTCAGCAGAGACGACTTCAACCAAGTACAAGCCCGCAGCAAATTCCGCCGTGTTGACACTCAGGCGGTGATTGCCTGCATCCAGGCCGTAAGTATTCGTACTTACCTGGCGTCCGGAAGCATCGAACACCCTGAGTGTAGTACTCTGAGCCTTCTCAAGGTGTAAAGTTAACGCCGCCGAGGTGATAGCAGGATTGGGGAAGATGTTACCTACGGTGAACACTTCGTCGTTCCAGGCACCAGAAACCACTTCGGAAAGCATTGAAGTACCGTCGAAATCGACTTGACGAATGCGGTACAAATAATCCGTATTTTTAAGAATGGTTTCATCGGTGAAGGAATAGTTTCCTCCGTTCCCGGAACGCCCCTGAGCCGTAACAAAACCAACGCTGGCAAAGCTTACGCCATCTTCTGAGCGCTCGACTTCGAAACCACGGTTATCTTCCTCGCTGGCGGTAGCCCAGGTTACTTCCAGACCGGTCTTGACGGGTGCTACGTTGACCGCCGTAAACTCAACCGGAAGAAACACGGTGTTGGCCGTCAGGGAAAACGCAAAATTGAAATCGTCTCCATTTGCGTCAGGACCAAGTGTAAAGGGATCCTGAGGGGACTGCCCTACAATGGGCCCGGCAGGATCAGCGTTAAAAAACCACTGTCCAACTACCGCCCGGCCAGCATTTTCGACACGGGTATCATCAATGAATAACTGAATAAAGCCTGCGGAGGGAACATCGAGATCGGCAAGAGTAAGGGTATAGATGAACGCTCCTTCACCGAGAATGAAAGCTGCTGAATTGGCAAAATTACCAGCTGCATCGTAGAATAGAATGTCCAGTACACCACCAGTGCCGTCACTGCTACCGGTAATACCTCCGACGAAGGTCATTTCGGAGAGCGTAGCCGTATTTGCCGGAATGCCGAAGGAGGACACGTCCGTAATATAATCTTCAGTGCCCAGCAGTCCACCAGCCTCGTCAAAAGCGAAATAACCACCCAAATCAGAATCGAAGACCACAGTTTGTGCGGGAAGCGCCGATGCCGCACAGAAAAATATAAGCAAAGCGTAGAGTTGTTTCATAGTAAATTATGATTGAAATAATAAGCCCAGGCCTACTATTTGGTTAAAAAATATAATCACACGGAATTTTATTCCGAATTAGCCATTTCGCAAAATTGCTAATGGATCATTTTTGGACAAAAGATTTTGAACTTTCCTATAAAATCTTGTCTAAAGTTAGACAAAAGTCAATGTTTATCTAGATATTCAGCTACTGAATGAACTGGTTTCGAGGACATTCCTTAAGTAAATACTCTTCCTGTGAAATTCTTCAGAAGGAAGCAACGTTTACGCATTTTGCAGTATCTGACCATAGAAGAGCATAAAAAACCAACCGGACTTTTTTGAAAGACCATCGCCATTCCTGTATGAAGCTATTACTACTGACTAAGAAATTTCCCTACCCGCTCAAAGACGGAGAGAGCCAGGCCATCCACGGCCTGAGCAAAAGCTTGAGTGAATTGGGATGTGAAGTCAGTCTTCTAGCGATGAACACGAGCAAGCATTTTTTCAGCGGTACGGAGTTGCCCGATAAAATGGCCCACTACCACGAAGTCCGGACCGTAAATGTTAACAATACGATCAGCCCGTTCGATGCTCTCGGCAACCTGGTGCGCGGCACGTCTTACCACATCAGTCGGTTCGACATTCCAGCATACCACGCCGCACTGGCAAAATGGCTCGAAGAAGAAACCTTTGAGGTTATTCAACTGGAGACGCTCTATCTCTCCCCCTACGTACCCACCATCCGTCGCCACTCCGCCGCGCAGGTGGTGATGCGCAGTCACAATGTTGAACACGAAATTTGGGAACGTTGCAGTGCCAACATCAGCTTCGCGCCCAAGCGCTGGTACCTACGCCACCTGACGCGCCAGCTCAAAGAGTACGAAACCGCCCAGTTAAACCAGTACGACCTATTGCTCCCGATCACTAGCCGTGACGGCAAGCGCTTTGAAAGCATGGGTTTCCGCGGCGAACGGCACACACTCCCGATCGGTCTTGACACTGTTTGCGGAGAGCCAACCTATGACAGCTTCCGCAAGGCACCCAACCTGCACTTCATCGGCTCACT
This sequence comes from uncultured Lewinella sp., assembly GCA_964410795.1. Classification (GTDB taxonomy): domain Bacteria; phylum Bacteroidota; class Bacteroidia; order Chitinophagales; family Saprospiraceae; genus Neolewinella. The sequence continues at coordinate 21,634 of CAYPIM010000070.1, read as the reverse complement.
GGACTGGCTGCCAAACCTTGAAGGTTTGCAGTGGTTCCTCAACGATGTCTGGCCGGAGATGCACCGTCGTTTCCCAAAAATCGAATTCCACATTGCTGGTCGCAACATGCCCGAAAGCCTGAAGCATCTGCAGATGAAAAATGTGATTATTCACGGTGAAGTAGACTGCTCCTGCACCTTTGTTTCTGCCCACAGCATCAGCATTGTACCGCTGCTTAGCGGCGGCGGAATGCGCGCAAAGATCCTCGAAGCTATGTCTTTGGGTCGGGTAGTGATCTCCTCCTCCATCGGTCTGGAAGGCATCGCTGCGAAGCACCGCCGCGACCTGTTCATTGCCGATACGCCCGCCCAGTTTGTTGAGGCTGTGGCAGATTGCCTGGCCCGAGGCCGTAAGCTCGAACGCATCGGCCGGGCTGCAGCAACGCGCTTTCATAAAAAGTATGATCGGCGGGTTTTGGCAGAAAAACTACTAGAACGTTACCATAAGTTAGTGGCGCAAGCAGCTGTAGTTTAAGCTCACTTATCCGAGTCCTGACGGACTTCAGCATATTACTATTTCTGGAAAAGACAGGTAATCAAAGAGGTAGAACATCCGCAGCCTACTAGGCTACGTACTCCCGGACAGCGCCGTACCTTAGCCCTATGCTACGCAAATCACTAAAGTTTCTCGGCTACCTCGTCCTTATCTTCCTCCTCTACATCGTGGGCTTCCTAGTCTTCGGCACCTTTACGGACTGGCAGCCCGAAGGCACCGAATCTTTGCAAGAAAGTAACGGTCAAACCGCTGCGGAGTCCGTCATCAACGATTCTATCGTCCGTCTGATGAGCTGGAATGTTGGTTATGGAGGCATCGGGGATAAAGACTTTTTCTTCTACAACCAGGCCGCAGGTTTTTGGTGGACGAAGCCTGGAACTGTGCGTATGAGCGAAGAGCGGGTGAAGAGTAACGTTGTTGGACAGGAGATCACCTTAAAGGGGAATGTTGCGGATATTTACCTTTTGCAGGAAGTTGACACGGCCGCCCGGCGGAGCCATTACATCAACCAACTGGCCGTTGCCCGGGATGCGCGGTCGGATTATGCAGCGCATTTTGCTGCCAACTTCAAAAGTAAGCGGGTGCCTCTGCCTATCCTTCAACCCTGGGATCATTATGGTTACGTAGTTGGCGGTCTCGCTAGTCTTTCGCGTTACCAACCGACTTCGGCAGAGCGAATTCAGCTGCCAGGAGAATACAGCTGGCCAACCAAGCTTTTCCAACTTGACCGGTGCGCGCTTCGGCAAACCATCCCCGTCCGTGGCGGGAAAGAGCTGGTGGTCTATAACGTCCATTTCTCTGCCTACGATGCTGATGGCAGCATCCGGGGGCAGCAAATGGCGAAGATCAAAGAACTGATTCTTGCGGATTACGCCGCTGGACGGTACGTTGCCGTAGGAGCAGACTGGAACCAGATGCCTCCGGGTTTTAACTGGTTCAGTATGAACCCTACTGTTCGGACAACTCGGCTTCCGTTTGCTATAGATTTCGAATTCATGCCCCCTAACTGGCAGTATGCTTATGACCCCACCGTTGCCTCCAGTCGGGCTAGTGCAGCGCCGTACGACCAGTACAAGACACGGAAAAAAGTGATCGATTTCTTCCTACTCAGCCCCAACCTGCGCATCAAAAAGGTACAGGGTATTGAGCAAGAATTTCGGTACAGTGACCACCAGCCAATTTATGTGGAGGTTGAGCTTTTATAGTAGAAGGCTTAGAGCGTGTCTAAAGGTTGGTAAAGCGATTTGGGACGGTTAGATTCATTATGTTGATGACAAGTTTATAGTACCTATGAAATCCGTAGTCAAAAACATCACTTGTTTGATGCCGATACTGTTCTTCTTGCAATGCGAAGACCAGGCTCTGCCTCCGCGAAACAAATCCTTCGCTGAGGTCGCCGCGAATGAAGCCGTCATGAAATACATGAAGGCATTCGAAAGCATGGGAACCCAGTCTGATGGAAGCCCCCTCCCGAACCCCGACAGTACCCTGGCCAGCTTTAGTTTCCCGGAGGACCTGGCCGTGGACTTGTTACTCTCCGAGCCAGAAGTAAGCCAACCGGTAGAAATTAATTTCGACCATCGCGGCCGGCTTTGGGTCGTACAGTACAACCAATACCCCTATCCCGAAGGTGTAAAGGCAGCTGAAATCGACAATCACGCCCGTTTGGTATTCGATAAAAAACTCGCCCCGCCGGGAGAAGGCCCGCTTGGTGCCGACAAAGTCACCGTATTCGAAGACACTAACGGCGACGGGCAATACGATAAATCAACCGATGCTATTTCCGGGCTCAATATTACCACGGGCATTACGTTTGGGCGAGGACAAGTCTGGGTACTGAGTCCGCCTTACCTCGTTGCTTACCCTGACCCGGATGGCGACGGAATTCCCGACGGAAAACCCGTTGTTCACCTGGAAGGCTTTGGTCTTGAAGACACCCATGCAGTAGCCAATAGCCTACGATGGGGGCCGGACGGCTGGCTTTACGGTGCCCAGGGGAGTACGACCATTGCCAATATTACTTCCGCAGCATCTAAGAACGTCCACTTTAAAGGACAAGCCATCTGGCGCTATCACCCCGTAAGCCAGGTGTTTGAAATTTTTGGGGAAGGGGGAGGAAACACTTTCGACACCGAATTTGACGCCAAGGGAAGGATGTATTCCGGGGATAATGGCGTAACCCGCGGCTTCTACTATAAACAAGGAGGTTACTACCGAAAAAACTGGGGTAAACACGGCCCACTAACCAATCCTTATGCACTGGGCTACTTACCTGGCATGGAAGTCGACGGCAAGAAAATGCGGTTTACGCACGCCTGGATCAAATATGAAGGAAGTAGTCTGCCAGAACGGTACAACGACAGAATTCTGGGACTGAACCCTTTGCACAACTTTGTTCAAGTTAGCCGGCCAGACGTTAGAGGTTCTACCTTCATCTGCGTGGACGAGGAGAAAATTTTAACCAATAGCGACAAATGGTTTCGCCCCGTAGACATTAAGGCCGGACCCGACGGCTCCGTTTACCTGGCAGACTGGAGTGACAGCCGCATGTCGCACGTCAACCCGATTGACAACTGGCACAAGAACTCCGGCCGTATTTACCGGCTTCGCAGCAAAAACCAGGAACCGCTGCCTGCCTTTGACCTCAGCACCTATTCTACCGGGCAGTTGATTGCGTTGTTGAAGGGAAACAATAAGTGGTTCCGACAACAGGCCATGCGGATATTTGGAGACCGCCAGGATGTAAAGGCTTTACCGGCATTGCTGAAGTTGTTCCAATCGGGAGATGGGCAAGCCGCCCTGGAAGCCCTCTGGGCCATCAACCTTAGCGGAGGATTCACTGAGAAAATCGCGCTGGAAGCCCTCGCCCATCCGGATCCTTACGTCCGTTCGTGGGCTATACGTTTAACGGGAGACCAAGGAAAGGCTAGCCCAGGAGTAGGTGCCAAGCTGGAAACACTAGCGATACAGGAAAACCACCTGGAGGTACTTGGGCAAATAGCCTCCTCGGCCAAACGGCTGCCGTCCAAACAGGCAGCACCTATCATTACCGGACTGCTGAGGAACGAACGGGTTGCGGAAGACAACGAAACGACCATGTTTACCTGGTGGGCTATCGAGGCCCACGCTGAGGCAAGCCGTGATTACTTATCTGGTCTTTTTACGAAAGCCAAACTTTGGGAAAACGCCCACGTCAATGAAGCTATTCTGCCGCGCCTGGTCCAGCGGTACATCATGGCCGGAGGAAGAGCCAATTTCCTGGCTGCTGCCCGAATATTTGAAAACGCTCCAAACGACGAGTACGCCAAAGCCTTGCTCGTTGGAGCGGAGGAAGGATTCAGGGGGCAAGACATCACCCTGCTGCCTCTCCCCTTGACGGACCAAATCCAAAAGTATCAGAATAAGTTTGGCGGCGGGAAATTGACCGTTGGCCTCCTTAGAAATGAAGATACTGCCGTAGAACAAGCCTTGTCAATTCTGGGCGACGTCAAAGCCGACCCTCTGGAACGTAAGGCTTACGCTGAAGCTTTTGGCATTATTGACCGTCCCGAATGCGTCCCGGTGCTCACCAAAATTGCCGTAGACAATAAGCAAGCGGTCGCAGTCCGTATTGCCTGCTTTAAATCATTGAACCACTACGATGCCCCGGAGATTGGGCGGGCAATTGCGGAAGCTTATAACTTTAAGATCAGGGCTAACCCAAGTATTAAAACCGCTGCATTCCGTCTTTTCTCAAGTCGGGAGACCTGGACGATGGATTTTTTGAAATTGATTAGCCCTAAGCAAATAGTAAAACCTGCCGATGTCCCCCTGGAAATTGTCCGGGAATTCAAGCTCTCCGGAGATAAGCAGGTTGACCAACTCATTGATGAAATATGGCCAGAGGTCAGTATTGCTACTTCAGAACAGAAAGCAACCACTGCGCTCCGCGCCAAAGCGGCCATAGGAAGTGGTCCGGTTGACCTGGCGGCCGGGAGATTGCTCTACGATAAATCCTGCAGGAATTGTCATAAACTAGGCAACGATGGCGGGAACCTTGGTCCGGACCTAACGGGCTACGACCGGAGCAACCTCAATTACCTCGTACTGAACATCGTCGACCCCAATGCCGACATCCGGGAAGGCTACGTCAACTACCTCGCTAAGAAAACGGACGGACAAACCTTATTCGGCACCATTATTGACCGCAACGACGCCACCATCTCCCTCCGTAATCAGGATGGAGAGGAAACGGTTGTCGCCCGTTCGGAAATCGAAAGCCTGGAAGCTTTGCCCACTTCGCTGATGCCCGAGCGGATTCTAGATTCCCTGTCGGACCAAGAGATCAGGGACTTATTTGCCTACCTTCAACAAACTAACTTATAGATGCCTGCTAATTTATCACGTCGGAATTTTGTTAGACAAACATCCCTCGTCAGTGCGGGGCTGGCAATAGGCTTACCTGCCTGTACAAGCGCTCAGGCCATGCCCCTTAAGGAAGCCCCACTTTCGATAAGTATTTTCTCTAAACATCTTCAGTTCCTGGAGTACGAAGAAATGGCTGAAGCTGCGGCTTCCCTTGGTTTTGACGGAGTGGACTTAACCGTCCGCCCCGGAGGCCATGTTTTACCGGAAAGGGTGAGAACGGATCTTCCCTTGGCCATGCAGGCCATCCGTAAAGCCGGCTTCTCTCCTGGTTTAATGACTACCTCGATTCTCGATGCCAAGCAACCTCACACCGAAGAAATTTTACGGGTGGCCTCTGAAGAGGGAATCAAAGCTTACCGATTAGGGTACTACAACTTCGATGAATCGTTGGCCATCCCGGAGTCGTTAAGCCGAATTGCAGGCCAGGCCGCAGGCCTGGCAAAACTGAATAAATCATTTGGGATTCAGGGGGCGTATCAAAATCATGCCGGCCGCCGGGTGGGGGCAGCCATCTGGGATATTCATCATTTGCTAGCGAAAGCAGAACATCCATACATGGGGTGCCAGTACGACATTCGTCATGCGAAGGTAGAAGGAGGAGAATCCTGGCGAACGGGCCTGCGGTTAATCGCTCCCCGAATTACGTCAATAGTTCTGAAAGACTTTATCTGGGAGCAGGTTGATGGCAAATGGCGTTTACGTAATGTCCCCATAGGAGAAGGAATGGTTGATTTTGATGCCTATTTTAAGTGGTTAAAAAAACACAACATCAATGTTCCGGTTTCCCTCCATTGCGAGTACGACATGGGCGGGGCAGAGCATGGAGACCGAGACATTCGGGTAGACCCTAAAATCGTTTTTGCCGCAATGAAAAAAGACCTTTCCACCATAAGAGCAATGTGGTCAAAGGCTTGATTCCCCCCTTCTTCTGCTTTATCTCCTTTCCCTACGCTTACGCCAAGAATGTTTATATGCTAAAAATAACAAGTTGGGCGGGGCCGCAGGTGCAGGGGAAGTTAAAGGGCAATGCGATGCGATCTTTGCTCCTAAAAACCGATCTTTGCACCCGCGTTAAGGGGCACCTCATAAATAACTGTCCTGATTGAAGCGCAGGTATCGTGGTGCTGATCGAGTAGCTCGAAATCCAGCATAGCCATAGCTACGGTGGTTTTCGAGATATGAAGAGCAGTGCCGCGAGACCAAGCTGCAAATCGGACAGTTATTTATGAGGTGTCCCTAAGCGCCCAAATCCACAAAAGAACCAAAGATGAAAGCCACCGCCTACCTACTCCTTCTCTGCCTCGGACTGATCACCTTCGCGTGTGGTTCCGGCTCAACAACAGCAGATAGCCCTGCTGCAGAAGTCGTAAAAACAGAAGCAGACAATCCGAAGCCGGGTGAAAAGTTCATGAAAGATGGCAAGAAGACCATCATTATCGAAGCCCAACCCTGGCCCGTAGGCGAGTCCGGCATCTACCCCGCTGCGGAAGGGTTTAACGCTGCTGGTTCTGATGGTAAAGCCATTCGCCTGGCGGATAGCATCGTGAAGTACCACGGTGGCTGGGATGCTTACGCCAATACCCGCTACTTCACCTGGAATTTCTTCGGCGCCCGTACCCTACTCTGGGACAAGCTAGAAAAACGTGCCCGGATTTCCATGCAAAACGACAGTACTGTCTATCTGGTTAATTTCGCCGATGCTGATAACCTCCAGGGCAAAGTGAAAAAAGACGGCGTAGAAGTAACGGACCCCACCGAACTTGCCGCAGACCTAAAAAAGGCCCACAGCATGTGGATCAACGATAGCTACTGGCTTGTACACCACTTCAAGCTCAAGGATAGTGGCGTAACCCTGAAGTACGGAGGTGAAGTACGTACCGATCCGCAAGCCATCCGCCCCAGCTACATCCTTGACATGACTTTCGAGAAGGTAGGTAACACACCGCAAAATAAGTACCGACTATACGTTGATAAGGTAAGCTGGCGCATCAATACCTGGCAGTTTTTCCGGGATGCGAACGATGAGGAGCCAGCCATGGAAACGCCCTGGAAAGGGTACCTGCCCCAAAATGGCCTTGTCCTTTCCGGAGACCGGGGCGGGCGGTTTCAGCTGAGTGCCATTGGAGTGCTTAATGATGTGGCTGAGGTGCGGTTTTCTGACTTTTAGGAGTTCTTATTCTGCCCTTGAGACATTAACACGAACTTGGGACACGAGCCAGTCTTAAAGGACATTGAATTACTTGAAACATATTGGTATATGATTGACGCACAATTCAATAAGCAAATGCTTTCTAGGCTTCTTGAAGGCGATTCTAGTCTCTCTTACATGAAATTCATGCTAGGCAATTTCAACAAGTGGGTAGATATTGACGCTGATGAGGTAGTCGCAATTGTACAGCATGCTTGTTGTAATGGATTAAGTCTTTATGCTGTAAATGTATTCTGGTATAATATAGTTGGTGTGGACTTGACGCCGATTTTTCTTGAACCGCATTTGAAAGGCATTGGAGGCTCCATTCCTGTAAAAAATATAGGACAAGAGATGGACTCGTTCCCTCGGACACTAACTATGTTAGACCTTGCCGAGATTAACGATTTTGGATTAAGCATGACCTCTTTTAGAGCAATTAGAAGCAAGCTAGCAAGAAGTGGATTTAGTAAGGTCTATTCTGTGAAGTTTAGCTGGGGAGACTAATTTTTAAATTTGGTGAAGAAGCTTCGTAAGGGTACAGGATATTCCCTCCACAAGCTGTGTTCTTCGCCAATTTTTAGAGATTAAACTTGGCCCCACAATCACAGGAAGGAACTACCGTAAAACAAAAGCAATCGGAAAAATTCTAAAGAAAAATTTTTCTTAACAAATTTCCATCTCTATCCCTCTATCTCTAAAACCCAATCCGTTTCCGCTGAATAGAAAGTTCTTTGGTATCCAGCTTAAGGTGCTCAACATCCGCTTTAAGGATGCGTATGGCCCTGCCTTTGTCTTTTTGCGCAGTGACTTCGGCGGAGCGACGAAGATCGTGACGACGAATAACATCACCGACGATTTTGCGAACAGAGCGAGCGTTGCCAAAGAAAGCATCGCGGTACTTGTACAAGAACTTCAGGTAAGCCGCCAGGTGTCTCTCCGCAGCAGGTGTAAGCTGCGCCCCTTGTTCCTTAATCATCCTTCGGGCAATTTCCAGCAGCTGTTCCGGGCTATAATCTTCAAAGCGGAGGGTCTTATCAAAGCGGCTGCTAAGGCCGGGATTGGCCTTTAGGAAGACATCCATATTATCAGGATAGCCGGCAACACAGACAAAGAATTCGCCACGGCGGTCTTCCATACGTTTGAGCAAAGCCTGGATAGCCTCATCGCCGAAGTCACCTCGCTGGGAAGATTTTTGGGTAAGGGCATAAGCTTCGTCGATGAAGAGCACGCCTCCAATGGCCTCTTCCACTTTCTTAGCGGTTTTTTCTGCGGTTTGGCCGACATAGCCAGCCACCATTCCCTGCCGATCTGTTTCCACAATGTGGCCACGCTCCAGGATGCCTAAGGCATTATACAGTTTAGCAAGAATGCGAGCAACAGTTGTTTTTCCCGTTCCAGGATTACCGATGAGAACAGTATGAAGGTGAAAGCTATTCAAGACACTGCGCCCTATCTGGCGGTAGTATCGTACCAAGCTAACGAGGTCTTTCAGCTGCCGCTTGATGTTTTCCATACCGGTAAGGGCATCTAGTTCAGCGAGGGCCTCGGCCAGTAGTTCATCGTTAACAGGAATAGCCGGTGGTTCTTTCTTTTTAATGCCTTCGATCTTATTGACATCTACAAGCTCGATCGTACTGAGTTCATCATTGGTTAACTTGGCGGCTCCACCGCTGTTCATCAGGCGAAGCCCCATCTGGACTTTGGCCTTCTCAACGAGGTCATGTACATAGCGGGCATTACCGAAAGTTCGGTCCCGGGTACGGAAAGCACCGGTGATGATCTCGTCGATACGAGCCTTTGCCGCGAGGGTAAGCTCCACGCCGAGGCCTTTGGAGGCATAGTCCGCAATGGTGCTTAGTTCCTGTGGCATAAAGTCACGGAAGTCGTAATTATGCTTGAAGCGGGATTTCAGGCCGGTATTACTGTCCAGGAACCGTTTCATCTCCTCAGGATATCCAGCAACGATTACGGCAATATCACCCGGGCCATTACTCATTTCCTTGACGAGGATTTCGATCACCTCGCGGCCAAAATCTTTTCCGTCGTCGTTACTACGGGCTAGGGCATAAGCTTCGTCGATGAAGAGGACACCACCCCGGGCTTTATCGATAACTTCCCGGGTTTTTGGTGCCGTTTGGCCAATGTACTCTCCGACCAGGTCAACACGATCAGCAACGACGGTGTGTCCACTAGTAAGCAGGCCCATTTTTCGGTAAAGCTTGCCCATCATCCGCGCAACGGTGGTTTTTCCTGTCCCGGGGTTGCCAATGAAGATGGAGTGAACATCCATCCCCTTGTCCATATCAAAGCCACGCTTCTGCCTTAGTTGTAAAAAGCGGATATAAACGGCGTGCTCATTTATCTGTCGTTTCACCTCGTGCAGGCCGGTAAGCGCGTTTAAGCGCGCCATTATTTCATCAAAGGTTTCCTCTGGTTCCTGCTCCGTAGGAGCGAGCACCATGGTGTTCTCACGACCTGGCAAGTAGACCGAAGGAACACCAGGAATGGCTTCATCATCAACTACAAAGGGTATGCTAGCGATCAGCCGATCGAGAAAAACAATATCCGCAGTGTAGCTATTACTTCGCCAAAGATTGGGTGTTGCAGCTCCCCATCCGGCAGTAATCTTTATAACATCCTGATCTTTACGGACATGATGAAGGCGAACTACCTGGCCTTTAAGTTCCCGCGCCTGGTTATGAAATTTTGTAAACAACTCCAGGTGCCACTCTTCTTCCGGCTGTAAGTTTCGGAAAGATAACTCGAGGTAGATGTAGCGGGTTTCCTTAACGGCAAACTCCCGGAGGTAAACACGGTCATCCTCAGTTACATCATCATAAGGCCCTTCATACAATCTAGCAGAAATAGGCTCGATATACTTTTCTACAGATTCCTTGACTTCCCAGTCATCGTCAAGAGGATCGGGCGTATTGTCATGCGGCTCAATTACGTAGAAGTACTTACTACCAATTTTCTGCCCATCAATGTAGGCTTCCCAGAAGTAAGTTCCGCGCTTCCAGAAGGTTCCTTTTTTCTGGTTCCCCCACCCTTCTCGCAAATAAATGACGCTATCAAATTTACTCACCTCTTTTTCAATAGTGAGGTTGCACATTTCCGTACGAACCTGATTATCAATGCTGAAGCATTTCAGATCTACGCGAAGAGACCAGTCCTCAAGATCAAAGTTCTTATTAAAAAGAGATAATTCAGTATAGATGTAAGCGGTTTCAAACCGGTCGAACACCTGGCGGTATTTCTTTACATTTTCCCACAGGTATTCTGTTGAATTATAGACCTTAAGTTCTTTAAACTTATAGGGCGGGAGAGAGGTCTCGACTTGTTCCTTGCTACTGGTCATTTAAGTAAAGTAAAGACTTTAAATAGTGTTACGCAAGAAAGGAGGGTTAAGACTTTCGGACATATGCTTTTAATTTCATTTAAATATAGGCCGACCAGCACTTCAAGTATTAGCGTTTTGGGCCTTTTTGAGTTATTTGACACCCTCAAGAGGTGCCAAATTAACACCTAGAAAACGAAATTTCAACTACCTTATTTCAGGTTAAACTCAAGGTGAAGATTGTTTATCTGTAGGCTCATTTGATCCTCCACCAGGCCATAAAACTTGTTTAGAAATTAAGCGCGCTCTCTACGACCTGGCAGGTCGTTACACTTAAGTATAACCCAAATACGTTACCTTTCCATCCTGTTTCTATTCCGCACACCCACACATTTGACACAATATGCCTTCCTTTCGCGAAAAACTGCTGACCGAGGTCACTGGTATTTGCCAACAATTATACGAACGCAGGCTGGCGTTGGTAAAAACCCAGGCACTGGTCAGTGAAAGTGCAAAGCAGGATGTAATTAAACTGGTTGTTCGGCTCAACAGGTTACGGGAGATCACCCCTTTTCCTTCCGAACAGTATACAGACATGACTACCCTGAAAAAGCTGAAAACGGATATTGCTGCAGCTGACGGCGATCAGTTCGCTGTTCAAAAAGAGCTGATGAAATGGGTAAACGATTTCCATCCTCAAGCGGATGCGACGACTTCCGGCGCTATTTCTCCCGATTACGAAGAACAGGAAGCAACTTCTCCGATTAATCAACGAATGATTGATGATCTGGCTACTTTCCGGGCAAAAATTGACAGTACGCGCTTGAACCTGATGATGAAGGGAGACTCCCCCGATCTGGAGGCCTATACCGCCGCCCGCAACGCCTTCACACTGTCCCGTGCAGTATACGATGAGCGACTCAAACTCAACCAGATATCTGCTACCAATGCTGATTGTTCGCAGATGGAACAGGTGCTCATCCCTGCGGTACGTGATGCCACTGGAGCGACCTTCCCCGGCGCCATTCAGGCTGGGGCAGATTTCATTTCGAATAAGTTATTTGTTTGATTTTACCGATTATTGCGCATCCTAAGGCGCCGGAGAGAGAGAATTGAGAGACTATACGACCTACCTTTTTGCATTTAGTTTCAACCGAAAGGCTTCATTGCCCTTAGGCTGATCACTAACGTTCCTAGTACATTCCCATCCCAATATGAAAAAGCTTTCTGTATTCCTTCCACTGCTCTTTGTTCTCCTTCATTGCACCTGCGTTAGCGCCCAAAATATAGGTGCAGACCTGGACCGCATCGTGCGGCATACTGAAAATGCCCGTAAGATTGGCACGCCTACTAAGAATCCTTCGTTGGACACCATCGTGATGACACTGGCTTATTACGGAGGGATGCCGGACCAGGACAAAATAAACGATCTTCTTTCCGGTCCGGAACTACTGCGTCATTACGCCGGTAACCCGGCGATTAGAGGCTTTTTACTTGATGAGAAACTCGACCTTCTTTTAGAAAGCTACATTCCAAATCCGGAGTTAACTCTTCCTCCAATGATGGCTACCCCCGAGCGGGCAAGTTTTCTGCAGCAGCTTAGCGGAGCAGAATTGTTCAGTCGTAACGGAGCCATTGATCTTGGAAAAATCCACGAAACTTTCGCTTCGCCGCCAGCCACCGATTTGAGCCTGAAGGCGGCAGCAACAGGAGCGAATAATAAACCTATGGGGTTGTCAACTTCTAATCTGGTAGGTACGGCCCTGGCGGGGCTCTCCGATTGGATAAGCCGCCGGGCACAGGAAGAACTTACCTATACCTTCCTCACTAAGCTACGAGAAGACATCAACCGGAATGACCTAAACTTCCTATTTCCGAATACCAGTGAATTTCTCCCAAGCCTGGATCTCTTGAATTATAAGGCCATCCTGCCCAGCATTCGTAAAGCATTCGTAGAAGACCTGAACGCCATCGCGTTTAACCTTGGCAATTATCTAGACAAACGCAACGCCGGCACCTTTCGTGATCCCGTTGTTTACAACGTATTTCTAATCTACCGAATCCTAGACCTTGAGATGCGCGAAGTATCCCTGGCCGACATCCTTTCCTTTACTTACGGTGAATTGGAACGGACCCGCATTGACACCCGTTGTCGCATCGACCTACGAATGACGAAGGTGGATACCACCAACCCCGGCTACCGGGCCATCCTTAACACCTTTGACAACCTCATCGTTTCTACCGATACCCTAAACGCTCGTTTCCAACTCGCCCGTGAAAGGTTGAGCAGCCAACAGTTTGACCCGCTGTTAACGGACATCCAGAAGGCAAATCTTAGCCAGGACGTGCTAATGCCGATTATGGAAAGAGTCCGGGATGTTTACACGCCAGTAAATGATGCTAAACTTGCGCTGAAAAACAACTACTGGGAAGTTGGCTCCGACCCACCCGCTACAGGTATCATTCACGCCTGGCTACGTGGTCATGAACCTTATAATTTTTACGAAGCGTACCCCAGTCTCACCCGGTATGACGACCTTTTCGGGCCAAACGCAAAACGGCTAAAACCGGATGAATTGCGCGCTGCTGGCCTTACCGCCGTTCGGGAGGTGTTGGCTCATCGTGACGAGGTGAACGATTATAACACCCTACTCACCAACCTTTTCGCAGCCCGTAAAGAATTGGTGGAGGTTCAACTTGACCTGAAGCAGCAGCGCAATGCTGAAAAGCGGAAAGCTCAAACATTCGAGGCCAGAAAAAAGGAACTACAGAAAGACATCAAGGCTGAACTAGCCAACCGTGATGCTCCGGCCCTAAGGATGCTTCTACGTCTGACCGATGAAATCCCCGCTGGTACAAAAGCGGCCGATGAACGCCTGGCAGCAGTAGAAACGCGTTTGAAAGAATGGGTAAAGGAAGCAGGAGATTCCAGTTCGCCCTACGCAGCTAAAATGAAGCAAAATCCGCGACAGGCAGCCTATTTCCCTCCATTACAAATAGCTATATCAGACACAAAAACTGCCTTTGACGACCTGCATGCAGCCGTGGAAAGCTACACCGCCAGCCAGGCCGATACCCTCATCCGTGCATACCACAATCTCTCTACCTTCGAGACTGTTTTTGGAATGGCCCAACAAGTATTCTTCCTTCTTTCTGACGGAGAACAGGATGGCCTTTTCGTTAAAAACAATCAACTCGCCAATTTTCAAACCAAACCTACAGCCCGAAAGCTACTTACCGGGATGGGCTTAGAGCGCCTTGGCCGTGTTGCCGAGGTTGGAGGTGAGTTCTCTTCCAAAGGAATTACTAAATTCTTGCTGGACTTCGGATTGTTTCTGTCTGATTTCCAATCTGGTGATTACGACCCTGCCTTTCAAAACCTGGACCCTAAAGTCATACGTCGTATCCAGTCGGTGAATTTTATTACCAATACGCTAGAGTCACTTTTAGAAGCTCCTATTCTCAACCCACGCCAAGAACAGGGTAAACCTATTAGTCTTTCCGGGAAGTATCCTGCTTTTGCGGACGTACCGGAGGTAAGCCGGCAACTCAATGAAATGTTTCGCCTCAGCCAAACGGGTGAATACCGGTATGCTATAGACAACCTCCTTGATCTACTCAAACTATTCAACATTGCACCTACCGCGAGCCGCAAGGAAAAGAAACTTACCGATCGGAGAGACAAACTACGCCGGCTAATCGAAAGCTACGTTGTGGACCAGGATGAGGACCTAAAAGCCGTTGGCTTAGCGGTACCCACCGCTGAAGCACTACCGCTGTTGGGAGATGATCGCGACAAGATCCTCCTCGCCAGGTATCAGTCAGAACTCAACACGCCCGGCATCGATGCTTACGCACGGGAAGATGCCCGTAACGGCATCCGTGACCTAAAAATTCGGCGCATTCAGGAGGAGCTCATCAAGGTTCAGGGAAAGATCCAAAAACTCAACCCCGAACGGACCGACAAATTCCGCGAGAAACTCTTCCGTTACGGCACCTTTATGGCTGACGTTGCAGATGCGAACAATCCTGGTGATTTTGAGGCGGCGATATCTTCCATCGCACTGCCCGTAGGAAGTTCACAAATCAAGCGAAGCAAGCCTTCCAGCCTTGAGTTGGGAGCTTACTTTGGGGCGGCACTTAGCCGAGAGCGTTTGGTATTGCCTTCCGGAGTTAGCGCACCTGAGTTAGAAGAAGATGCCTTCGGCGCGGCGCTCTTTGTACCGGTAGGCTTCAGCTATAGCCGTAACATTGGAGGTAATAAGTCGCTTACACTCTTTGGTTCTTTAATCGACCTGGGTGCCTTGACCGCTTTCAGGCTTGAAAGCCGAAACAATGATGGGGACGAAGCAATGGTAGAACGTCTACCTCAGTTCCGACCTGCCAACGTAATTGCGCCCGGAGTACACCTCATGTACAACTTTCCCAAATCACCTTTCACCCTTGGTTTTGGCGTTCAGGATGGGCCAAGCGTCCGCAAGTTCACCCTCGCCGGGCAAACGCGGGTGCGGGATGCTCGCAGTGTTCGGGCCATGCTTACGTTTAGTGTGGACGTACCCATTTTCCGGTTTTTCAATAAATAAACCTGGAAGTGAGCGCGTCCCTTTGTGGTGTACAATTACATTTACATCATGCAGTCACTCCGCCTCATTCTAAGCAACCGCCGCTATTTTGCTCCTTCCTGGGTATTCGCTTCTGTCAATATCCTCGTCGGCACCTGGGCACTTTACATTCCTTCGGTTAAAAACAAGCTTGGCCTGGACGATGGCGCACTAGGCCTGGCTTTATTGGCCTTTTCTATTGGTCTTTTGCTCACCATTCCCGTTTCTACTTTCATCATCAAAAAGCTGGGGCTGGGGCGCACCACCATCTTTGCCCTGTGTGCTTTCGGTGTCGCAATGCTGGGGCCAGTACTGGCGAATAGCTTCGTCTCGCTCTGCGGTCTCTTGTTCATTGCTGGCACAATGACCTCGCTTACTGACATCGGGATGAACGCCCTCGTCTCCGAGCTTGAAAAGGAAGACGAGCAAAATTTTATGTCGGCCGCCCATGGGTTTTTCAGTATGGGCGGTGTTATTGGGGCGGGCATTGGCAGTCTCATCATCGGGTGGTTTGCTGCTCCCGTTTGGCACATGGCGACGGTGGCCGCCTTCGTCATCGGAACAAACCTTTATTTATCCAGCGCTTACCGAAACCGGATCAGTGCCGAGGCTAAACAGGAAGAAGGAGGTTTTAAAATTGGCCTTCTCCGCCCGCTACTTGGCCTGGCGGTACTTAGTTTTATGATTATGGGAAGCGAAGGAGCCATCGAGCACTGGAGCAAACTTTATATGCTGGATGTGGTCAAAATTTCGTCCGATCAGCTTGCGGGTTTCGGCTTCGTAGCTTTTTCGACAACGATGATGTTGGGGCGCTTCTGGGGAGACGGAATCTCGCGTCGCTTTGGTCCGCTAAAAATCATCATGGGTGGCACTTTACTGGCCAGCCTTGGCTTTGTCTCGGTACTTAGCGGTGTTTATACCCTTGCCCTGGTCGGGTTCGCACTCGTGGGGCTCGGGTTTTCGGTCATCATTCCGGAATTGTTTCGGCTCGCGGGCAAGACGGAAGGCGTTACTTCTTCGGAGGGCATCGCTATAGTTGCCGGCTTGGGCTATGTCGGCTTTTTAGGAAGCCCGGCTTTACTCGGCTTTTTGTCCAGCATCAGTAGCTTGCAACTCAGTTTTATGGCGCTACTCGGCTTTGCGCTGGCGGCCTTTATGATCGCTGCTTTTTTGAAGCGGCGTGCAGGGTAGTTTTTCGGGCGCGGCCGCGGGTGCAAGGGGAGGTTTTAAGGTTGGTTAGGCGCATCAAAGTACGCTGACACTCCCCCCAATGGTACAAGTAGCGGCCATAGTGCTAATTGTCGAAAAAGCATTGTTGGAGCCAAGCCTTCCATATACGGAGTCCCATTTTCTTATTTTTCGTCAGTTATTACGAACACAGGTAAAACATAGTGCGTACTACGCCCGGCGCCTCGCCGTTCCAAAGCACCAACATCAGCCAATCGACTAAGATCCCGGGAAGCAGTAGCGTAGGAAACCTTATTGATGTTTGCGTATTTTTTTGTGGTCATACCACCCGCAAAGCCTTTGGGGCCAGCAGCAAACATTTTTCCGATAGCTTTTAATTCTTTAGGTCCTAGCTTTCCTTGATAACGATCGTAAAACCTTGCTTTATTTAGCGTCAGGTCAATAGTTTTGCGGCCAAGGTCAAGACCAAGCAGACAAACATCAATGAAATAATTGAGCCATTTAGTAAGGTCTAACCGGTAAGACCCGGTTTGCAATGCTTCGTAGTAAGCAGACTGTTTCTGAATAATGGCATAAGACAAACTAAAAGGCAACGGAAAACCCAAATCCTGCGCCAACGATTTCTCCGCGATGATACGCCCTAGCCTTCCGTTACCATCCTCGAAAGGGTGAATACTCTCAAACCAAATATGGGCAATTCCAGCGCGAAGTGGGGACTGAAAAAGACGAGCATACTTAGCGCGGCTAGTAGCATTAAACCATTCCAACCATTGCTTCATTTCTTGCGGTATAACAGAGGAGGGAGGGGCTTCAAAATGGATTTTCTGCCGGCCATAAGCGCCACTCACAATTTGCATTGGGTCATCACCAACCCTCCACGTTCCTTTATCCTCAACATCACTACGGTGAGCTAGCAACAGTTCATGCCATTTAAAAAGTGAAGACGATGTCAGGGCGTCATCATATGTCTTACGGTTCTCCGCCATCAAGCGTCCAAGGTTTTCCGTTCGGTAATCGCTAACATGACGTTTCTTAATCTCAGGGTAAAGGTTATTAAGTATAGAAGACTTAAGCTCTTCAACCGAAAAACGGACACCTTCAATTTGCGAATTATAGAGCGCTTCTGTTGCCAGGTTTTCCGCAATCAAGTCGTAACGCAGCTCGTCCGAGAAGCTAGTCAGTCGACCAGCCAAGAAAGAAACTTCTTCAGCATATACGTGTAACTTCTCCTCAATTCCGGACAAATCAAAGGTAAATTCAGGCCAGTCTTTTTGTTGCCAGTTATAGCGCATGAGGCGATTGGATGCATTAATCACCTCAAATATACGCATTATTTGAGGCGATTAGCCGTATTAATCGCCTCAAACGCTCCCTTCAGGGCTACCAAAGCCCTAAAAACCATCTCTGCATCCTGCGTGCCCGCCCCTAATTTATTAGAGCGTTGAAAAAAAGTTTCAACCACCTGTCCTATTTTTCGAGTCCCGTTCGTAGTAAGGGCGTAAACCACTTTTTATAACTGCAAAAAAACAATCATTATGCAGGACTTTATGATGCTCTTCCACAGCGAAGCCAACCCCACCTACCGCCCCTCCCCCGAAGAATTCCAGGCAGAGATCAAACTCTGGGAAACCTGGATCGGCGGCATCGCCGCCCAGGGAAAATTCGTAAGTTCCGAAGCGCTTGACCACAACGGAAAGATTCTTCACTCCGACGGTGCAGTGACCGATGGGCCCTACACAGAGCTTAAAGAAATTGTGGGTGGCTACATCCTTCTGAAAGCCACCGACTGGGACGATGCTCTCTCAATGGCCAAGGGCTGCCCCGTTTTAAACACCCCCACTGCTAAGGTTGAAATCCGGCCAATCATGGACCTGGATCGAGCCCTTTAATCCATCGTAAAAAGTTAGGCCGCTTGTACCTTACACGTTTTACAGGTCAAGCGGCCTAACACTTTCCCGGTTGAGTCCTCTCCCTATTTCCTGGTTCGTTTTCTAAAAGGTCTAAAATGCTTCTTCCCAATCTTTTCCGTACCGAGTACGGTAAAATCGTGGCGGTGCTCGTTCGCTCCTTTGGCATCGCCAGAGTAGGAGAAGCTGAAGACATCGCCAGCGACACTTTCCTACTTGCAGCGGAGACTTGGGGGCGAAAAGGCTTGCCTGAAAACCCTACCGGCTGGCTCTACACTACGGCAAAAAATAAAGCACGTGACCAGCTGCGGCGTAACGGCGTCTTCGCAAAAAAGATCAAACCTGAGCTCCAACGCGGCGAAGTAAGCGGCGAAGCAGTAGAACCAGACTTTAGCCCCGCTGGCTTCAAGGATAGCCAACTGCGAATGATCTTCGCCCTCTGCCATCCGGACTTGAATACAGAAACCCAGGTGGCCCTTTGCCTCCGTATTCTTTGTGGCTTCGGCATTGACGAGATTGCGGGGGCTTTCCTGACGACCAAGTCTACCATTAATAAGCGCCTTACCAGAGGTAAAGCTCGTCTACGGAAGGTGATGTCCAATCTGGAGTTGCCTTCAGAAGCTGCACTACCTGACCGCCTGGAAGGTGCGATTACCACTATTTACTTACTTTTCAACGAGGGGTACTACGCGACCAGTACAACCACCAGTTTTCGCCGCGACCTTTGCGCAGACGCCATCCGCCTCGCACTTTTACTTACGCACAACGAACGCACCAACCTGCCTCGCCTCAACGCCCTGCTCGCCTTGATGTGTTTTCACGTTTCCCGTTTCGACGCCCGCCTAAATTCGGATGGAGACTTAATCGACTACGATGAACAGGACCGTTCGCTTTGGGACCAGCGTCTCGTACGTCAGGGGCGTTATTTTTTTGAACGTGCTACCGCTAGAGGAGAAACCGATCGTTTTCAACTTGAAGCCGCGATCGCCTTTCTACACACCGACCCCCAGCCCAAGCCAGATAAGTGGACGAACATCCTTACCCTATACAACCGGCTATTGATCAAGGTCTATTCGCCCGTTGCGGCCCTGAATCGTACCTACGCTTACAGCCGGGTGCACGGCGCGGAAGCCGCACTAACCGAAGCCCTGAAAATTGACCTCCGTGGCAACCTTAGCTACCAGTTGTTACTCGGGGAGTTGTATAAAGAACTTAATGACAAAAGCTCCGCCCAGGAACACTTCTCGCTTGCGCTTGGGCTTACCCGAAATCCGGCCGTGCGGCGCCGGATTACGAGGAAGGTGGAAAGTTTGTGAGAAAGCAGAAGATGGGCGGTCGGTTACGCACTTGCCTATTGACAAACAAATAACTCCTCTAGGGCACAGTAAAAAGCCATTAGTAGCAAACCCACTCGTCCTTAAAACGTTATCCCGGCAAGCCCCAAAGCCAACCTATGCAAATTTTAGTAATCAACGCCGGTTCCTCCTCTGTAAAAGCCGCCGTAATCGACCCCGCTACTGGTAAGCGCAGCCTTGAAATGAGCGCCGAGCGATTATTGGATGCCCCCGTCATCGAATTTTCTGACGGTACGACAATTGAACTGGAGAGTAAGGGCCCTGAGCGCGCTATTGCAGTCTGTCTCGAAGCCCTAAAGGACAAACTAAAGGATACTAAAATTGCAGGCATTGGCCACCGGGTAGTTCACGGCGGCGAAGATTTTGACCGCGCCGCCCGCATTGACGAGGCCGTAGAAGCAAAAATTGAAGCACTTGCAAAGCTCGCTCCTCTCCACAACCCCATCAACCTGCGTGGCATCCGCGCCGCCCGGGCGCTGTTCCCTGACGTAGACCATTTCGCGGTTTTCGATACGGCATTTCACCAGAGTATGCCCCGCCGGGCCAAAACCTACGCCTTACCGAAAGAATTGATGGAAGCACATGGTATCCGTCGGTACGGGTTTCATGGTACTAGTCATAAATACGTCGCTTCTACCGCTGCCCGCTACCTGGGTGCTCAGCCAAAAGACCTGCGTATTATTACTTGCCACCTTGGTAACGGCTGCTCGGTGGCCGCCATTGAGTTTGGCCGCTCGGTAGAAACGAGTATGGGCATGACCCCGCTGGAGGGGCTTGTAATGGGCACCCGGTCGGGCGATATTGACCCCGGCATCCTCCCCTACCTACACGAACAGGCCGAATTGAGTCCTGAAGAAATCGATGACCTCCTCAACCGTAAAAGCGGGCTTGCCGGCCTCTCCGGTGCCGGCAACGATATGCGGACCATCCTGGATGAATCCACCAAAGGCAATGCCGATTGTCAGCTCGCCGTGCAAGTATTCACCCACAGGTTGCGGAAGTACATTGGTGCCTACGCAGCCATCATGGGCGGAGTAGACGCGATCGTTTTCACCGGTGGCATTGGGGAAAACAGTCCGATAATTCGCCATCGTGCAAGCCAACGGCTTGGCTACCTGGGCGCCATCATCAATGAAGACAAGAACGCAACGGCCAAGCTCTCCACTTCAGATCCGGTCGTCGATTTCAGCATGCAACACAGCCGGGTAAAACTGTTGGCTGTTCGGACCGATGAACAGCTCGCCATCGCCAGCGAATGCGGGAAAATGATCGAGAAAGCCGACGCCGTCAACACCCTCCCCACCATCCCCGTGGCCATCTCCGCCCGTCACATTCACCTCCGTCAGGAAACAGTGGATGCGCTCTTCGGCGAAGGCCATGAGCTTAAGGTAAGAAAATGGCTCAGCCAGCCGGGGCAGTTTGCGGCGGAAGAAACCGTCAGCGTTGTCGGGCCCCGCAACACCATCGAGCGCGTCCGGGTGCTTGGGCCCGTACGAAGTAAGGACCAGCTTGAGATCAGCCGAACAGACGAGTTCTTTCTCGGCATCGACGCGCCCGTCCGCGAATCCGGAAAAGTAGAAGACACCCCTGGCTGTAAGCTCATTGGCCCAGCCGGAGAGTTCCTACTTGAAGATGGCGTGATCTGCGCCTGGCGTCACATCCACATGACGCCGGAGGACGCCGCTGTTTTTGGGGTAAAAGACCGCGACATTGTAGAAGTAGCCGTTGGAAGTGGTGATCGTAGCCTGACCTTCGGCAACGTACTCATCCGTGTGTCTCCGAAGTATAAGCTTGAAATGCACATCGATACCGATGAAGGCAATGCTGCGGAAATCAATACCGGTGAGGAAGGGGTACTACAGGAAACTTCAGGCTCGGGTACTTTGCGAAAGCGCAGGGTGATAGAAGGCTAAGGGACGGGAAATAAATAAACCATGATTTTTGACCACCTTATTTTGCGCCCACCGCACTTAGGAACGCGAACAAAATAAAACACGATTTCTGACCGTCTTATTCCCCTGCCGGAGGCCTACTTTTCGCTTCGCGGCTACTTCGTGGTGAAGCATAAAAAGTAGCAAAAATGCCATGCTGTGCTGGTGGCTGATCGAATAAC
>CAYPIM010000069.1:18699-27368 GCA_964410795.1 uncultured Lewinella sp. | reverse complement strand
TTGGCTGGGCTACGCTCGAAGCCAGCTACATCGTCAAACTCTACTACGTACTCTTGACCTGGCGTCAGGTCAACAAATTCGTAGAAACCGTTTTCGTCCGTCGTGGTTGTGGCCACCTGAGCGCCGTCAACCAGAAGGTTAACGACTACATCTTCGATGCCTTCGTCTTCAGCATCCTGCTGACCATTGGCGTTCTTATCAAGGAAGACAAAGTCACCAAGGGAAGCCGTCTCGTAGAAACCGGCATCAATTGTGGGATTGTCTTCTCCAGACTCAAGGACAACAATTTGGCTAAGACCAGTAGCTTCATCAGCGTCACTGTCTGTAGCGTCATCGCCTTCATTAGCGGGGCTTGCCTGAAGGCTGCCAGGAGATACGAATTCTACCTGGTATTCGACACCAGGTGTGAGGTCGACGAACTCGTAGAAGCCGTTTTCATCCGTGGTGGTTGTGGCCACCTGGACGCCGTCGACCAGAAGGTTGACGACTGCATCTTCGATGCCCTCGTCTTCAGCATCCTGGCGACCGTTGGCATTCTCGTCAAGGAAGACAAAGTCTCCAAGGGAGGCCGTCTCGTAGATACCTGCATCAAGATCTTCGTTATTATCGCCTTCTTCAAGGACAACAGGCTCAGTCATACCCTGCATTGGACCGTCAGGAGCAGCGTCACTATCAACGTCCTCTGCACCTGCGTTCGCGCCAGTAAATAAGAATCCAGTAGGTAGTTCAAACTGGACGCTGTATGTGCCAGGTACTAAGTTAGTGAACTCATAGAAGCCACCATTCATGGTTGTAGTAGTAGCAATTACTGTTCCGTTAGCGTCCTTAAGGTTTACAGTTACACCATCAACACCTGCAGAAGCTGGTTCATCATTGATTCCATTACCATTGGTATCTACCCATACATAGTCACCAAGGCGAGCACAAGCGATTGGATCTACAGTGATGGTGATTTCATCAGTGTCCATACAACCATTTGCATCTGTCACCTTGACGTTGTAAGTCGTAGTTACCGTTGGGGCGACCTCAAGCATTTCAGCAGTAGAAATTACAGTTGGGTCGTCATTTATAGTCCACTCAATATTGAATGGGCCTACGCCTAGTGGGATATTCGCCGTTAGCCCAACTTCTTCACTAGAACAAGTTGTACCATTTTCATCAGTTGAAGTGATTTCAACTACAGGGTTTTCGTTTACCGTAACAGTAGCGGTAGCCTCTGCAGTACATTGCGTAACAGCCCCACCTTCAGTGTAAGTACTCGTAACCGTTACGGTATAATCAGTGGATGCTAAGGGGCTAACCGTAATGGTAGGAGTGGTTTCCCCGTTACTCCATTCATAGGTGAATGCTCCGTTTCCTCCAGCGGGTGAAGCGACGAGCATTGCCTCATCGCCACTACAAATGGTTTCATCCTCCACCGTTACGGTTGGATTAGGAACAACTCGTACATCAACTACATCGCTTTCTTCACAACCGTTGGCGTCGGTAATCATGACGACATAAGTGAAGGTTCCGAGACCAGGCATAACTTCCAACTCATCAGTAGTTGAAAGTGTGGTTCCCGGATCAGACAAATCGTACCAACGGTAGGCGTAAGGAGTGTTTTGGCTTCCAAGAACCCGCTCTACACTTAGCGTAGCAGACTCTCCTTCACAGATCAATTTATCATCACCTGCATCAGGTAATGGTAGTGGGTTGACAAAAATCGTACCGGTAGCAATCGTTTGACAGCCGTTAGCGTCAGTAACGGTAACAGAAGCCATTTGCTCAGACTGAACACTAAGGTAAGTGGCTGATTGATCAGCATTACCGTTGCTCCATGCGTAGGTAAACGGTGCTTCTCCACCCGTAACTACTGCTTCCAATGTAGCATTAGAACTACGACAAATGGTGATGTCATCTACAACGACTACTGGTGCATCATTCACTTCAAGCGTGAATGCATCAGATGCTGTACAACCATTGCGTACAACCGTAAGGGTAATTGTTTTTGTTCCAGCAGAACTATAGGTCACCGTTCCTGGGTTACGAACGTTTGCCGTCGCAGGGCTTGCTCCGTCTCCAAAGTTCCAAGCATAAGTTGCGCCAGCGCCGCCATTGGCGGCCGTGAAAGTAGCTTCTGTATTAGTTCCACTTTCTTCTTCACAGATTTCGGTAGGGCCGCTGATTTCTGCGACAGGAGCATCGGGGTCCTCTAATATTACTACACCAACATCAGTAGCACACTGATCGTCGCAGAAACGGGCTACAATCGAATAAGTTCCAGCGGATAATCCGGTAAACACCGTTTGATCACAAGTCTCATAAGTCGCACCTCCATCCAGACTGATTTCTACAGTGCTTCCGGCTGGCTTAGATACAGACACGGAGATAGAACCTTCTGTACCTTCACAGGTAGTTGGGCTTACTTCCGCAGTAATTGTAACCTCTGGTTGTGGACGAACAATGATGTCTACTTGATCACTATCGGTACAGCCATCGCGGCTTACGTCAAGTGTTACTGTATTGGTAACATTTGCGGAAACATCGTCATTATTATAAGTAACCGTATGCGGACCAGCTCCTGTTGCCGTTGAAGGGCTAGCATTTGCTCCGAAATTCCAAACATAGTTGGTTCCAGCAACGGTCTCAGTGGCGGTAAAGGTTACCGTTTCGTCATCACAAATATCTGTTGCAGAAGGTGTGATGGTAGCCACTGGTTGCGGGCGAACAGTAACCGTTGCGGTAGCCTCATCACTACACTCAGTTATGTTAGCACCTTCCATAAAGGTGCTCGTTACGGTTACTGAATAATCAGTAGTAGTATTGGGTGTTACCGAAATGGCAGGAGTAGTTTCCCCGTTAGACCATTCATAAGTGAAGGTACCATTGCCACCACCGGTAACGGCAGTTAGCATTGCGGTTTCTCCATCACAGATAGAAGCATCTTCTACCGTCACCGTTGGATTAGGAACAACCCGTACATCAACGACATCGCTTTCTTCACAACCGTTTGCGTCAGTAATCATGACGACATAAGTGATGGTACCAAGACCAGGCATAACCTCCAACTCATCAGTAGTTGAAAGTGTGGTTCCTGGCGCAGATAAATCGTACCAACGGTAGGTGTAAGGAGTATTTTGACTTCCAAGAACCCGCTCTACGCTCAGCGTAGTAGACTCTCCTTCACAGATCAGTTTGTCATCACCTGCATCAGGTAGTGGTAGAGGGTTAACTAAGATCATACCTTCAGCAACTGTTTGACAACCGTTAGCGTCAGTGACGGTAACAGAAGCCATTTGCTCAGACTGAACACTCAGGTAAGTAGCTGCTTGATCAGCATTACCGTTGCTCCAGGCATAGGTAAACGGTGCTTCGCCACCTGTAACGAGCGCTTCTAATGTAGCATTAGAGTTGCGACAAACGGTAACGTCTTCTACAACAACTGCAGGTGCATCATTCACTTCAACAGTGAACGCATCCGTATCAGAACACCCATTACGGGTAACTGTAAGGCTTACGGTCTGGTCATCAAGCGTAGAGAAAGTTACTGCCGCAGGTGTACGGCCAGTAGCCGTTTGAGGGGTAGCATTAGGGCCAAAGTTCCAAGCATAAGTAGCTCCTGGACCGGCATTAGTAGCGGTAAAGGTTGCTTCAGTGTTGGTTAAACTGGCATCAACACAAACTTCCGCAGGGCCACTGATTTCAGCCGTCGGAGAATCAGGATCAGATAGAATTACTGTTTCCAGTTCATAGGGGCAGTCATCATTACAGTAGCGTGCAAAGATGGTGTAGCTTCCTGCAGTAAGTCCTTCAAAGACTTCGTTTCCACAGGTAGACCATGTTACTCCGCCGTCAATACTTAGTTCTACAAAGTCTCCGCCATTATCAACGGAAGAAACGTTGATGAGCAGGGTTCCCTCATTACCTCCACAAGTGGTAGGGTTACTTGGGTTGACTGTAATCGTTGGGATTGGAAGAACGCTAATATCTTCAGTGTCCTCATTTACACATCCGTCCAATGTGACGGTCAAAGTTGCCGTTGTATTGTTGATCGTTACGGCATCTACAGTAGTGTAAGTTACCGTATGCGGGCCACGGCCAGTGGCGGTGGCAGGAGTAGCCAGCGCGCCAAAGCTCCAAACATAAGAGGCACCGGCACCAGCATTTTCAGCATTAAAAGTGTACTCCGTGCCAACACACTCATTGCCTGGTAGTGCAGCAATTTCTGCAACAGGTAATGGTTTGACGTTAATGGTACCTTCAACCGTACCAGAACATCCGTTAGCATCAGTAATGGTAACGGTGTAATCAGTGTCCATAGAAGGAGAGAAAGTAGCAGAAGCATTAGCTCCTCCACCATTGCTCCAAGCATAAGTGAATGGTGCATCACCAACTGTAGGCGTTACGGTCAAGGTTGCATCTTCACCGTCACAGATTGTCTGATCAACAATTGTGCCGGCAGGGTCAGGCTTGACGGTAATGGTTACTGTGTTGGAGTTATCTGCATTACAGTCTGTCCCATTACAGGTAAGGCGAGCGTTGTACTGGTAAGTACCAGCGGCAAGGTCCGTTGGGATAGCGTAGGTATTTCCAGTAGCTACGTTCGTCCAAGGTCCGGAGTTGCCTTCCCGGAAACGAATAACAACATCGTTACAGTCAAGGCCGCCGGAAGGAGTGGCTGTGAGGGTAGCGGTCTCTCCAATACAGAGTGTATTGTCGGTGATTGCTAGTGTTACCTCAGGGTCTTCAACAACCGTAAACGTGATTGTATTGGAGTTGTCATTGTCACAACCTTCACCGTCACAGATGTACTGAGCACGGACTTGGTAGTCGCCCGGAGCGAGGTCAGCTGCCGAAGTGTAAGTGTCAGCATTAGCGACAGTTACGTAATTGCCACCGACAGGACGTAGTTGCCAGCGAACATCACGGCACTCGAGACCGCCGGAGGTTTCACTTTCAAAGGTGATGATACCACCTTCACATATGTCAGTTCCGTTAGAAGTAATAGTTACTTCAGGATCAGGAACTACCGTTACTGTTACTGTTTCAGTAGCGACACATTCATTTTCATCCATTACCGTTAACTCATATGTAATGGTAGAGCTAAGATTCACCGTAATTGAGGAGCCAACACCGGAGCTTACGCCGTTTGCAACATTAACCCAGTTATAGGTGTAGTTGCCTGTTCCTCCCATAACTGATGAAGTGAGTGTTACGGTAGCTCCTTCACATATGGTAAAGTCATCCGTGACGGTTACAGTTGGACCATTTTCGTCGACTAGGTCGACGGTACCCGCGTCAACGGGGCAATCATTTCCACCCCACATTACGAATAAATCGTAGCTGCCGGCATCCAGGTTGGAGATTGTGTAAGAACCAACATTGTCGTTAGAACCAAATGGGTAAGTGACACCTCCATCAATGCTGAACTTGATTCCTGTACGGTTGGGGTTATCGACAAAAGAAATAGTAATCGTACCGTTGTCTTCTCCACAGGTTGGGTTAGTGGAATCGACGTTCGTTACTTCAGGATCATCCTTAATAGTAATGACTTGTGAATCCGTGTCCTCACAGCCGTTATTAGTAACCGTAAGTGTTGTTGTAGCTGTAGCATTTCCGTTCTGAGAACCTGGAAGCGTGTAAGTAACAACATGCGGACCGGCTCCGGTAGCTGTAGCAGGAGAGGCAAACTCGCCAAAGTCCCAAGCGTAAAAAGTGGGTTTAGAACCAACATTAAATGGCGTAGCGGTATAGGTAACCGCTTCTCCAGTACAGATGGTAGTTGGTGCTGCATTAATCTCAGCAACGGGTTGTGGCTTAGCGGTAATGATTCCTGTAGCCGTATCCGTACAGCCGTTAGCATCAGTAACCGTAACCGTATAAACAGTATTCGAAGTAGGACTGAAAGACGCGGATGCATTTGTTCCTCCCCCGTTGGACCATGCGTAAGTGTACGGAGCAGTTCCCCCGGTTGCAGAGGCAGTAATTGTGCCCGTTTCACCAACACAGATTACATCATCAGTAGCATCTGCAACTGGCTCGGGGTTAACCGTATAGGTAACGGTGTTAGTATTTTGGAAATCTACCCGGCAATCACCCTGGGTCTGGCGACGGAACTGTGTAGTTACGGTAATCGTTCCAGGATCAAGGGTTAAGCCAGAGGCTCCGGCAACAATAGTCCATGGGCCGTAGCTTCCGGTAGCTACGTTGAATTCGCGCATCTGCCAGCGTGTCGTCAGGCCTGAACCAGTTGGTGTTTGGGTGCTAGAGATAAAAGTATTTGCATCGTCAATCTGACTACACTCTTCACCTCCTCCAGCAATAAGACCCGGATCTACGAGTTGACGAACCGTTACCGTAAACTGATCAGTAGCCGTACATTCGTTAGCATCCGTAACAATTACGGTGTAGGTAGTGGTAGTTGAAGGATTGACCGTCACGCTCTGAGTAGAGCCTGCACCGTTACTCCAAGCGTAAGAGAAAGGAGCTGTACCACCAGATACTCCAGCAGTAAGGGTTGAGTTTTGGCCAATACAGATATTATCATTCCCCATGATGTTGGTCGTGGGTGGGTCACTCACAGTAATGGTAATAACATTAGACTCACCAAGGAGGTAAGTACAACCATCTCCCTGCACGCGAGTACAGCGGATAAAGCAGGTAGTCTGAGTGAGTGTTCCCGGGTCGTAAGTAGAATTATTGGCATTTGGAATTTCCACCCAGTCTCCCATATTACCGATTTCCGGAGGCGTACAATCTCCAGTAGATTGAAGCCAAATGAACTCTGGAGTTCCCGTAGCACCGTTGGTGCTACTAGGCATACTTACCGAGGTAAGCACATCAGCATCATAAGGAGAACAACCTTGCTGAGGAGCGGCAATTTCTCCACCGTTATCAAAGTAAGGCTTAATCTTAACTGTAACCTGATCGGTAGAGCTACAACCGTTAGCGTCTGTGATCGTAACCGTATAGGTAGTAGTTACCAAAGGGCGAACGTTTACAACCGCACCGTTACCAGCACCGTTGTTCCAGGCGTAGCTGTAAGGAGCGGTTCCACCAGCTCCCTGGGCGGAGATCTCTGAGAACTCAAAAGCACAAAACGGGCCACACATATCATCACCTCCAAAATTAGGAGGATTGGAACTGTTCAGTTTTGCGTTGATATCCATTCCAGCACCAGAAGTTACAGAAACGGATCCGGATGGCTGGCTAAGGATGGTGTAATTTAACCAAGAAGAAAAGCCATATTGAGATGGATCAAGTAAACCGGCTCCAGTACCTACCTGCAAATTAGCGCTCTTTGGAGAGACAGTCATAGACAAGCCCGCCAAGTGGTTTAAACCAGTAGCTGATCCGGAGAAGTCAGCATAGTAATACCAATCCGGATTGTCATTGCTTACACAAACACCAAATTTGGGACTCCCGGCACTTGCCGTTTGTGTTCTGCCACTCAACACGATATCAAAGCGAAGACGTAGGTTAGTATTAGACACATTACGTACCGTCATTTGGATACGGGCCGAACCATTATTGAATTCTTTGAAGGAGGCTCCTCCTTCCACGCTCCAGTAGTTGCTGGCCGTTGCGCCGTTAATAAAGTTGGCTGCGTAGAATACTCTGGAAGGTTGTGTGGAGCAACTCGCCTGTCCGTTCTGGATAGTCTTACTCTGCTGCTCTTCACCACAGTAGGCAATAACACCAGGAGCTGAGTTTTCAGAAAGGGTTATTTCAGGAAGTGTTTTTCCACAACCAGTATCCTTCCAAGCGACAAATGGTTCGTAAGTACCCGAAGCGAGATTAGAGAAAGTATAGCTTCCTGAATTTCCAGGGCGCTCAATGATAGTAGTGCCACCATTAATACTTAGTTCAATGGTACTGTAAGTACCAGTAGACTCTGGTGAGAAGGTGAAGGTTATAGAACCCGGCGTAAGGCCATCACACGAAAGATCCACCGTCGAGATGATCACGCTCGGGAGCGGACGGATATGAACGTCTCGTACATTAGTATATATGGTCTCTCCGTCACACTCACAAGTAGCACCACGACGGTACCAAGTAGAACCAATTCCGCGGGGAACAGGATTGTAGTTTTTGCCAGTAGCACCGGGAATATCATTCCAAGTATTAGTCCCTACGGTTTTTTCCTGCCACTGGTAGCTTGGCGTTGTGCCATCGGTACAAGTACCATCGGTAGCCACGAATACCGGAGGGTCAGCGGTTTCATCTTCTTCTACACACTCAACAAAGTGTCCGGTAGTAATAGATCCAGGATCTTCAAGGCTACAACACTTCAGCTTACCGAAGTCAAAACCGCCATTACAGAAAAGGCCTTCATTAGCGGTGCTGTTACAACCGGGGTTAGTGTTAGTAGCGGAAGTGGAAGTCTGGTAAGTTTCGTCGCCAATCTTCACGTAGTCGAGGTAGGCGTTTCTATCACAACCATTAGTGGTGCCATCATTTACAAACCAAATCGCTACGTTAGAGTTAGAAGTAAAGTCGTTAAAAGTGAAAGTCTGGAAGCTTGTACTTAAAACATAAGTAGCAACAGTAACCCCATCAAGGCGTAACTGAAGCTGTTCGTGGCCACAATTTCCGCGGGCACGGAATTCAAGTGCACAGTCTCCATCTACTTTCGGACAGTCGACATCCGCATAGGCAAGGCCAGCAAGCGTGTAGGACTGGCCATT
>CAYPIM010000069.1:0-18599 GCA_964410795.1 uncultured Lewinella sp. | reverse complement strand
GACCCTGCTTTTTCAACCGTAATGTTACGGAAGGCAAAAGAAGCCAAAGACTGAAGGCCACTGTTGTTGCGGCTATTGTTGGTACACTGGCCGCTGGCGGCAGTGTGCCGTACCCAGCTAACACCGGTGGGGATGAGCCCGCGGTAAATGTGGAAGCTGCTGTTGCCATTGTTTTGAACGTTCGCTTTAGAAACCAGGTACTGGTTTCCATCGCTAGCGGTAACCGTAGTTGTCAGGCCGGGGTTCGCACCTTTATATACTACTTCAACTACGACCTGGTAAACATTGCTGCTGGAAGGGATGATGGTTTCGGCCTGCGGGCTAGCGCTACAGTCTACATCGCTCACGTAAGCATCAACCGTTTTTCCGTCGCCACAGTCTGCCAGGAAACTGACGGGAGGAGCTCCTCCGTCAATTACGTTCCCTTTGTCCTGGAAACAAACATCATCGATCCAGGAGTTGTTGTTGGTGTGGGTGTCGCGGTAAAAGAGAACTTCAACGCTACTCGTTGCAGCAGGAGTAGTGCCATCAAACTGGTAGAGGTTGTAACCAGTGTTGCGGGCAACGTACTCACTATGTTCGCTGATGGTGGTTCCGTTGGAGCGGAGGAAACGAACGGTTAGGAAAACCGTTCCCGATGAAGAGTGGTTTTTAGCGTAGGCAGAGAAGCAAAAGTCATGAAATTGGCCAATGCTAAAAGTTTGCCAGGCTAATCCTCCTGCACCGTCAAGCTTCAGTGCGCGGAAGCCACTGTAAATGTATTCCCCATGTTGCGTAGCTTCAACAACACGTACAGCAGAACTGGAGTTTCGGCTCCAACCTGAGATGCCAGATTCAAAACCTACGTTATTCAGTTTGTTGTTCTGGCAACCGGAGAGTTTGTCCTGGCCAACATCTTCAAGTGGCTTACCAGTATATGGTAGGTCATTATCTTCAAGCGGAGCAGGCAGGCTATTAATGTCTCCGAAAGAATGAGACATTACCAATAGCTCGGCTTGTTCGGCCAAGGTCCGGCCGTTGTGCGAAATACTCACATTCTCATAAAGTCCAATATCTGGAGACTGAAGACGGGCATAGCCGACATCGTCTACCTTAAGGGTCTTCGCAATACGCTGACCATCCAAGGTGGCTGAAAATAAAATAGAAGCGCCCGTTAGCCCTCCTGTCTCAATCTTGATATAATCGTCCTTTATTCCCGGACGGCTCTCAGGAACCACATAATACTCATATACCGTTGGAACCTCAACCGAACTGAAAGTAGCGGCGGAGGCCTCTTGTGCAAAAGAAACAGAGACAGCACCAAGCAGCACGAATAAAGTAACGAGCAAACGGTTGGTGTAAGAAGTAAATGTATTGTTCATAGCAAAAGTAAATGTGTTGTTCAGAGCAATCGTATCCAACTCCTTTACGGAAGGGGTAGGTACAAACACGGAAAGCAAGCCGGGGGCTTGCGAGGAGGTTTCCGTGGGTAACACGGATGCGAATTGCTGACGAGCAGCTTTGTCTAAAAGACCAGTGTAATTGTTCATGTGTTGTTCAAGTAGAGTAGCATCCGGAAAAGCCGGGAGCTGAAAAGACTGTTGAAGCGGAAAAAAGCTCCAAATCAACAATGTTGTGTTCAAGTGTAAGCACCGCCGTTGCGGCACCAGTAAAAGTTCTTAAGTCAAAAGGTCGTCAAAGACCGAAGTCTGAGACTCTACAAAGGTACTAAATCGACACGGAAGTTCCAACCCTATGTTGTTCTGTACCGAATCACCTGACACTCAGACCGGCCCGTTGGCCCGTCAAAGCTTGAGACGACACCCAAAAAAGTTAGTCACAGGCCGAAAAAAATTCTGTCTGTCAGCCTTCACAATAGTTGCACAGACAAGTAAATTTGAGGTATGAAAGTATAGAACAAATGGTTTCTATACTTTTAAAAACTGCCTCTTTTCTTACGGAACGGCGGGTTCTGACAATTTTTCGGTTTTCTTTAAAAAAAAATAGCCCAGGTACTTTTTAAGACAACCCTAACCTATTCATAGCCTCTTGCCTGCAGCTTGAACAGCTCTGCATACCTACCGTTCAGTGCCATCAATTCTTCATGAGATCCCATCTCAAGGCGACGGCCAAATTCTAGAAATAAGATCACATCTGCCATACGAACGGTGGAAAAACGATGGCTGATCAGAACAGCAGATTTACCCGAAATAAGTTCCGTAAAGCGTTGGAAAACTTCATACTCTGCGCGGGCGTCGAGCGCGCTCGTTGGTTCGTCCAGGATCAGGAGTTGAGCATCGCGGATGTAGGCACGGGCTAAAGCTACCTTTTGCCATTGCCCCCCACTCAGGTCTTGTCCGCCAGCAAAGCGTTTCCCCAGCATCTGATCATAGCCTCCTGGAAGCCCTGCCACTACTTCCGCTGCCAACGACTTATCCGCACTTTCTTCAATCTGGGCGTCGTTGTCAAGATAGCCGATACGCCCAACAGCAATGTTCTCTCTGACCGTGAGTTGGTAGCGAAAGAAGTCCTGAAAAATCACCCCGACATTGTCCCGCAATTCTTCCAATCGGTATTCGCGGAGATCATGACCATCAAGTAAAATTCTCCCCGACGTTGGTTCGTAAAGGCGGGCGAGCAGTTTCACCAACGTTGTTTTTCCGGCACCGTTCTCGCCCACTAAGGCTAATTTAGTTCCTGCTGGCAACGTGAACGAAAGGTCTTCTATGGCATATTTTTCTGCCCCTGGATATTTAAAGCTAACGTTTTCAAAGACCCACCCTTCTCTGACAACTTTTGGAAACGAACGTGCCTCCGCCCGATCAGCAATGGAGGGTCGGATATCAAAAAAGTCGAAAAGATCCTGTAGGTATAAAGCATTCTCTCCGATGCTGGCAAAGCGGGAAAGAATGGCACGCAAGCCCTGTTGCATTCTGCGGAATGCCCCCGCTAGAAATGTCAGTGTACCGATGGTTATCAACCCTTCAATTGTCTGGACAATGATGAGCACATAAGCGCCGTAATAAGTTACAGAACCGATAACGCTGAAGAATGCCCCCCACCCCGCCCGGCGTACGCTGAGGTCCCGGTTCTTTCGGTAGTACTTCATTGACAGCTCGTCAAAGCGATCGGTGATGAAATTCGCAAGGCCGAAAATCTTTACTTCTTTTGCCGTTACATCACTGGCCCCGATGTAGCGCAGGTAATCTAGTTCGCGGCGCTCTGGCGTCCAGCTACGGGTAAGGCTGTACTTCTTCTGGTTGAAGTAGTTCTCTTGTATAAAACTGGGGATGACCGCCACGGCCAATAAAAGAATAAGCCACGGGTTAAAAGCCACCACGCTCACGCCGAGCACCATCAGGGTTATGGTGCTTTGGAACTGAGCAAGGAGTTGGGCCATGAGGACCCCCCGGCCAGCGGTTTGCCGGCGGGCCCGTTCCATCTTGTCGTAAAACTCTGCATCCTCGAATTGATAAAGATCGAGGGTAGCTGCGTGGCGCATAATGTCAACGCTGGTTCGGTTGCTAATCAGATCCGTCAGTAGTCCATCAATCAGGGTCGTCGCCCGGCTCAGCAGATCGGAGGCAAGTGCCAGCGCAAGTTCCAGCGCAACCACTTGCCAGAGATAGGAGGTCTCGCCATCCCCCGTTTCAATGAGGCGGAGCACCTCATCGATGATGAGTTTACCCACGTACAGGATCGCCGTAGGCAGCGCCGCCTGGAGAAGGCGCAAAATGATACTTGCCCCCGCCAAGCCCGGGCTGGTATCCCAAATCAAGCGTAGATAAGGAGGAATGCTTTTAAGTGCGGCCAGTTGTTCACGCCATCCTTTTTTTTCGTTCTTGTTCCCGGCACCGGGGCCTCTGCTTTTTGCCATACGGGAGGTAAAGGATTTAGCGCAGGAGATAGTTCTTTCTTCATCATTTCAAAGAGGCTCGGCAGCAGGTGCAAGGAAGGGTTTTAACAAGGCATAGCTTCTTCCTGAAAACCCGCTTTGCACCTGCGGCCGCGCCGGATGAACAGTGGGCCTGTTGCCCCTGAAAAGCGAGCCCCACCTTAGTGTGTATAACAATGATCCGCTATGGTTTTCAGAAATGAGATGCTGGGTTGAGCGCTTGTAGCGCGATTGCTTTACATGGAAATCGCGCTGCAAGCGCTCAACCCAAGCTCTATCTATATTTTTGGCAAGTGCAGTATCAGCCCACACATGCCCAAAATGTAAGCCGTAATAGCAGAACCTAAGCTTGTCGAGGTATGATCGATGTAAAACCATAGCGGACCATTGTATAACCAAATGCACAACCAAGATGCTAAACGGACCTCCTATGATCTAAATTTCAGCATTCAGCCTGAATGCTGTCCGCTGAATACTACTTAGGGAATTGGAATAAGTATGATATGTGCATTTGGTTACACACACTTCACCTTACAAAAACAATCCTTTACCCTCTAAAAAACTTATATTGCAGATTCTTTCAAGTTTAGCCTATTCAAACCATCATAATCGTATGAAAAACCTGCTTCTTTTTTGCCTGGCGATGGCCCTGGCAACTCCCCTCTGTGCACAGGGAGAATTCTTCACACCGCTCTCTGAAAAACAACTTCCCAATCTCGAGAACAACCGGCTTTACCGGACGGACAAAGCCTGGATAAGTGAACTAACGGACCATAAGGGGATCGCAGACTACCTGGCCCGGGCACCTCACGAAACTAATACATCCGCCAAAAACGGACAGCTCATCGAGCTGCCCAAT
The DNA here is from genome assembly GCA_964410795.1 of uncultured Lewinella sp. Classification (GTDB taxonomy): domain Bacteria; phylum Bacteroidota; class Bacteroidia; order Chitinophagales; family Saprospiraceae; genus Neolewinella. The sequence continues at coordinate 13,866 of CAYPIM010000069.1, read as the reverse complement.
CCTGATGGTGAGGCTACTACTTTCCGGATCGTTCGGTACACCATGATTCACCCCTCCGTTCAGGCCCTGATGCCGGATGCCGTTACGGCCTATGGCGTTGACACCGAGGGTAAAGGAATGCGCCTGTCACTCAGCTACACCAGCACCGGCATAAGCGCTATGGTACGTGGCGGCCAAAACGGCCGCTGGATGATTGACCCTGTCTTTGCCGGAGACAACCGGTTCCACCAGTCGTTTTATACCAAAGACAGCCCCGCTACGGTTGAACGCCAATGCCTTGTAGAAGATGAGGTCCGCAACAACCCCGAATGGGGGGAGCCGCTGGAGGAGAAGATTCTGGATGATTGCCGGCTGCGCACCCACGAGCTGGCCCTGGCCTGTACCGGAGAATATTTCCAGTACATGGTAGACAACTATGGAGATGGAAACAATGACCGAAGCGCCAATGATTACACCACTGTTTTCGCCCGCGTTATGGTCTCCATTAACCGGGTAAATCAAATTTTCCGCGAAGACATCGCCATATCTTTTACCCTTGTCAATCAAGTACAAGCCGACACGATAGAGTTGCTCTTTAACAACGCAAGTACAGACCCTTACGACAACCTGAATACCAACCAACTGGTAAGCGTAAACTCTGCCGTTACGAACGATGCGATTGGAGAAGAAAATTACGACTTAGGGCATGTGTTTTCAACCTCCTTTGGCGGCCTTGCCGGCCCTGGTATTTGCTTTGACAACAACCAGGCCGACGGAGCAACCGGCCTCCCGGCTCCGGAAACGGATGCTTATGATGTAGATTTCGTTGCCCATGAACTTGGTCATCAACTCGGGGCCAACCATACTTTCAACAGCCAGCGCGGATCATGTAGCGGCTCCAACCGCAACGCAAACACTGGTTTTGAGCCCGGCAGTGGCACCACCGTTATGGCATACGCAGGCATCTGTACGCCAGATAATGTTCAACCCAACAGTGACCCCTATTTTCATATCATCAGCCTTGAGGAAATCAATGACCAGATGCAGCTGGTTTTCTCAAATTACAACCCTTCAAGCTGTGCTGTTTTTTCTACTGGAAACACGGAACCAAACATTGAAGCAGGGCCAAATTACAGTGTCCCACTGAACACCCCTTTTGTCCTCACTGCCGTAGGGTCTGACCCGGACGGGGGTACGCTCACCTACACTTGGGAACAATACTTCACCGGACCAACAACGGCCTTAAACGGAGAGCCCACCGGTGCGGAAACCAACACCCCGTTGTTCCGCTCTCTCCCCCCTACTACAGACCCGCAGCGGTACTTCCCGGCCCTGGCGAGTGTTGTGAACGGCGTAACGACGGGAGACTGGGAGAGCCTGCCCACCACCGCCCAAACGCTGAGGTTCAACGTAACGGCCCGTGACGGAGTTGCGAACGGCGGTTATGGCTGTCCTCAGACAGATTTCATGGCCGTTACTTTCGTGAATACCAACGCACAATTTGGTGTCACTACCCCCAACGGAGGAGAGCGTATTACGGCAGGCTCCATGAGCACCATTACCTGGAACGACGCCGGTACGAGGGCAAACGGAATCAACTGCGCCAATGTAGATATTTTGCTCTCTACGGACGGTGGTCTTACTTACCCCCAAACCCTCGCTACTGCTACGCCAAACGACGGTTCCTTGAGCGTAATGATGCCGGCGACAACGACTTCAACGGCCCGGATTATGATTCGGTGTTCCGATAATATTTTCTTTGACATCAGCAACAATGATTTCTCCCTTGAATCCACCGCATTCACTGTCAACGGAAATCTTGATCAGGCTTCCGTATGCAGTAGTGAAAATGAAGCGGTATTTACCGTCGATGTAGCAAGTACTCAGGGTTACACCGGGTCCATTGACCTGAGTGCAACAATGGGCTTACCTCCGGGTGCGACGGTTGCGTTTTCTACTGATCCTGTGGTCTTCAATGCTGGCAATGCCAATACCGTTCAAACCGTGACGGTGACCATTGGTAATTTATCAGGAACGACGGAAGGAGCGTACACGATTGTCGTTGAAGGAAGCGATGGATCCAACAAGGAAAGCACCGATTTAACGTTAGATTACGGTGCTGGCCCAATCAGCCTGATGACTCCTGCAAACAACTCAATGCAGTTAGTGAATCAAGATGTCGATTTCACTTTCCTGACCGTTGCGGGGCGCAATAGATACATCATTTCTTTCCAAGTATTTCGTAGTGGAGTCAATCTTGGAGGCGGCTCTTTTGGAACCATTTTCTCAGGCATGGGCCCAGGTGACGGTTTTTCTGTGACCCTTTCCCAAACGCTTGGTAATACTCCAGGAGACGAAATCCGATGGTTTATTACCGCCAGCGACGACAGCAATACAAATCCGGACGTTGTGTCTTGCACACGCAACTATTTCCTGGCGAATGTGCTACCCGTTAACTGGCTCAATTTCACGGCCCGTGCATCCGGCAAAACAGCACTCTTGAGCTGGTCAGTAGAGCAGGACGCGCTAAATGCAGGCTTTGCCATTGAGCGGACAACACCAGCCATAAACAACTGGGAACAAGTTGGTTACACCCAAAGAACCGGAGAAGATGGTATTGCCAACTACTTATTTACTGATGAACAAGTTGAAGCTGGTAACACCTACCTCTACCGCCTTCGCCAGGAAGATGTAGATGGTGCAATCTCGTATTCAGAAATCCGAACGGTTACTTTCGGTGATGTTTGGGGGCTGGTTGCTGTGCCTAACCCCACCAACGATTTTGTAGTCTTGAGTACTGGTGAGAGCGGGCAGTCAAAACTCCGCTATACGATGTACGATCCAACTGGCCGGAAGGTCTCAGAAGGTCAAATGAACAACGGGCGAGTCAGGGTTGATATGAACCTATTACCCGCTGCTATTTACCAGGTACTGGTTACCGACGAAGCTGGTTACCAGGAGGTTGTCCGGGTAGTGAAAAGATAGTGAGTATTGTTTTGCTCCTAAACTCGACAGGCGAATTCTTTTTTGTCGTTGCCAAGAAAGCGTGTATTTGTTCAAACATTATACACCTCTTTTGTGGCAAAACGTGTCAAATTATAGAACAAAAAAGTTCGCCTGTCGAGTTCGGAATTGGAAACATTCCTATCACCCTAGGTCGGAACGATAAACATGAGTCATGTTTCATTTAATATAAAAGCCAGAGTATTATCTTTTCACCTGCTCGCGGAGCAGGTTTCTTGCGGTCCAAACCCTGCTTTTCGCGGTTCCTACGGGTACGTTCGTCAAGCTGGCGATGTCCTTGTATTTCATCCCGTTGTAGTGCAGTAAAAAAGCGCGACGGAAGTTCTCTGGCAACTCCTGTACACGAGCCATAATTTCCTCGGCGCCGAGGTCACTTTCGGCGGGGTTTTCATCGGTCGTTTTATTCATCCACGCTTCCTGGTGAAGGTGCTCATCGGTAATTTCCTGGCGCCGTTTTTGCTTACGGTAACCCGAAATAAAGGTGTTTCGAATAATCGTCTTTATCCAAGCCTGCAGGTTAGTGCCTTTGGTGAAACGTTCGTGGTTTTTCAACACTAAATAAATTGCCTCCTGAAGCAGGTCTGCGGCAGATTCTTCATCGCGTGTCAGGTTCATGGCAAAGGGGCGGTATTCGGGATAAAAGCGGCGGCTCAAATGGCTGATTTCGTGCGGGGTCATGGGTTAAAATCTTGTTTGACTACGAAATTAGGGGCGCGGACGCAGGTGCAGGGCCAGTTTTAGATGAAGCGTCGTTTTTTCAGGATGAATCGACACGTCGAGCCTGAAATGCCCCCTGAGGGGAATCACCTTTCCACAATGAGCTTTGTAATCTCCCTGTAATTAGCTGTTTAGCGTGAGCGGCCTCTGCCTCAGCACGCCAATCGATATTTCCAGGGTCCGTAAACCCGCCGCTTTCGAGCAGGGCCAAAAGGTGAGGGCCCGATCAATGAACAACAACAATTGACTCCGTAAGCGGCTGAACACTAACGACAGACTGGGCTGACACAATACCACATAAGAGCAGACCAACAACTAGCAGGCAGTTGCGAAAAAACAGCATAAAAATTATTTTGTGGGGATAAAGTTCAACCGTAAACCTAGCGATCTTATTCTATGTAACTACGCAATAAAAGAAAAGTTGCGGACTCGTCAATTCAAAGCCAGACGCTGGTTAATTTTTGTTTGCAATCGGGAAGCATCCAGGTTGCGAAAATCAAGTTCAACGGCACGGTCAGCATAATTTTTTGCTATAGTAAGAGAATCCATTTTAAAATAAACATCCGCGAATACCGCCCAAGGTTTGGGCTCTGTTTTATCGATAGTTTTTTCTTCTAATTTCCTGGAAATATTTAGCGCTTTTTCGAAATTACCGACTTCCGCTTCCAAGGAGGCTTCAAACCCCATTAAAAAGGGATTATCGGAGTGAAGTTCGCGAACAAGAACAGCCAAAGAGTCTAGCGCAACTTCCGGGCCATGAACACTATTAATAAATTCGACATATTCGCTTTTCATCCATGCCTCTCCTGGGTATTTATGAATTATTTTCCGGAATACGCCCTCCGCCTTTAACAGGGCTTCTTTAATGAAAGCACGTGCAGTGGTATCTCCAGCTTCTCTGCGATTGGTGTAATGGACAAAATCATGGTAAACACCGAGTAGTTCTTCTTCATCAATAGGTAACGAACCTCGCTTTTGCGCTACGTTTTCGTATATCCGTGCCCGCTCCTCGTCGTCAAGCGTCAGGCGGCCAAGCACAGCTTGCCCGATCAGAAATTCAGGATCAAATTCAAGGGATTTTCGATAGGATACTTCTGCCTGACCGTAGCGACCTTCATCCATAATCTGATGCCACCCGAGGTTATAATAATACAAAGAAGAATCTGACGTTAATGTGTATTTTATTCGCCCCTCACCAGCATTTAAAAACCTTCCATTTAGATCCTCGAAATGTAAAACTTCTTCATTTTTTAAACCAACTTCATTCAACACGCACCCGCTTTCCGAAGCAATTTCTTCGCTACCGCAACCAGATAAAAACAGCAAAATAAAAAATAGAAAAGCTGATTTAATAATCATCAAAAACATACGCATAAACGATATTAATTAATATGAAAAAATATAATTAATATTATTTAATTTTAGGCTTAATAATCAGGCGCAAGCTCTGATTATAATTAATATAATTGACTACCCAATTTAGAAAGACAAACACTTTATTCCTCGTACCTAATATTGCAAAAAGGTGCACCAAAAGCCATAGCATCCAGGCGAAGAATCCGCCGAAAGAAAACGCGGGTTTTGGAATATCGACTACGGCGCGGGCCCGGCCAACGGTGGCCATACTTCCTTTATCATTATAAGCAAACGGAACAGGATCTTTTCCTTTAGCTACATACTTGAAATTTCGGGCCAGGTTGGCCCCGCTCTGGATCGCGACCTGGGCCACCTGCGGATGCCCCTTCTCCCATCCGGGCTCTTCCATATAGGCTACATCGCCGACGGCGTAGATGTATTCTGCATCCTTAACGCGATGGAAACGATCTACCTCCAGGCGGTTGCCATAAGTGATGGCGGACTCTGGCAAACCAGCAACTGGCATTCCTTTAACTCCTGCCGCCCAGATCACCTTTTGGGACGGGATCGAGCTTCCGTCTTTCAGCATCACCTTATGGCCATCAAAGTCCGTTACACGGCTATTTAACAAGACCCGAACGCCAAGTTCTTCGAGGTATTTCAGGGCCTTTGCACTACTGTCTTCACTGAAGCCTTTTAGCAGGCATTCTCCGGACTGAACGAGGTATATATCGACTTCCTCCTCGATGTCAAGTTCCGGGTAATCCTTAGGTAGTACGTGCTTTTTCATTTCGGCGAGTGAGCCAGCAAGTTCTACCCCCGTCGGGCCTCCGCCTACGATGACAATATCAACCAGTTCCTGGCGCGGATCATAGTCGGGCGTAGTCAGGGCATCCTCGTAATCGTCAAGGATATTATTGCGTAGGTAAAGTGCCTCGGCGACGGACTTCATCGGCAAGGCGTGTTCTGCGATTCGCTCATTGCCGAAGTAGTTGGTATCTGCCCCGGTGGCGATGATCAAGTGATCGTAGTTACAAAACCCCAGCGGGGTGTAAATCTTCTTCTCAGAAGGCGCTACACTAGTGACTTCCGTTACGCGGATGTAAATATTCTTTTTACCCTGAAAGAGTTTCCGGAAAGGGAAAACAATGCTACTAGGCTCCAGGCCCGCCATCGCTACCTGATAAAAGAGCGGCTGAAACTGGTGATAATTGTTTTTATCGATCAGGACGACCTGGTAGTTGTCGCGACTCAGTTTCCGGGCCATTTGCAGGCCACCAAAGCCTCCTCCAACGATTACAATGCGCTCGTTGGCGGATTCTGGGATGTTAATTTTCGTGCTTGCGTCCATTGTTATAAATAAGGCTTGGTGGGGGCTAAAGTTCGTTACTGGTCGGAAAATCAACTTCGTCTGTCTTAAGCGAGTGCGTAGCTTCTTGCTTTACCCTAACTTCACCCTCATAATGGATCAAGTTTCTCCCTCACCTTCACCATCGACTTCCTGCGCAAACTGCCATGGAGATATGCACACAGCGGACAAGTGGTGCCCTACCTGCGGCCAAAAAGCCTACGATGGACCTCCGAGCTTCTGGCAACTGATGAGCCACTTCTTTGAAGCCGTATTCAGCCTTGATAATCGGCTATTTCGCACCCTGGTAGCCCTGCTTGTTCCAGGTCGGTTGACCAACTATTTCCTGGCGGGAAAGCAAAAGCCCTATTTCCACCCCTTGCGGTTGTTTTTCTTTAGTGGGGTAATTATGGTGGCCGCATACAGTTTTTTCATCGCACAGGAGATTGGTGACAAAGTAGACAATGACCTGAAGAGCTATCAAGCACTGGCTTACCAACACCGATTTGGAGAAAAGCTGCGTGTAGGAGCAGACAGCATCAAAGCATCATTCGCTGCGGACTCCTCCGTCATCCTGGCTGCCGACAGTCTGCTTAATCTGCTCGGCCATGCTACCGTCCCGAAGCCCTACTCCATCAACATTGGATTCATGGAGCACCAGGGCGGATTGAGCTTTAAAAACAGGCAGGTTTACCTATCACGGGACGACATACAAACACTCTCCCTGGATTCACTTTCCAATAAAGTCAACATCAATGGCGCTATCAATCGGTACCAGTTCAAACAGGTAGTACGGGCTAACCAATTAGACTCTACGGCCATAGTAACCATGATAAGCCAAGCCATTTGGGGCTTCCTTATACTTATACCATTGATAGCCGGTGTACTCAAGCTACTGCACATTCGCCGCAAACGGCGTTATGTAGAGCACTTTATTTTTTCGCTCCACACCCATGCTTTTGTCTTCATTGTATTTACTTTAACCGCACTCGTTTTAATATTTCATGGCCCTGAATTGATCTTACTTTTTAGCATACTGATCACTTGCCTCTATGTCCTGTTTGCGCTCAAACGCGTATACAAGCAGGGTTGGTTGAAGACGCTGGCCAAAGCGATTTTATTAAGTTGGAGCTATTTCATCCTGTTTACATTTGCAATGTCGCTGGCCGCAATACTCGCCGTAGCTGTTTTTTGAAGCAATTTTATTGGGGCGCTGCACGCAGGTGCAAGGGAAGTATTATGAGAAAGGCTTAAAGCATAAGCACTGCGTTTTAAACCGTTGGCACCACAATACACTAATCATTGACGTCAGGCTTAGGCAACGCTACGTTTTCGTAAATGTCCCGTAAGGAGAGTTCTCCTTCCAGGCTCTCTAAAGGAATTTTGACATCAAGACCGGCGTAGGTATCCAGCTTAAACAAGTCTCCTCGCCGCCGCCAGACAGTCACTTCGGCTTTGTCTTGTGCTACGATCAGGTATTCCAACACCGAGGGCAGGCTGAAGTAATACTTCAGTTTATTTCCACGATCGTAGCCTTCGCTATCTTCGCTTGTAACCTCCAAGATTAGGCGTGGATTCGTAATGGCACCGGTGATGTTTTTGGACTCGATCAGTTTGGGGCAGGCTAATCCCGCATCAGGATAGACGTATTTCCCGTTCGGCTTCACTTCAATTTTCACTTCGGAATTGAAAGAGATGCAAGTACCCGATTTCCGGGTCAAGTCCCTTATTTCTCCAGCAACATTGTTACATATGATAGAGTGCGCCAGCGTCCCTCCCGCCATAGCGAAAAGCGCACCATCGTGAAATTCATACCGAACATCATCTTCACGCTCAATGGTGAGATAGTCGGTGATAGCGATGTAATCGTGCTTTGCTCGTTCCATAACGAATTAGCGTTTTATCGTTAAGATAAGGTTTCCAGACTTTGTATTGTTGCTAACCATGCACTTAAAACCTGCCATTGCACCTGCGTTCCGCGCCCAAAATCAAAGTGCCCGCCTGGCCTTGCTTAACTGACTTGAAGGCTAAGCGAATGGCCGATCTTCTCAACTTTTCGCTATCTTGACCGTCTCGAAAAGTCAAAATCATGCAAAAACCAACTTCCACCCGCCGTAAATTCCTAAAAACTGCTTCCACAGCTGCTGCCGGCTTCATGATCGTACCGCGCCACGTTCTTGGTGGCCCCGGCTATACGGCTCCCAGCGACCTGGTGAACGTAGCGGCCATCGGCTCCGGCGGCAAAGGTCGTGGCGGCATCCGTGACGTACAGAGCCAAAACATCGTCGCTCTTTGCGATGTAGACGACAAGATGGCCGCCGACGCCCGCAAGGAAAACCCCAAAGCACCTTTCTTCCGCGATTACCGCAAGATGCTCGACGCACACGCGGACGATATCGACGCCGTCATCATCTCCACCCCAGACCACACCCACGCCATCACCGGCCTGGCCTGTATGGCCCTCGGTAAGCACGTTTACATCGAAAAGCCCCTGGCCCATTCCATTGAAGAAGTCCGGGCGTTGAGCGAAGCGGCCAAAGCTAACCCGAACCTCATCACCCAAATGGGCAACCAGGGTGCGAGCGGCGAAGGGATCCGCAAAACACAGGAAATTTATGAAGCAGGCCTGCTTGGCGACGTCCACACTGTCCATGCTTTCACCAACCGTCCCGTTTGGCCCCAGGGTGGCGGTGCCCCCAGTGGCTCGACCCCCGTCCCCAAGCATTTCGACTGGAACCTCTGGCTCGGCCCGGCCGCCGACCGGCCTCACCACGAAGCCTACCATCCTTTCGCCTGGCGCGGCTATTGGGATTTCGGAACCGGTGCCCTCGGTGACATGGGCTGCCACATCATCGATACGCCCTTCTACATTCTGGAACTCGGCTACCCCACTTCCGCAGAAGCCAGCGTAGGCCAGGTGTTCAGCCGCAATTGGAGTCCGGACTATAAACCAGAAAGCTGCCCGCCCTCCAGTAAAATCCACGTAAGCTTCCCCGCCCGCGGAGAGAAGCCGCCCGTAGAGCTGATCTGGACCGACGGCGGCATTCTTCCCCGCCGCCCGGAAGGAATGCTTGCCGACGAAAAGCTCGGCGACGGCAACGGCAACGGCATCATCATGGAAGGTACCCGGGGCACCCTGATTGCTGATGTTTACGGCGCCAACCCACGCCTTGTCCCGACGAAGAACATGGACTACATCAACGTCCCCGAAACCTTACCCCGCGTTACCACCAGCCATGCGATGGACTGGATCAACGGCATCAAGAACAACTACCAGCCCAGCAGCCACTTCGGCAAGGCTGGTCCGCTCACCGAAACCGTACTTATGGGCAATCTCGCCGTGCGCGGCTACACCTACCGCTTCCCGGACCCTATGGGAAAGGATAAGGAGGCTTACAAAGTTCCTGGTCGGACCCGCTTGGAATGGGACGGCACTAAGATGGAGGTCACTAATGTGCCAGAGATGAATTACTTCGTCAAGAATCAGAAAGTACGGGAGTTCTGATCGGTGGAGACCGTAGGTATTTATACCTGTTTTACGTTTTCGATGTGGCCTATTCTTCTTGAGCGTTTTATTTTTAGGAACGCGTATGAAATAAAACGTGATTTTCTGACCGTCTTATTTTGTTCGCGTTCCCTCGGCCTACACATTACACTACGGAACTACCCATACTATGAAAAAGCTACTCATCGTTTTCGGAATACTGTGCCTGTTTATGGCCTGTGATGCGCTCCAGCAAATCATGGAGGAACCCGCTACCCAAACCACCCACCGATGGCCCCTCCGAAATGGGGGATTCAACAACAGTAGATGAGCCCGTGGAGCCTACCATACCTAATATAGACCGCATCCCAGAAAGCGTAAACTACATTCAGCAAAGCGGTGAAGTTCGCGAACGGGTATCCCTAGAGCAGGGCTGGTCTGACGAGGAGCGTGACGCCTTTTGGTTCATGTCGCAAGGCGCGCAAATCATGCCATACAATTGGTTCACTTGGCTGGAACAACCAAATAGTGACGCGTTTTTTCGGAATTCCCGTCACATGCGGATGCTTGGTTACATTCCCACTAAAACGTCAAAGTTCAACCCCTCTGGTTTACCAATCGGTTTTGCAATGTCTCGTGCTACAACGCAAAAAGAAGCTTTCGTTGGTTTAACGTGTGCCGCATGCCATACCAACCTGATTAATGTTAAGGGGAAAAAACTCCTGATCGACGGTGCCCCCACCCTGGCTAATTTCGTTTTATTTTTTGAACGTACCGTAGAAGCACTCGACCAGACGGCAAACGACGATGAGAAATACTCCCGATTCGCTAGACGAGTGCTAGGTTCTAATTATTCCGTTACGCTAGCTGAAGACTTGAAAATCGATCTAATCGCCCTCAAGGACAAACTGGCCCTCCGCCAAAAAATCAATAGCTTGCCTGATCATTACAGCAGTGATTTCACCAGCTGGGGCCGGCTGGATGCATTCACCAACATCGAGAATGCCGGTTCCGCCCAGGCCCTTGACATGCCCAAAAATCGCAATCCCGCCATTGCTCCGGTATCCTATCCGTTTCTGTGGGGAACGCACCAGTCCGATGTCGTTCAGTGGAACGGTAGCGCCCCCAATACGCCCCGCCTGGTTGGCCCAATGGTCCGGAACATTGGTCAGGTTGTGGGTGTCTTCGGTGGCCTTAAGATCGAGCAGGGCGACAACGGTAAGATCGAGTATTCCTCTACGGTAGACTTCGAAGGGCTCGGAGAATTGGAAGGGCTGGTCAGTAAATTATCCGCTCCGCAGTGGACCGACCCTAATGCCGGTATGCCCGCATTGGAGGAAGAGCTAATGGCGAAAGGAAAGGTATTGTATCAAGAAAATTGTGCCTCCTGTCACGAAGTAGTACCCGCCGAAAAGCAATTTAAAAATTACACCGCCAGGATGGTGCTGGTTTCCGAAGTAGGCACCGACCCCATGGCAGCCTGGGCGGCCGATCATCACCGTTCGGCCACTGGCATCCTCAAAGGACAACGAGCCGAAGTCCTTTTCGGAGAGCGCTTTCAGGACAGTACCCAATCAATCAACATCCCCGTCAACGGCGTAGCCGGAATAGTGAAAAAGCATATCGGGAGAGTTACAAAAGGGGTAATAGTTTCCGAACACTATAAACCAGATAAGAACTGGCAGGAATCATTAGACGCTCACTTAGCAAGCCGGGACGAAATTCTGGAATGGAAAGCGGCCCAGCACAAGATGAAGCGGTATAAAAATAGCGAAAAAAACGTGGAAGGCCTGAAGTACAAAGCACGCCCGCTTAACGGTATTTGGGCAACCTCTCCCTACCTACATAACGGTTCTGTTCCTAACTTATGGGAGCTTCTGATGCCGGAAGATGAACGCATGCCAAGATTTTGGGTGGGAACTCAAGCATTTGACACCCAAAGAGTAGGTTTTGTGACTAATCGGGGCAAGAATGAATTCCGTGTCTTTAACCAGGAAGGCAACATCAGGCCGGGCAACTCCAACAAGGGGCATCTTTACGGCACTCAACTTTCGGAGGACGACCGCTGGGCGTTGATCGAATACATGAAGTCGTTGTAGCAGCTATAACCTTCACCCGCGCTCAATCGGGCAGGTCATACAGTGCGAGCCTCCCCTACCGCGGCTCAGCTCTCCGCTAGGGAGGGTAATGATTGTTTTGCGCACCTTGTCTGGGTTCAGCCCTTCGTTGTCAATATCATTGATGAGCTCCAGCGCTCCGACAATGGTATAGCCGGCCTTTTCCATGGTTCGGGCGGTGACGGGGTTGCGGTCATAAGTGACGGCGACACCAGGGCGTAGGGCCACGAGGTTGCAACCGTCCGTCCATTGTTCACGCTCCTGGTAAGGGCTCTGGCCGCCGCCGGAGGGGATAAAGCGGGCAGTTGGGTCAATTTCAGCGAGGATGCATTCCTTCAGGCAAGAGTAGGAGGCCGACGTGCCATCCGCGCGCCAAACCTCGACGCCGGAGGGGCGGCCACCTTCACAGATAATGGGGGCGAAGCAGACGTAGTCGTGCTCATCAATTTGGGTAAAAATTGTATCGAGGTGCATGAAGCTCCGCTCAGCCGGCACACTTACGCGGACAACGTTTTTCACTACGCCACGCTCAAATAAAGCATCCGCCAAGGCCCGAAGTGAAAAGCTACTTGAGCGTTCAGATTCTCCGATGAGGAGGTAGTCTTCGTTGAGCAGCATTACGTCTCCTCCCTCAATGCTCATTTTTTCGGCAAGTGGGCTGGGCGGGAAAAGGTCAACGTTGTTCAGGTTAATGACGCGCTTTTGCTTTTGCATCTCCTGGAACATCGGATGAGCGAAGACGACCAGACGAATGATAAAATTCTCCCGGCTGCGAGCTGTTTTTGCCGCTTTGGTGATCAGCAGATGATCATTGATCGTGACGGCAATGTCTCGGGTAAAGATGAAGTTCGGGATGGGATCGAAGAGGCGGCGATCGTCTTGCTTGAAGTCTCCGGTGATCAGCACGTCGGCTAATTCTGCAGGAGAAAGGGCGATTAGCTTATCGACGTAGCTGCCGGGCAGTTCTTCCCAGTTCACGATCATTTCCAGGCTCTCGCGGGTAGCCTCCTTGCTGGCTGCGATGGTTTCGGCGAGTAGTTGGGCTACTTCAATCACCCCGTCCTTACCGATAAAACGACGCAGCAACTCGGAGAAGGTATCATGCTCTCGCTGCATCTGCGGCAGGTACACAATGTCGTCAAAAAGCATCTCCTCAGCACGCTGGGGGGTGATCGATGCCGTACCGGCATCCGGACGGTGAATGAGTACGCGACGGAGAGGGGCTATTTCTGAATTTACCTGAATGCGCATGATCGGTTCTTTGGTTTGTTGATCCGTTAATCGTTTACCGCTGAAAAACGTGGTGGTGCGGTAGGGCGAAAGTAGTGTTTTGTGCGCAGAGTTTGTCTTCGAAGGTTTTGCGATAGCTTGGTGTGCCGGCGCGCTTGGCCGAGGAGCTCTCCGAATGCGAGAAGGCATCATTAACCAGCAGGCAAACAGAAACTGTTCAAGATTGACTTGGCAGCGCACTAAATCAACCCCTTTAAGTTAGAGACGCAACCTTGTCAATTCATCCGCGCTTGGAAAGCGCGTCGACCGTTCGCTGCCGGAGGCTGCTTCGGCCAGGGTAAATAGCTACAAAATGCCAGAGCAACCCCTCATACTACCTAGCGAAATCTGTACAGCTCTCTATGTACACACTAATTTCCATTGCTAATACGATCAATCATGGCTTCCATTTCCGCAACAGACAACACGAATGGATTTACGGAATGATACGCTTCTCGCACTCGCTTTTTATCGGCTTTAGAAAGTCGGTCATATTCAAATTTCCGATTTACAATCTTCTTTTTTAAAGACCTGTTGATACTAAGCTGATGAAGCTTTACCGCATTAGGAAT
>CAYPIM010000068.1:22737-27433 GCA_964410795.1 uncultured Lewinella sp. | reverse complement strand
TGCAAAAGAACCGTAGCCTATGTTGAGGAAGCATCTGCTCGTCTGGCGCAACTACCAGAAGACCAAAAGCGTTTAGCCCTCCGACCTCGCTCCTAAAAACCCATCGCCCTGCACCTGCGTACGCGCCCCATCGCCTCAGACAGCAGCGTAGCCAAAAGAAGTATATGATTGCCATCGATAAAGCAGAAATAAAAGCCAAGAAAGCAAAACTCGAAGCCTGTGGGAAATTCCTGAAACAGGAGTTTATCGGCATTGATGCCATCATCGATGACGTGCTTGACTACCTCCAGGTCTGGTACCTGATGCCCGACGTCCTGACCCGCCCGGTCATCATCAACCTGTGGGGCATGACCGGCGTCGGCAAGACCGACCTGGTACGCAAAATGGTAAAGTTTCTGGAGTTTCAAGACCGTTTCACGGAAGTGGAGTTGAGCAACAGCGAAAAATCCGGCTGGGTCAGTACCGTGACCCAGATCCTGAGCCAAAACGGTTTGCACGACGAGAAGCCGGCCATTGTATTGTTTGACGAAATACAGCGTTTCAATACCCTCGATCCCGACGGCAACCCACTGCAACAAACCAAGTATACCGACTTCTGGGAATTGCTCAGCGACGGTCGCCTGAGCCGCAAATCCAAAGAAGACTTCGATACTTTTCTGTTCGACTTTTTCAGCAAGAAAAAGAGCAACGCCCGCGCCCGCGAAAAGGGCGAGGAAGTAAGCGAAAGCAACGGCCTGAGCAGCTGGGATGCCATCTCTCTGAAGTCTAACCTCGGCCTGGATATGGAGATTTCCGAACTGGTAGACCTCGACGAGGAACAGATGATCGCGATGATTCTGGCCGCCAAAGAGAGCAAGAATATCTACGAGCCGGTAGACCACTCTAAAACCCTAATCATCATTTCTGGGAACCTCGACGAGGCCTTCGAAATGGCCCACCAGACGAGTGAAGCCGACATCGACGCCGATATCTACCACGCCTTCACTAAGAAGATTACGATGGTAGACATCAAGAACGCGCTGGCCCATAAATTTCGCCCCGAACAAGTAGCCCGATTTGGCAATATTCACCTGATTTACAACTCCTTGCGGCGAATTGACTTTGAACGCCTCATCGAGAAAGAGATCAAACGAATCGGGCAGGGGATGAAAGAAAAAGTAGGCATTACCCTGGAGGTTGGCGAAGCGGTAAACAAGCTGATCTACCGGAATGGCGTATTTCCGGTACAGGGGGTTCGCCCGGTTTTCAGCTCCATTGTAGATATCCTGGAAGCGAACCTGAGCAAGTTCATGTACGAAGCGATCATGGAATCTTCCGGACACATTACGGTAGATTATGATGCCGAAAGACAGGTGATTTCTGCGGAATTCAAAGACCGGAAAATCGAGGTACCCTACGTGGGGCGGATCGATAAAATTCGTCAGTCCAACCTTCACGATACGGTGGCCAATATCTCGGTGCACGAATGTGGGCACGCGGTGGTATACATGGCCCTGACCGGCATGGCGCCCTTGCAGCTGAAAAGCAAGGTGGCGAGCAGCTACGCGGGAGGTTTCACCTTCCCGCACCAGATCCACGTCACGAAAGGGGCGATGTTAGACAAAATTCGCATCTACCTGGCTGGTGGCATCGCCGAAGAGCTCGTTTTTGGCAAAGACAACGCCAGTGTTGGCCGCCGGAACGACCGCGAAGAAGCCACCAAGTTGGCCGTTGAATTTATCCGTCGTTATGGTTTCGACGACGAGTTCCAGTCCGTTTGGAACCTCGATTTGCCCTCGGCAGAAATGAAACACTCGATTACCGATTCCAAGATCGAGAAACTCATGGTGCGCATGGTCGCGGAGACCAAGGAATTGCTCGTAAACCATATGCCTTTGCTGAAAACCCTGAGCCGTGCTCTGCTGAAGAGTGGTAGTATGGAAGCTGCTAAAATGGTGGAGATTGCGCAAGCCTCCGGCTTGGAAGTAAAAGTCCGGGAGGAAGGCTACAAACACATCGTTGGGTACGGAGAGATGTTGGGGAAAGAATAATGGTTTTATGGCACCTTGGAGCGAGCAGCCTCCGGCAGCGAGACTGGAGTGAGCTACCTCCGGTAGCGAATACCTCTTTGCCGGAGGCAACTCGTACCAGTCTCGCTGCCGGAGGCAGCTCGCTCCAATACCGTACCTTGCACCCTCAATCCAAACCGTCATTCTTTGTCTCCCCAGGAAGTCCTGAAAAAATATTGGAACTACGACAATTTTCGCCCCGGTCAGGCGGATATCATCGACGCAGTGATGGAAGGGAAGGACACCCTGGCCTTGCTTCCTACCGGTGGCGGGAAATCCATCTGTTTTCAGGTGCCGGCATTGGCAAAAGAAGGGGTCACCATCGTTGTTTCTCCGCTCATCGCACTGATGAAAGACCAGGTTCGGCAGCTGAAGGACCGGGGCGTAGTGGCCGACGCCGTTTACAGCGGAATGCGCCGGCAAGACATCGATCGCATCTTCGACAACGCCGTCTACGGCAACACCAAACTGCTCTACATGAGCCCCGAGCGCCTGCTCACCGACCTGGCCCGTGTCCGCATCGCAAAGATGAACCTCGCACTGATTGCAGTAGACGAAGCCCACTGCATCAGCCAGTGGGGTTACGACTTCCGACCGCCCTACCTCCGCATTGCGGAGCTGCGGGAGTTGCATCCCGAGGTGCCCGTTATTGCCGTTACGGCAACGGCCACTCCGGAAGTGGTGGAAGACATCCAAAAAAGCCTGGAATTCAAAGCGAGAAGCTTCGTGCTGCAACAGAGTTTTGGCCGCGATAACCTGGGCTACGTAGTCCGCTCGCCCGAAAGCAAAGACAAGCAGATTCTGGAAGTACTGAAGGGCGTTCCGGGCACGAGCATTGTCTACGTTCGTAGTCGGGGGCTAACCCGCAAAATTGCCCTGAATCTTCAGCGTAGGGGCATTGCTGCGGCCAGCTACCATGCCGGGCTGGAGCCCAAAGAAAAAGACCGTCGCCAGGAAGCCTGGATCAAGGGCGAGCTCCGCGTTATTGTCGCCACCAATGCCTTCGGCATGGGCATCGACAAGCCGGACGTTCGCAGCGTTATTCATTACGGCCCGCCGGACAGCCCGGAGGCCTACTTCCAGGAAGCAGGCAGGGGCGGCCGCGACGGAAAGATGAGCTTCGGTATCATGCTCTATCATCCCTCCGACGGTACCCGACTGCGCAAGCATTGGGCACTTTCTTACCCGGAGATCAGCGAGGTAAAGCGCGCCTACCGTGCCTTAGGCAGCTACCTCCAACTTGCTATTGGTGGGGGAGAAGGGGAGAGCTACGACTTTGACCTGGTCGTTTTCTCTAATACCTTCGGTTTCGATGTGCGCGAAGCGTACAGCGGGATGAAGGCCCTCGAACGGGCGGGGCTGATCCTGCTCACCGAAGCAGTGCACCAACCGGCCCGCCTGCAGTTCATCGCTACCAAAGAGCAACTCTACACCTACCAGATCAAGCATCGGGCGATGGACAAGTTGATCAAGACGATCCTGCGAACAAGTCAGGGGGCATTCCTAAATCCGGTGAAGGTAGAAGAAGGAGAACTCGCTAACTTCCTCGGTATGGAGCTGGAAACCCTCCATCGGACTTTCCGAAAGCTCGCCGGGGAAGGCATTATTGATTACTTCCCCCAAAAGGACTTACCCCAAATCGTTTTTCTTCAGCCTCGCATCGACCCTGATCACCTGCGTATTAACGAAAAGCAATACCGCTTCCTGCGGGAGCGGGCTTTTGAACGGATCGAGACCATGATCAATTACGCTGAACACTCTGGGGCTTTCTGCCGGTCCAGAATTTTGTTGAAGTACTTCGGAGAGCCCGCCCTTATTGACTGTGGTATCTGCGATAATTGCCGCAAGCGAAATACCTCCGGTAACCCTCCGCTAACCCCCAAGAAGCTATACGGAGACATCCTCACCCGCCTAAAAGAAGGGGAGGACCTTACACTGGAAGACGCCAGCCAGACCTACGGCGCGGTTCGGCAAAAGAGCACGGCCGAAGTAATACAGCACCTCATTAACGAAGGCTTGATTGTACAAGATGGCCGTAACCTACGGTTGCCATGATCATCATCTGCCTGGTAACGAACGATCTGGCGCAAGACCAGCGGATGGATCGCATCTGTAGCTCCCTCGTTCGGGCGGGGCACGAAGTGACCCTGGTAGGTCGCCTGCTGCCGACAAGTAAGGACCTACCAGACAAGACCTACCGCCAGCACCGCATTCGCTGCCGGTACCACAAAGGAAAAATGTTTTACGCGGAGTACAATTATCGCCTCGTTCGTGAACTACGCTCCTGGCAGTACGACGCCGTGTGCGCGGTTGACCTGGACACCCTGCTTGCCGGGGTACAGCTGACGGCTTCCAGCCACCACAAACTGGTCTTTGATGCTCACGAGTGGTTCAGCGAAACCCCCGAAGTCGTGAACCGCCCCTTAATCCGTGGCCTCTGGCGGGGCCTTGCCAAAGCCCTGGTCCCGAAGTCCGACGCGCGCTACACCGTAGCGCCCATGCTGGCCAAACAGCTGGAAGAAGAGTACGGAGTTCCTTTCGGAACGGTCCGGAACCTTCCGCTACGACGGGAGCTTTCAACGTCCTCAGACAACGGAGATGCTAGTCCAGAATCTCCCCCACCTCCAAAAAGCGGTAGCCAAATCGAG
>CAYPIM010000068.1:0-22637 GCA_964410795.1 uncultured Lewinella sp. | reverse complement strand
AGAATCAAGAATCGAGCATCGAGAATCTCTCCTGCTTCCAAAAAGCGGTAGCCAAATCGAGAATCAAGAATCAAGAATCGAGAATCGAGAATCGAGAATCCCTCCCCCCCGCTACCCACTAATCTACCAAGGTATGCTAAACCCCGGTCGTGGACTAACTACGGCCTTGGCCGCGTTGACCGACCTGCCAGATTGTGAACTATGGTTGATTGGTGACGGACCGGAAATGGAAAAGCTGAAGAAATGCTCGGAAGACTTCGGCATCACGGACCGTGTCTGGTTTGCAGGCTTTCGTCCCCCGGCGGAGCTCCCGGCACTGACCCAGAAAGCCTGGCTGGGCCTGAACCTTCTGGATGCCATCAGCCCAAGTTATTACTACAGCCTGGCCAATAAGGCCTTTGATTACGTACAGGCTGGGCTGCCTTCCGTACAAATGGCTTTCCCTGAATACTGTGCGTTGCAAGATGAATACGGCTGCTACGCCCTAATTGATCGTTTAGATCCTACGCGCTTAGCAGCTATTATCGATCGCCTTGTTCAATACCCGGAGGCTTACGCAAAACTCAAAGCGGCTACCGCTCGCCCGGCCGAAGAGCTTGTTTGGGAGAATGAAGAGGCGCGCCTACTGGAAATATGGGCGTCGTTGACCTAAATGCTGCCGCCCAACGGACCAAACAATCAATAGAGGGTAAATCCGGAAGACGAATAGCTCGTTCTACCAATTTCATGCGTGTATCTTTGTCCTATAATTTATAAGCCTCTCCGAATGCAACTACGCTTTTTTATCATTGTACTTTCCGCCCTGGCCCTTGCTGGGTGCCGCGATGATTTTTCCCTTGAAGGTGAATACCAGGATGTTCCTGTCGCCTACGCTTTTCTTAACCCTGATGATAGTCGCCACTTCGTCCGGGTTGAAAAAGCTTTCCTCGAATCAGGAGGAGATGCAGAAGCAATCGCTGGAATCGCAGATTCTATCTACTATGGTGCCGAAGACGCAACGGTCATCCTGGAGAATATTACCCGTGGCGAAAGCCGGGAGATGGAACGGGTGGATGCCCGAGATTTTGGCCGCAACCGGGCCGACGGCATTTTTGCTCAGTCTCCTAACGTTGCCTACACCCTGACAAATCAAGAGCTGCTTCTTCGTGGTGGTAACAGGATTCGCCTTACTATCCAGCGCCCCGGCGAGCCGGATGCTGTAGCTGAAACGAGTTTGATTTCTGAAATGGAAATTAGCCGCCCGACGGAAGTCGTTAGAGTAGATGATTACCGCCGCCCGCTTACCTTAGTTTGGTCTAAAGAAGAAGGGGCTGCGATTTACGACGTCACCATTTTCTTTACCATCCGTGAGCTTTACCCTAGCAACCCGGACCGTAACCGTACCATTCAACTCGAATGGCCAGTGATTTCTGGTTTTGTCCCCGGCCCTGAGCAAAGCTCTGATACCCGGGTTACCTACAGCATTCAGAATGAGCTGTTTTACCAGTTCATTGGTAGTGCATTGGAGGAAGACGATGACGTAACCCGCCGCTTCCAATTCTTTGACGTTCGAATTTCTGCTGCTGGCCAGGAAGTACTCGACCGCCGCAACCTCGAGAATGCTAATGCTGGTATTACCAGCTCGCAATCTCTCCCGCGCTATTCCAACCTACTTGGAGGCCTGGGGCTGATTACGGGAAATACCTCTTCGCTTAAAGAAGGTATTCAGTTTGATCCCGGTAGCCTGGACAGCCTCCAGGATGGTATTTATACCAACAACCTGGGCTTTAGGTAGAGGTTGCAGGTTGCAGGTTGTGCCGTCGAATCTGCAACCTGCAACCTGCAACTTGAAACCTGCAACTTGCAACCTGCAACTTGAAACCTGCAACCTACTGCTTAATAGTATAATTTTTCTCCACTAGCCGCTTGCGCACGCTAAGGTTGATCTTATCGCTGAGGGTGTTTTTCTTGTTTCCTGCTGCGGTTTTGCGGGCTTCGGCAACGAACTGGTCACGTTTTTTGGTCAGGTCAAGAATCTCTTGCTGAAGACTTTCCCGCTTTCCTTTTAGCATTTTGATTTTGCCGGTGAGCTCTGCGTCGGTGAGGGAACGGAGGCTGTCGGGCAAACTTTCTTTTTCTTTCAGGATACGCTTGGGGTCAGCGTCGTTGGCATCCACAAGGTCCCAGCTGGTGTTTTTGTAATTTTTGCTGGCTTTGAATTTTGCTCGACTGCTCAGGTTGGCTTTACTGTAGCTGGCTGCGTTATTGTCTTGGGCAACCTGATTGGCTTGTAAAGCTGCACCCTGACTGCCTACGGGGATATAGGTGCTGTTCAATTGCCGATTGAGCAATTCGATCCGGTCGTCGTGGGGAGATGGGATATAAACTACGCGTTCGTCCTGGTTGATGAAGAAGAAATCACCGTCTCTTGAGCTTAAGGAGTTTTTCCAGGTGCGACCGACTTCTGAGTTAGGGTTTCCACAGAAAATCGTGTTGACCGAAATACCCTTTGTGCGGGCTTTCGCTAGTGCGTCACCTGCCTTTACGTCTCCCTGGTGGAAGGTTTCGTTTCCGGCAATATAGATCAGCTTTATGGTGTTGTCGCTGTCGTCCCACTGCAGTTCTTTGGTGCTGGTTTGGATAACCTGTCCGCAATATTCATCCCCGCCGCCGGTGGAGAGGCCGAATAGTTTTGCGCTCAGCAGATCAACGTCCGTCGTCAGGCCGGTCACTTGCTGGATGTAGCCTTTTTGAGGCAGCAGACTGCTGTTGCCGTATTCATAGAGTGCTACCTCAATATCGGGCGTAGTGCCGTTTTTTTCGGCTTTCAGGATCTCGTTAAGGATGTTCCAAAGACGGGCTTTTGCCTGGTCAATTAGCCCGTCCATGGAGCTCGAGGTGTCCAGTAAGAAGGCTATTTGGATTCGATTGTTGCTAGTTTCAGTAACTGAAGTTGGTGGCGCGGGCGCAGGTGCAGAGATTGGGTTTAAAGGAGCCGGGGGGATGGCATCGTTTGCTGAAGAGAATAAGCTCGAAAAGCCAAATACAATGAGGGTGGCCGTAAGGACCGCTCCGCCAAGCCAGGCAAAGGTAGAAGGGATTTTCATGGTGAACGTGGTTTTGGGTTCAGGGCAAAGTTGCTGCCTGATCCTCTTGTTCGCCAGTCCAACTTTGCTAACCCCGTGAACCAATGGGTAAAGGGGCAGCTTGAGTGTGGGAAGTGTAAATAGAGACAATGACAATCTGTATACCAGCCCAATTTATTAAGGATAGTACGAAATAACAGAAGGGCTAAAGCGCCAACTGTTTTATAGCTTTCAGAATTAAAACTGAGTTAATTCTTGATCAGTAATCGACTGCTTGCCTTATTACGGTCAGTATGCAAATAAACCAGATACATCCCACTGTTAAGTTGGCCGATGTTAAGTACTCTCGTATTCGCTGTTGCTAAAATGATTTTTCCATCCATCGAGCTGATCACTATTTTAAAACCTTCCACTGAAGGTGGGATGCCTAGGGTAATTTGCCAATTAGATGGATTAGGGTATATGGAGAAAGACACCGCTTCGGAACGCTCATCGTTTATCGTTGTTATGGCGGGGCAAAATGCCTGTCTTTCGTTTTGTTGGTCGCCACACGGATTGGTATATATAGATTCGGGGTATGCTGGTGTAGGACTGTCGCTTTGGGTGAGGTTGGTCAATTGGCCTCCCATATCTAATTGGGCTATACTTCCATTCCCCAGAGCAACTTCTTTTGCTGCTGGGTTACCGGTAAAAGAGTAATCAGCCAGAGCGTCGATGAGCCTAAAAGTTACATAATAATCTAAGGCATCAAATTCACCAGAGCCAGTATACTGGGGAGGAAGTGTATGATCTGCTTCATAGGTGTATTCTCCAATGGTGTCTGAATAAACTATTAGGCAATCTTTAATACTATCGTTAATGGCAATATTGCGAAAGACGTCCATACCCAATCTATGGTCGTTGGTGAAATCATCGTTATAAAGAACCGTTAGCATGTTGCAGTCTGTAGGGAAATTAGGAAGGTCGTTGCTTCCTAATTCGAAAGAATACCAGGGAGCCGAACAAAACATGAATTTTCCATTAGTTCCCCAGTTGTTTTCTGTAAAAGCTCTATAAGCAATTCTGGGTGTAGCTCCTCCGCCAAACGATTGACCGTAAAAGCCAACTTGGGTGGTATCGATTATGGAAGGGTTTGTTCGCGCAGCCTTTACGAATCCGTCAAAAAGGGTAATGTACCTTTCGGCTATCGTAACGCCCGCAGCTCTATAGGGTACAAAAACAACAGCGTATCCTTTCGATGCAATGTGACGTAAGGTCTCGATGTGAAACGTAGTATCTGACGATAAAAAGCCGTGAGAATAGAAAATCGTTGGTACGGGTTCGGTCGTTCCCTCTGGATAGAAGAGGCTGATGGGTTTTAAAAAGCTATTGTTGTCGTTTCTAATGTCAATATGGGCAACTGTAAAACTTCCGTTGGCACCATACCCATTGGTGATTGCTGGAACCGGTCCTTGAAACTGCGCAAATAATACACTTGCTGATAAAAAGAGAAGTGGAGTAAGTATATTTTTCATTGCCTTGGTCGTTTTCAGGGGGGAGTTGAACAAAGAGCTGCTACTGTGAGGCCTAGCATTGCTAAGCGGTGTAGGGAAGGAACGTGTTATGGTGGTCTCAACACTAAAATTACTACGTTTCGTGAAAAGTCCACTAAATCATTTCAAAAGCTGCTAATCCCATCCACTATAAAATGGATTCTTTACTCCCGAACCCAAACTGCTCTTCCAGACTGCCCCAAATACCCAGATCCGAAGTAAGTCTCCATCCGCCGGCTTCCGCCGCCGGGTAAAGTAATCAAGCCGCCGTTCTTTGCTTCAATAGCCTTCATTCGCACCTGCGGCCGCGCCAAAATCAGTTTGCCCCGTTGCTGTGCGGCTACAATTAGCGGACTGTTTTCTCCACGCGCAAGTACCATTGCTTTACCATCTCCCGGAACGAAAAAGCCGCTTTGCTCTGTGGTGAGTGCCCGGAAACCGTTTTTGCCGTCGCCCAGTAACGCCAGGCCGTTACCAGCGTTGAGAAAACCCTGACCAACTTCGCCTCCGGCGTCGTTTCCAATGATGAGTACATCCAGGAATTCATCGTCGTTGAGGTCAATCGGTAGCATACCAAAGATGGGGAAGGCCTGGGCCTGCGCTGGTAGCGCATGAAAACGAAAGCCCTCCGTCGTATTCTCAAGGTATACTGAACTGAAATTGTCCGCCCGGAACCGATACTGTTCGCCGCCTTCTTTCTGATAAGCTTCCGCCGCTGCTCCGGCGAAGGCTTCGTGCGATCCGTACAACGACTTGATCTTGGTCACCTGTTTGGCGAAGTCCGTCCGGTTGAAGAAGGGGAAAGACTTTCGGGTGCCATCAACATCCGTCAGGTAGGTGAAGGGGACAAAATCAAGCGTTTCGTTGTCGTCAAAATCATAGAGTAGGGCCTCGAGCGGCTCTTCCTTAGAAGGCTTAAGGATGGTATTGTGACCGAAGTTCCCCGCCAAGTAATCCGTATCTCCATCATTGTCAAAATCTCCTGCTACCAGGCTGTTCCACCATCCCAAGTTGGGAGTACTGCCAAGTAAATCTGCTTGTTCTTTCCAACCGTCCTTCGTATTCCGGAAAAGGCGAAGCGGGGCCCACTCACCAGCAATGAGCAGGTCCGTCCGGCCATCCTGGTCGTAGTCGGTGAACAATGCATCACAAACGTTGGTGACCGATTCCAGGGCCGCAACAGCTTCTTGCTCAAAGCGTATCGTACCGTTCGCTGATTCGTTGCGCAACAGGTAGCTCTTTACCGGTTTAGGATAGGTATGCGGGGTTATCCGGTTGCCGATGAAGAGATCCAGATCTCCGTCCTGATCGTAGTCTGCCGCCCGGACGGTAGTGCCTGAAGCAAGCGGGAGGCCGGCCAGCGCTTTGGGTTGTTCTACAAAAGCGCCGCCATCGTTTTGGTAAAAACGATCGCGATAATCTCCGCGTTCCAGTGGGAATTCGTAGCTGCCGCTTACTACATAAAGGTCCTCATCACCGTCTCCGTCGGCATCGAAGAAAAGGCTACCAAGTTCTTCTTGCTTGTTCTCCGTCGTATTGGTAATTAAGGACGGGATTTGCTGATAGCCAGCTCCGGTTCCTTGCATAAATACGCCTGGCCGCTCAAAGCTTCCACTCACGTAAATGTCATCAATTCCGTCCGCGTTCCAATCGGTTACGGCCAGCGCTGGCCCTTGCTGACTTACTTTCCGCAGCAACATCGGCTGTACGTTGAAGTCTACAAAGTCTCGCTCTTCGTGCGTGAAATCAGGGGAGGGGAGTGCAACTAACGGAAATACGTCTTTCCTGATTTCAGCAGCTTCTTCGCTTCCTTTTCCTGGCGTTAGAACAGCTGTTTCTCCGGCATTAAATGTTCCCTGGTTTTTCCAGTATTTACTTCCGGGCCAGCGGACGGAGACGGTCGCGGATTCGTCAATACTGACCATCAGGTCTTGCCCGTTGCTGCTTAAGTACCCGCGGTGCGGGTGCCAGAAGAAAAATTGTTCTTCAAGGCCATTCCGCACGGAGACTTCACTTCCCCAGTATTCTGTTTGTACTGTTCCCGGGGGTACGGTAATTCGCAGAAAAGCTGGAGCTTCGTCATTTTCCGCAGAGATTGTGTTGTTCCGGTAGATGTGGGCCGGGTCATTGATGTTGTTTACCACATAGTCCAGGTCACCGTCGCCATCCAGATCCGCGTAGGCCGCTCCGTTGCTGAAGCTGGATACATCAATGCCCCAGTCTTTGCTCACGTCATCGTAGAAGGGGATTCCACCGTTGATCTCGCGGGCCCGGAAAGCAACGTTCGGAATTTTGACGGAGGGGATTTTGGGCAGCATATCCTTCATCGAGAAGAAGCGGCTGTTGGCGGCGTTGTAGTCGCCGAAATCATGGTCGGTGATGTCACGTGGGAAGCCGTTGGTAATGATTACATCCTTCATGCCGTCGAGGTCAAAATCGGCTACGAGGGGAGTCCAGCTCCAGTCGGTTGCTGGTAATCCGGCTTGCATCGCCACGTCGGCGTAGAGCGGTAGGTCACGCAGAGAATCGAGCCTTCTTCCCTGACTGAGCTGAAGGGTGTTTCGGGTAAACTGGGGGTGGTAGCCATAGCGTTTGAGGTTTAGTAAGTAGGAGTAATTATTTGCCCCCAGCATCATTTTTCGGCGATGATTGTCAGCAGGGAGCATGTCTACGGCGAGGATGTCAGGTAAACCATCGTTGTTGAGGTCTGCTACGTCATTTCCCATGGCGCTGTAACTGGTGTGCTTAACGAGCTGGTAGCTGATGTCTTTGAAATACCGACGACCGTCTTCACCCACTACGTTTAGGTAAGCCAGGTCGTTACTTAGGTAATCATTGGTAACGTAAAGATCTGGCCAGCCATCTCGGTCCAAGTCACAAACGGTTACACCCAGACCGAAGCCCTGAAAGAGTATTCCTGTTTCCCTACCTACATCCGTGAAGGTGATCTGATCGCCATTTCTGTCTTGTCGGTAGAGTTTGTCTGTTCGCCTACCGGTGCCATCTTGTACCTTTCTGCTGAAAGAATTAGGCGCTTTGGTGGCTACCATTTCGTTGACGAGCAGGAAGAGGTCCAGGTCTCCGTCCAAATCATAATCGAGCCAAGCCGCTTGGGTATTGTGAGAACTGTCGGCAATGCCCATCGCCGGGGCGACGTCTTTAAAGGTTGGGGTGCCTTCGGCGTTGTTGCCCTGGTTTAGGAAGAGTTGGTTGGCGCGGTTACCACGCAGGGTTGCACAAACGTAAATGTCTTCCAGTCCGTCACTGTTGACGTCCACAACCGTAACACCGTTGTTCCAGCGGTTTGCGCCTCCAATACCCGCTGTTTTGCTGACGTTCTCAAACTTCAGGTTTCCCCGGTTTAGGTACAGTTCGTTAGCGTTATTGCTTCCGCTGAAGAAAAGGTCGGGTTGTCCATCTTGGTCAAAGTCCCCAATTCCAACACCTCCGCCGTTATAAATGTATTCGTTGGTAAGAATATTGAAGCTATCGCTTTCGCCGGTGGTATTTGTAAAAGTTACACCGGTTTGGTCAGCTTCCATACGGGTGAACACGGTGGTCTTGTGTTCGCAACTCAGTAGGCTTGTTAGTACAAAAACGAAGAGCAATACCCTGTACGTACAAATTAGACTAAACCGCATTTTCTTGATTTTAAATTCTTCGTGTTATGAGACGCCATAAAAATAACTTACGCTTTTTGACTGTTTTTTTGCCCTTGTCACTCTATGAATTATTTCCTTAGCATAAGACTACGCAAAGATTTTTTAGAGTTAATGAGAGCAAAAAGCGTCAGATTTAAAAACAGTAAGCTATTTATACGGCGCTCCTACAGTTGTTGATATGTCGATTCACACTATTGGATATTTCGCTTCGTGGCTTCTTCGAGGTTTGGCTCCCTCTCCGCTGAGCCATAGGCGAAGCTTGTGGGAGAGGGCGGGGGGAGAGGCAGAAAATCGAAAATGTCTAGTAGTTATGGAGTCTATCTTTACTTCAATTATTTCCTGGAAGCATTGCTCCTGATTTGATAGGTCCGCAGCACTTCATTATTAACCCCAACCAAGAGCGCTTTCTTCCCATCCGCAAGGTCTATGTACTGTGCGTCACGAACGTTGCCCGGGATGGAAACACCTGCTTGTGCGTTATCGGCGTAGGTCCATTTTCGGTCTCCGGCGTTCAGTAGTAGGGTGCCGCGGCCGGCGTCCATCCGGCCAACCTGGGGCGCAGTTTCCGTAACGTTGCCACCTAACCAAAGGTCGGGTCGTCCGTCACCATTTACGTCGCCGATGGCGGTGGTGAACTGGGAAGTTAACTGGGCTTGCCAGGGTAGGGGCGCCATGTTTACCTTGCCAATTCCATCGTTCCAGATCACGCTACTGCGGAGTTCATTTGCTCGCCATTCCAAGGCCCCGGCCCGCTCTTCTGGCGTAAAGAGGGTTTCGTAGGTTGCCTGGGCATAGTCAGAGTACTTAAGTGTTTTCTTTTTCAGATGAGGTAGTTGTGCCTGGATGGAGGACTTGGTCGCCCAGGGGTACGGACGGTCTTCAAGGGGAGGGTACCACTCAATTAGGGGTTCAACCTTCTTGTTGTCGTCGAAGTCTTTCAAGAACATCCGCATGGGCTTATCTACACTGGCGCGAAATTTGGAGTTTAAGCCCCAGTTGGTGAGCACCAGATCGTCCTTCCCATCACCGTCCAGGTCCTCGGCTTCGATGCTCGACCACCACCCTTGAGAATTGGGTACTTCAAAGGTTTGGGATACTTCTCCGTCACCGAGCGAAAACATCATCACTACGGGCATCCAATCTCCCACCATCACCAGGTCGGGCCGGGTATCATTGTTCATGTCGGCCCAGACCGCATCGGTTACCATGCCTCGGTTAGAGAGATCCTTCGGGGTCATATTTACCCAGCTGCCTTCTTCGCGCACAAAAAAGAAAGACTGAGGAACCATACCGTAGTTTCCTGGGATGGCACGGGCGCCGATGAATACGTCCATATCACCATCAAAGTCAAAATCTGCGGGTACAATACAGCTTATTTCTCCGCCGGCCCGGGGAGCGTGGTTAGAGTTGAAAACCAGGACGCCATCAATGTTTTCGTAGTAACGAACCTGGTAGGCATTGAAGCCACGGGCAAAATCATTGCCACCGGAACCGAGCATGAGGTCATTGTCACCGTCGCCATCGGCGTCAAAAATTGCTCCGGCGCTGGTCTCATACTTTGCGGTCAGTTCCAAAGAGCTATTTTTGGTGAAGGCGAACGTGCCGTCTGTAGCTTGCAGGTATAATTTATCCGGAAAGCCCAGGCCACCGAGCATTATAAAATCCTCCCGTCCGTCTCCGTTCACATCGCCTTTCACGATCTCAGGACTTGGGTCGGATAATTTCCTGAGCAAAAGTCCCTCTACGTTAAAATCGTTGAAGTCAGGTTCCTGGTGCAAGGCCGGCTCACTCAATAAGTCAGCATTTTCTACGAGGTAGGGTTCTGTTTTTGGCGCAGACGCAGGTGCAATGGGGGTTGAAGAGCTATGGCCTACCGTAAGTAAGGTGTTGATCTCAGGATCTTCAATCACGTTCGTTTTACCATCGGGCCAGGTAACGGTAAGTTGTTGTGGAGTTGCAGTTTCTCCAAGTCCAAAATTTAGCCTGTCTCCTACACTACTCAGGAATCCACGGCTGGTAAATTGCTCCAGTGTCTGAGTTCCTTCGCTCGTTTTGAGCGTAAGCTTCGCTCCGATGCCCTGCGTGTTGCCGGCGGGCCCTTCGAGTTGTACGCCAAGGAAGTTGGTGCCTCGCTCGCTACTGTGGTTACGGTAAATTAGTGCAGGCTGGTTCACATTGTTTACCACTAACTCCATGTCCCCATCGCCATCCAGGTCGCCGTAGGCAGATCCATTGGAGTAGGATGGGACACCGAGCCCGAGGTTTGCGGCCTCGTCGTTAAATACCATGTCGCCCTGGTTTAGGAAGGCATAGTTGGGTTGTTGGTTGTTGGGAAGCAGTGCTACAAAGTCTCGCCAGTCGTAGCCGCCTTTTTTCACGACCATGTCTTTTACTTTTTCCTTGTCCGCGATGAAATCCGTAAAGTCCAACCACATAATGTCCCGGTAAATTCCGTTGGCAACAAAAATGTCTTTTTGCCCGTCGTTATTAAGATCGAAAATCAAGGCCCCCCAGCTCCAATCGGTGGCATTTACCCCGCTGTAAGGGGCTACTTCCCGGAAGTTGCCCTTACCGTCATTGAGCTGCAAACAGTTTTGCAGCAACTGATAGTGGAAGGAGGCCCGGTGTTTGATGTTTTCGGTGTTGTAGGTGTTGAACAAGGTCGCGGCTTGTATTCTGTAGTTATCTGCGGGGAGCATGTCCGTACTGAATATTTCGGGAGCACCGTCGTTATTGAGGTCCGCAATATCAGAGCCCATGGAGGCGGTGGAGATGTGGTCCGTTCGGCCGGTGAGTTCTTCGGAGAAAGTGCCGTCGCCCTGGTTTATGTAGAGGTAGTCCCGTTCCCAGAAGTCGTTTGAGACGTAAATGTCCGTCCAGCCATCTCCGTTCACGTCCCCCAGGCCACTTCCCAGCCCAAAGCCGATGCGTGAACTGTAGATTCCAGCTGCTTCGGATACGTCGGTGAAGGAGGTGCCGTCGTTGCGCAGTAGCTTGTCTCCCCCGTCTTTATCGGGGAGGGTGCGCAGTTGGCCCTGCGGGTTGATTTTGCCCGGAGCGAGGTAAGAGTTATTGAGCAAGTAGACGTCCAGGTCGCCGTCTTTGTCGTAGTCAAACCAAGCAGCCTGGGTAGAGAATCCTTTATCCGCCAGGCCGAATTGATCTGCCTGATTGGTAAACCCTGGCTGGCCTTCTTCATCGATTCCAGTATTAATGAAAAGTTCATTGGAACGGTTTCCGCCGCCGGGGTCTCCGGAGTTGCAAACGTAAATGTCCATGCGCCCGTCGTTGTTTACGTCAACGATGGTTGCTCCGGTTGACCAAGTCATTGCACCTGCGGCCCCGCCTGCTTCTGCTAATTCTTTAAATTTTAAGTCTCCCTGGTTGAGGTAAAGACGGTTCGGCCCCTGGTTGGCGGTAAAGTAGAGATCGTCCATGCCGTCACCATTTACATCACCGATGGCAACACCTCCGCCATTGTAAAAATTTCGGTAAGACAACACATTGAACTCTTCTCCATCTTCAACTTCATTGATAAAACCAACGCCGGTCGATTGTGCTGAAAGTGTCTCAAAGAGTGGATTTTCCGGTGGTATATAGGCCCCCTCTTCAGGCTTGTTGCAGGTAGCCAGTAGGAGGGCAGTCAGTAGCAAAATTGAAGGTACAGAAAGTGAATGCTTACTCAGTAAACGCATATGTTGTTTTTATAATAAAGGCTGGCAAAAATACGCTGTAGAGCCCATAAAACGTAGGCTTTTTGGGGGCTTCACAAGCGTTTTGAGGTCCTTAAAATATCGGTTTATGGCTTCAAAGCGCGCTTAAAACGTATGAAAGCGTAGAACAGAAAGCCCCCGACGGAGAAAATCCGCCGGGGGCTTTGTCGGTTGACCGGTTCAAGGACGGCTAAGCGCACAAGCCTTGAAAAGGACGGTCGGGCGTCATTGCTGATTTAGTATCCAGCGTTCTGACGCAGCGTCGGTGTACCATCAACCTGGCTAAGAAGAATAGCACTGGTTGGGATAGGGAACACGGTGTTGAAGTCCTGAACGTCGAGGTGATCCACCATGTAAATACGGCGTTGCTGCTCGCGGTCGAAGAACGTGTTCATGGTTGACTTATAGTAGTCGGTACCATAGCGAACGAGGTCGAACCAGCGATGGCCTTCAAGCGCAAGCTCGAGACGGCGCTCGAGGCGAACTGCTTCACGGGCCGCATCAGCATTCGTCCAGGTCTCGTCGTAAGTAGCTACTACGTAGTTGGCACGTGTACTTGGATCAGTTAATGCAACCGGGTTAGAACCTACACCCTGAGCACAGTTGCCAGCACGTTCACGAATCTGGTTAACCTTAGCGCGGGCCGCTTCCAGGTTACCACTTTCTACGTCAAGTTCTGCCTGCATAAGGAGAACATCCGCGTAGCGGATAATTGGAACGTTGATGGGGTTGAGGTGAGCGGGGTTCCAGCTGATGGTATTTCCTTCTCCCGGAGCGTAAACGAATTTCTTCGGGCTGTACTCTGAAGACCAACCGCGGTCACGAATCCAGGATGGAGCGTGCTCGCCGTGGCCCAGATAGTCAATACCGTCGCGGCCAATCGTCCAGTCAATCCGTGGATCAACGGGTTCGTCAGCGGTCGGGTTGTTGTCGCTTGAGTTATCAAGTGCGGGCAGGCCCTCAGCAGTGGTCCGGTAAGCATTCACGAGGTTCTGGGTAGGCTGGTGGAAACCACAGCAGCCAAAGGGAGAACCGGCGTGTGGGAAGGCAAGGCGATCGGAGAAGTTACCGTTCTGTGCGTCAGGTACACCATCACCTACAGAAGCCTGGATGGAGAAGATCATCTCCGGTCCGTTTTCGCCAGCGAGGCTGAACATGTCGTGGAAACAAGGATTGAGGCTGTAGCCAGTAACCTTATTAAGCGCAGTCGCCGCGTTGGTAAAGTCACGGTTCAACATGTAAAGGCGGCCGAGCATAGCGTTAGCAGCACCTTTGGTTGCCCGACCAACTTCAGCTTGTGTGGTAGGAAGCTTGGATTCGGCCTCAACAAAGTCGGCAACGATGAGTGGGAAAATATCCTGATCGTTAGGCTCTTTGAAGTCAGTCTGGTCCTGCTCGATGAAGGGAACATTTTTCCAGATCTTCCATGCTTCCATGTGGAAGTGGGCACGGAGGAACTTGGCTTCACCCATCAGGAGATCACGGGTGCCGTCAGAAAGTTCAGTATTCGCATCAATCAGAGCGATGGTTTCGTTTGCCCGACGGATACCATCGTAAACGGCCAGAAACTTGTCATTGATCTGAGGGATGTTTGGCCGCCACTGGAGCAGTTCGATCTGCGTCATGGTAGGGCCGTCAGTTGGCTCTGAACCTTTGTGCGCATCGTCAGAAGCGACGGAGCCAAAGAGCCAGTTTGAGCCAGACATACCCCACGGTCCGTCGACGTTCCCCCAGTCGGAGGCCCAGCCGTCAAGCCGTGAGTAAGCGGAAACGAGGGCAAGGTTGATACCGTTCTCATCCGCGAGGGACTGAGAGTTCAGTGTTCCTTGGGGAGTGGTTTCGAGAAAGTCCTCGCTACACGTCCAGAGCAGGACGCTGAGGCAGCAAAGTGCTGCTATTTGAAGAAATGATTTCATTTTGTGATAGTTTTATGGATTAAAATGCAGCGTTTACACCAACGATAAACGACCGAACGGTAGGATAGTTGCCAATATCAACTCCCATGAAGAGGTCATCAGCTCTATCTCCACTTCCGGAAGCACCGAATGAAGAAAGATTAGGGTCCAGGCCGGAGTAATCCGTAATCGTAAAGAGGTTTTGCCCCTGAACGTAGAAACGCAGACGGCTGAACACATCACCACCTACTGAAGAAGGCAGGGTGTATCCAATCTGAAGCTGGTTTAGACGAATGTAACTTCCGTCTTCAACGTAGAAAGAAGAAGGAGCATTCGATACCGTATTGGCCCAAAGTGCAGGTAACTCAGCACCAGTGTTGTCGGGCGTCCAGGTATCCGTAAGGAGACGACGGTCGGCATTGGTGTTGAACTGACGGAAGATGGTGAACTGCTTGGTCGCATTGAAAATGTCATTACCAAAGCTACCTACGAAGAACGCCGTGAAATCCAGCGCACCAACGGTGGCACTGAGGTTAAGGCTTGCAGTAAAGTCGGGGTGAGGATTACCGATGATGGTCAGGTCGTCATCGTTGATCTGGCCGTCAGGGCCGGTAAGTTCACCGTTTTCGCCACGGCCAGCTACGTCAGCGTAGCGGATCGCACCGGGGATGGCACCGTTCTGGAAAGTACCTGGGGTACCGTCATCGTTCATAGGAGCACTTGCATTTGCTGCAGTGATCTCCGCATCACTCTGCCAGATGCCGGCAGTTTGGAAACCGAAGAAAGAACCGATGGACTCGCCAACACGGTGAATCTGGATAGGCGTTGCCGCAACACGGATTTCAGGACCATTGTTACTGAAGAACTCAGTTGCGGTACCGTCAATGCTAGTAATTTCGTTTACGTAGCGGGAAACGTTAGCCATGATGTTGAACTTCACCTTGCCGACTTCTGGACGCCAGGTTGCACTGAAGTCGAAACCACTGTTGCGCATACCACCTACGTTAACGAAGGCTGGCTGGATGAGTCCGGCAAGTTGTGGTAGGGCAGGGTTGAATAGGAGACCATCTACATCCGTATTGTAAACATCGAGCACCAGGCCGAGCTTACCTTCAAGAATACTCAGGTCAATACCACCATTGACGGTGGTCTTTTCCTCCCAGGAAGTATTGGGGTTGCCTTGGTTAAGACCAGTAAGGCCAGTAATCACGTTGTTACCACCACCGATGGGGTAACCGGTTTGAGCTGGTCCGCCACCGAAGTTGGAAACGAAGTTGTAGTTTCTGATCTGTGAGTTACCAACAACACCGTAACCTACACGCAGTTTGAGGTCACTAATGGCCGAAACGTCAGCCATGAAAGGCTCCGCAGATAGCCGCCAACCAATACTAGCAGAAGGGAAAATAGCGTACTTTTCGTTACCGAATTTGGAAGAACCGTCACGACGAACCGTAGCGGAAATAAGGTATTTATTGTCCAAGGCGTAGTTTACGCTACCAAAGGTAGAAAGTAGTGTCTCTTCGAATCCGAAGCTACTTACATTACGGGTGCTGTAGTCAGCTACGGCACCATTGATGTAGCGGATGTCCGGGTTGAAGTTCTGGAAGCCAGAAATGTCACCACTGAGGCCTGCGCCACGGAGGCGATTGGCTTCGTAACCAACCAGGACGTTCAGGTTGTGACGCTCGTTGAAGGTCTTATTGTAGTTGAGTGTGTTGGTCCAAACCCAACCCCAGTTCCGGTTGTAATTGTTAAACAACTGGGTGTTGGTAGACGGCTCAGAGTTCTCAAAGGTTGGGAAACTGAAGTTAGAGGAACCACCAACAAAGTAATTCATACCAATCGTAGACTTGAACTTCAGGTTCTCCATAACGGCGAACTCTCCGAAGAAACTTCCGATCACATTATCGAATTCACCACGGTTGAAGCGGCCACGAACCTGACGAGCAACCGGATTACTACCGTTGGAGAGGCCAGGAGCTTTTCCACTAGCATATTCGATATCATCGATGGCAAACACCGGGATGATTGGTTGCATCTTTACAATCTGCATGAGAACACCCTGCTCGTCTTGACGACCACCAGCGGTGCCGTTATTGTAAACACGGGAAATATTGAGGTTCTGACCAACGGTAAGCTTACCTGTAGTCCACTGGCTATTTGCCCGAATGGCAAGACGCTGGAAGTAACTTTCAACCAAGGTACCTTGCTGATCAAAGTAGTTAGCAGAAATCCGGTAAGTGCCGTTGTCTGTACCACCAGAAATAGCGATCGTATGGTCCTGAATAGGAGCGGCGCGGGTAGTCTCTTCCCACCAGTTCGTACCTTCTTTATTAGAATCGAAAATAAGATTGTTGGGATAGCTGAAAGATTCTTCGTTTACGCTTCCGTCTGCGTTACGACATCCATCACACACGAAGGTGTAATCTGGAAGAACAGGCGTGGTACCTCCGCCGTAGAAGTCCAAAAGTGGGTTCTGAGCGGGGTCCTGGAAAGAGTTGAAATACATCTGGGCGTAGTCCTGAGAGCTCGTGAAGAGAATGTCGTCCCATCCACGCTCGTGTCCTTGGGTACCGTAGTAACCATCGTACGTAACCTTTGCCTTACCACTCTTACCTTTCTTCGTGGTAATGATGATTACACCGTTCAGGGCACGTGTACCGTAAATGGAAGCCGAGGAGGCGTCCTTCAGGATCTGTACCGAAGCGATGTCGTTCGGGTTAATGTTGTTCAGGAAGGCGTTGAACTGAGGAACCCCGTCAAGGACGATCAACGGATCGTTGTTGGTAAAGGAAGATACCCCACGGATACGAATGTTCGTACCGTCACCGGCAGCACCGGAAGTAGAGGTAGTTACACCAGTGGCCCGGCCTTCGAGCTGCTGGTTTACGGAAGAAGCAGCTACCGAAGTAAGTGATTCTGTATCCAGAACTGCCACAGCACCAGTGATGTCACCTTTACGCTGTTGGTTATACCCCGTTACAACGATCTGGTCCAAAACAGCAACGTCGGGCGCCATGCCTACGTCAATTGTAGTTTGGTTGCCCACCGTGATACGCTGAGTAAGATACCCGGTAAAGGAGTAAATAAGAACATCGCCACTTTTGGCGTTGACTGAGTAGCTACCGTCAAGATCGGAAACAGTACCCGTAGAGGTACCTTCAACCAAAATCGTAGCGCCGACGAGGCCGAAGCCGTCTTCGTCAGTAATAGTACCCTTTACAGATTGGGCACTGACCCAGGCGGTGCAAAAGAGCAGTAACGCCGCTATGAGCAGACGTCCTGACCCGAGGCGACCGGCCTTAGGTAGATAGTGTTGGAACACTTTCATAGATTAGTGAATTGTATGATAGAATGTTGTTGAAAAAAAAGTTACGCAAACTTTCGCCTGGAAACCAAGGCGGAGTAGCGGATATGAATTAGTCTTTACAAACATCAAACTCTTCAACTCTTACATACGCAAACTTCCTCTTTCGGGCAGGGGACCCAAAAGTGGTTAGAATTATGTTTAAATGAATATGTTAGGCCGCTCCGATCGATTAGAGCTGACTTTAGTAAAAGCTTGATCTTCTTTAAATTTTAAGTTTCAATACTAGTGGTCTGTCCCTCAAATCAAGGAACAGGGAATTTTCTTAATGATACTCCAAATGTGCAACTTCCATTGGAATGAACCAAGGAAACGAAAGATTATTTTTTGTCCTTAGCTGTAACTTAAACGAAATTTGGCTCGCCAACGCTGCCTTATCTATATGTTTTCAATCGATTGCATAACTGATTGGCAGCCAGTTAGGTTAGATTTGGCCTCAAAACGTGGTCTCTGAATATTTTTTTAGCTTTTTTCGCTAGATAGTGTCTTTTGGACACTTACTCCGTGCGACTATCGTAAGTCTGGGCAGATAAATAGGCCTTCAAAACGGTAGTTTTACGCTAAGAAGGGCTTAGAGTTTAGGGTTTTAAAGTAGAGGTAGGGCGCGCGGTTATTTCTGTAAAATTGGGTTGCTTGACTTCTGATTATTGACAAAAACATCTAGGCGCTGACGCAGGTGCTAGGTGAGGTAAAAGTCCGTTAACTTCCCCTGCACCCGCGGCCGCGCCTTATACCCTGAGTCCTGAACGCCGAAACCTAACGCTTGAACCCTTTCCTTCACGATTACCTGATATGACGAAGCCCGGTTGTATGTTTGTTGTATCCGTTAATTAATAACCTCCGGTCAATGCTACCTGCACTGTTGTTTAGCCTTCTCTTTTTGCTGCCTGCCTGGTGGTTGTGGAGAGGGAAGCTCCGTGGCTGGGCTGCGGTACCCCTCATTACCTGTATTATCCTGCTCAGTTTTACCCTGGCGGTTAAGCTGGATGATATGAACCACCGCCAGGCGATTGCAGACACCGAGGTGCTGCTACGTGAACTTCAGATCGCTGATCTGTACGCGTCCGACGATCTAACCAATAAGGATGAGCTGTTGCTGCTTACCAGTCTGAGCAGCCAGGCACTCCACCGCGCGGCCACCCATCTGCCAGATCGGAGAGGCGCCATTGATTCCACCCTCTACACCATGGCCTCCTGGGTAGCAGACCGCGATAACCTGCGGCAGTGGAAACGCAACGCCAACTGGGATCGCGAAGTTTACTTTCTTGCCCATGCTGGTGCCACCCTTGGTCACTATCAGTTGGTCACAAACGACCTGACCTTCGAGCAAGCCTTCAAAAACATCGGGGAGCACCTAGGAAAACGCTTGCAGCGTGGTCGCTATAAAAACCTCATCAGCCGGCCAACCGAAGACTTCTTCCGCCCGGCCGACAATGCCGCGGCCCTCTACACCATGAGCCTCTACGATCAGCTCTACGGGACGAAGTATTCTAAAAGCAATTACCAGGACTGGGCGGAGTATTTAAAAGATGAACTGTATTTCGCAGAATCTCGCCTGCCGTGTTCCGCCTTTAGCGCAACTAACCGTTGCACGTTGGAGCCAGCGGCCACTGCCACCGGCCTTTACATCGCCTACCGGGCCGCCGCCCGCCCCGAAGAAATTGCTAATGACATTCCCTGGCGAGAATGGCTCCACTATTTCGGCAAGACTTCTTTAAGCCCCTTTAGCTTAAGTATCCGGTCCAACATGAGAAAAGGTACCATGACCCGCTTTTGCGATCAAACGGCTTATCCTCTTGATTGTGGGCGGTACGAAGATGCCGTCGGTTTATGGGCAGCTTCGGAATACGGGGGAGGCTACACTTATTACAGACTATATGCTACTTACGCTATGCGGCGTTGGTTCCGCACTCCGGTTAATTACGGGGCCATGAGGCCCCCGCGTCGGATTGAAGCACTTACCCATGTGGCTGTTCGGGGCGTGGGGTGTTGGGGTGGATAGCCTAACCTGATGGTTTACACCCCACTCATTATTCGTACCCTTGTATATTCTTTTATTGTTATTCGATTTATATCGTTGATCTGATTGTTTTAGTAGGTGGCATTAGACTTTGTTGTTTATCAGTATTTCCATTTGTCCTTACTAGTGATCTTCGTCTGTTTGCTCATTCCGATCTATGATTTTTGTAGCGTGATTAATTAAACGAATTGATGTTAAAACTGCTAATTTTTTTCAATGCAACAAATCACTCGTTTTGTAACACTATTACAGTTTGTAATAGGAATTACCTTGTTGTTAATAAAAATTTTAGATAAAATCCTATACATTCGAGTGTCGAAATTATAGAATAAAAATCATGAAAATGTAAACTTCAAAAGCAATACGAAGCTCAATTTGTATTGCTGCCGCGAGCTGATGGTCTGATTTAGTTGAAAACGGTTAAAGCCCCCAGTCAATTCAATTATTATGTCATAAGATGCTTGAGAGCGTCCTGGCAGAGCTATGTCAAAGTCCTTTTGCACGAAGGCTAGGAAGGGTGACTTTCTAATTCATTCATTATTTAAACCAACAATTATGCTTTTTAATCAATTATTGTTGAGGGTGCGTATTTGCATTCTCGCAACTCTCTTTATTTGCATTTCAGTAAATGCCCAATCGTTCACGCTTAACGGTGGATACCAATCTTTTGCTGCTCAAGGTGGCGGAGTGCCAAACGAACCCAATCGTACAGTATTGGTAAGGACTGTACCTAACGCTACTGGAAACGTGGGGCAGTTACGCCAGCTACTTAACAATGCTACTATTCCTGATGTGGTCATTGATTCCAGACTAACCGAAGGACCGTTTGCTGGCCATATCGCCCAGTTGCCAGGGACCATTTCCATGGCGAATGCGCTAAACAACCGACTTGCTACCAGAAGCAATATAAATGGTGCAATAGTTATCAACAGCACAGCTGCTTTGAACAACAATAGGAATAGCCTGGGTAATAACAGCGCTCAAACCTATATTTTTCGAGGCAACGTAGGCGTCGGTTCCCAAATCGTACTAGGATCCAATAAAACGATTTGGATTGATGGTACCCTTACCTGGACAGGGCCTGAAATAGCAGCTTCTGCTGGCGATCAATTTAGCCCTTTGGGTCAAGTACAAGCGGGTGTTTTTAGAGCCATTAACAAAAGTAATATTACGATAAGAGGCTCGAAAAGAGGCCTTATTGATTGTAAGACTTTTGTTCCTGCTGTATATACGTTTAACTCTACGGATCTGATTTTGAACGACCTGGAGATTATCAATGGTTATAATAGCATTTTCTTGCGGCAGAGTTTTAGAGTTGAAGTTGCCAATAACTTCATTTATAATGATTCAAGAAGAGGGTTGCATATCCTTGCCGTAGGGACTGGAACAATAAAGAATAATTTAATATTCGATAGCCACGTTGATGGTATTGATATTGATGCTTTTGCTAATAATATAACGGTTTCAAATAACGTAATTGTTGGTGCCAGGTTTAGGCATATGCTTTGGACAGAGATTGATGCCAGAGACAATACCCTCGACAATAATGTTGGTATTCATTTAGATGATGCTAAAAGAGGTGCCTTTGCTGGAGGTTTTGAAGAGAACGGTACGGAACAAGAACGAAACCCAAACTCTCCTATTTATGATGGAACTTCAACAGGGTATGAAGGAAATAGGAGGAATACCTGGTCGAATAATAATGTTTTCTATCCGCTTAGTGGAAGAGAGGGCATCTTTATGTTTAAAGACAGGTTCATTCAGCATAGAACTATAACATTTACGAATAATTATGTTTGGACTATTCGTGGAGATATTGAAAGGCATAATCCAAGATCGGAGGCTAATATTACCACTGATGCTCGTTTCCTGACCATTCAAAATCCTGTTTTAGGAGGTGCAAAGCCAAGACCCGCTTCATATCCACCGAATGCAAGTGCTATTATAAATAATGAGCCAAGCACTCTTCCGTTTTCTGCAATAGTATCTACACCCAACAGAGAAGGTGGAGGCGGACCTTCCTGTTCAGGCAGTTCTGTTATTACCGGCCTTTCGGCCACAAGTACTTCTACCTCAGTTACTGTTTCCTTTAATGAGCTAAGTGGTGTCCAAACCTATGAGTTACGGACTTATGCCGCTGGAACCTTTACTGGTAACGTAAGCATCGGAGCACTAAAATATAATGCTAGTAGTGGTTCTCCAATTACGGTTACCGGCTTAAATGCGAATACGGCTTATACCTTTGTGCTTAGAGCAATTTGTAGTAGTGGGGGCCCTACGCCAGTGAGTACCATCAATGCTACCCCCGGCGGCGGAAATGCTTGTTCGGGTAATTCTATGATTACCGGCCTTTCAACTACAAGTACCACTTCTTCAGTTACGGTTGCTTTCAACGGACTAAGTGGTGTTCAAACCTATGAATTACGGACTTATGCCGCAGGAGCCTTTAATGGTTCTTTAAGCGGAGCGCTTCAATTTGACAGTGGTAATGGTTCTCCAATTACGGTTGATGGCTTAAGTGCCAATACAGCCTACACCTTTGTGCTTAGAGCTATTTGTAGTGGTGGAGGTACTACGCCAGTTAGTACCATCAATGCCTCTACTGGAGGAAGTAATCAACTCATCGCTAATGGTACTTATTTCATAAAAAAGGCAAGTTCAAGCCACTACGTCACCGCAGTTGGAAATACTAGTGAACTTAAAAGCATTAGTAATACCAACGGCAACAACTCTCGCTGGACGTTTTTACATTTGGGGAACGACGAGTATCGGATCACCAATGTAGGCTTTAACCAACGTATGGAGATACCTTTTGGTAATGTTGGGCAGGGCCTAAAGGTGGCGCGTACCAGCTACACAGGGCCTGAGAACCACCTTATCTGGAAGGCCGTTGACGTTGGTAGCGGCGATATTCAATTTTTACCGAAGCACGATCAAGCTCGGGCACTTGACATCTGGTCGAGCAACCCGAATGTCGTTCATGTTTGGAACAAAAATGCTAGCAATGGCAACCAGCGGTTCAATCTTATTTCTACCAATGCTACCCGCACCGCCATTGACCGCGACTTTAGTGTTGATGCAGTCGGTGAGGTGTTTGAACCAGTGGCCTTTCCTAATCCAACCGGAGGCGAGGTAAGTATTAAGGGGCTTAAAGAAGGTCGACTAGAAATTAGCGTGTTTAGTGCAGCGGGGGCTAAATTACTAAGTCAGTCGCTTGAAATTGCTGGCCGCACGAACTTAGACTTATCTACCTTCAAACCTGGTATTTACCTAGTATCATTGATTCAAGACGATGAACGCAGAGTTATCAGAGTATCTAAAAAATAGGGTAGGACTGAATAATTTGATTGGGCGATTTGGAGAGTTCTCCGAGTCGCCCTTTT
>CAYPIM010000067.1:0-27649 GCA_964410795.1 uncultured Lewinella sp. | reverse complement strand
GGCCTGGTGTCTGAGATGATCACGCTGAGCGACGTAGTAACGGTACGCGAAGGTGTAGCGCTGAACGGTACGAGCAACGGTCTTGACCTTGCCTTCAATGCTGATCTTGCAGCTGCGCAGAACGTACTGTACCAGAACACGCCCAACCCAGTGGTTGACGTTACTTCGATCCGCTTCGAGCTGGCAACTGCCGGTACTGCGACGCTGAACATTCAGGATGCAGCTGGTCGTTTGGTGAAGACGGTAGAGGTAGACGGCGTAGCTGGTCTGAACCGCGTAGAGGTACAGAACATTGGCGCTGCTGGTGTATACGCTTACACGCTGACTTCCGGCAACTTCACGGCTACCAAGCAGATGATCGTTGTGGAGTAAGCTCCCTGACTTAACGGCCTGAAGGCCGTTGGACTTGCAGTCCTTAAGGCTGCTGAACGAGAAAGCCCCGCTACCAGATGATGGTAGCGGGGCTTTTATTTCTTTGAAAACGAGGGATTGAATTTTTATACAATTCGCTCAACTACAGTTTGATTTCCGATCCTGAATTCTTCGGGAGACATCCCCTCTAAACCTGAGAGCACAAGCAAGCCCGGATTTTTACCGACTTCAAGGCTGCCAAGTTCATCATCAAACTGGAGAGCTTCAGCACCATTAATTGTTGCCCAGGTGAGCAAGGTTTCAAACGGTACATAACTTTGATATTTACTGATGGTTCTCAGCTCTTCGAGAATAGAGAGTTGCCAGTTGGAGGTCAGAGAATCAGTGCCGACGGTAACTTTAGCGCTAGTCTCAATGAATGCGTCGTAACGTGGTAAACGATTCTCAATGTATAAGTTAGCATTGGGGCAAGTCGCAAAGTAAACGCCATTCTTTCCCCACTCCGTAGCCGCTTTAATGCCCGCAGCATCGGTTAAGGTATTATGGACAAAAATGGTACGGTTGGCGGGGTTCATTCTACTAATAGCGTGGTAAATAGAACCCTGACCAGTAGCTTCAAAGTGATCTATGCTGGCTCCGAAACCTTGAAAAAATGCATGAAACGGACCGCTGCCGGTGCGAAATAATTCCATTTCCGCTGGTGTTTCTTCGCTATGAATAGAGACGGTTTCCGTACCGTCATTGACACCATTGATCAGGCCGTAAAGCGGATCAGATACGGTGTAAGGAGCGTGGGGGACAGCGCTTTTAGCATTGCCATTGCCCTGGGCTTGCCCATCATAGACTGCTTTATAGCCGTCAAAACTGGCCTCGGCGCGTTCGGGTTGTAGAAAGTCGAACATTTCCACAAAGCTGTAGTAACGAATGGGGCTTTTGCGCTTTACGGGGGCGGTATCCAGCTTATTGCAGATATCTCCGACGGCTTGTATACCGTTGGCCCACATATAGGCATCCCATTTCTCAATGGCGGCATCTATTTCTTCCTGTGGCACTTCCCGCATGGTGACAACGTCCACAAGAAAGGGAAGCAGTGTTTTCCCTGTTTGGCTTTTTCCAACCAGGTGGCTTAGCTCCAGGTGGCAATGGGTGTTGATGAAGCCAGGGGTAAGGATACCTTCATGCTTTTTGGGCTCGGTAGCGGGTGCAGTGAAAGCTGGAGAAGCAGGGTCGAGGATTTCGGTAATTCGGCCATCGTTGTCCAGAGCTATGATACCGTTTTTTATCGGCGGAGAAGTTATGGGGTATATATAGTTAGCGGTATGGTAGGTCACTTAGCTTTTATTTTGGTCTGTTGGCGCTAAGGTAGCTCCACAGCGCGGATTCTCAGACCAGCATCGCTTTCGTCTCATAATTGTATTTGACGTAGAAGTAGGCATCGCGAAAATCGAAATGAGCAATCTTCCTAACGCGTGGACGCGGACGAATTCGGCCTCCAATAATTCTCCATTTTTTTACGCCTATGCGGGCAGCATGGCCAGAATCATCTTTTTCTACAGTAAGTACTTTGTCAATAGCGAAAAAGGTCCAGGGAATTCTTGCCCAGGGTACCTTCCCTTTCCCGGTCACTAATTCTTCGTAAGGCATAACCAGTAATTTGGGGTTGCCAGTAACCTTATGATAGGCAATCAACCTTTCTATCATATTGACGAATAAAACGATGGTGTCTTCTTCGTAGTTTCTCTCCTGATTGCGAGAAAAGTCTTCTATGTAGCTTTTGGTGATGTCCTCCTCTCGCTTCAGCGTAACCATATTCTGAAGGTGTTCAATTGTAAACCTATTGCTCATGGAAAACGTATCCATCGCCTCTTCTAATGCAGGTATGGCATCAATTCCGTGTTGAAGGATTCTGTCTTCGTTAATAAAACGATTGTCTTGAATGTCGTACCAACGGAAGGTTTTTTCCTTGATTAGTTCATCATAGACGTAGTTTTCTAACTGGCTTAGGGGGCCAACGGAACCAGCAAGCTGAATTACTTTTTCGGAGAAATTTAAGATGGCGAGTTGGTCGTCAGCGGAAGGGTTGAGTTGGCTATGGGTTCGTCTACCTACTTCGTTGGATCGGGGAATGACGATACGATTTAGATAGTTCTCGGTGATGGTAAGGAAGTCCGCTTCCCGATTGCTGAGGCCGGATTGGTTGTTCAACCAGTTAAGCTCCTCGAGAGCGTCGAAGATTATTCCCTGCGGCAAGTTACGTGGATTGGCATGCAGGCCATGCCTCCCAATGGCCCACCAGAAGAGAATACCGTTGCCGACGACTTCGTCGTGACATTTTTTCAGAAAGGATTCGTCCTCGTTTACATCAAAGCAGATTTGCCAATTGCGGTAGCAGTACAGGATCTCACCGATACGTTGGCGACCGGCTCGGGCCAGATCAAACTCCCCCATCAAGTTGATGGTTCGGTACAGTTCGAAGGTTTTGTCTTGCAGACGTGCACAATATTTCTGAATTAAATGTTCGATGAAAGCTCCTACAGAAGGGATGCCTGTAAAAGTATCTTTCCGAAGGCAAAGGTTCTCAAAGTAGGCTAATGCGTCAAAATCTGGCGCAGTAAATCGAGTGTACAGTTTACGGCCGCGACCTAGTTGAAACCAGTCAACTTTGCCTTCTCCATTGCCGAGTTCAAGGAAAGGCACTTCGAAAAATAACCCACTATTTGGGAGTAATGCGTCAGCTACTTGGTAACTCAACATTAGTTCAACGTAGGGTTGATAGGTAGCTGCGGCTTCATCGGGTGTTGGTGTTGGTGCTTCTGGGAGCTGCACGTACTTTAGTCTTAGACCATCACTGACGAGTGCTGCAAGGTCACTGATTACTTCCTGATGGATTTCATCATGGCTCTTACGGTGATCGGTAGATGAAGGCAGCAGATCGGTTGCCTGATGGCGGAACTTATCATTCACTACCATCCCGAGAATGGCCTGAAAGTGCCCTATAGCGTCGAACTCTTCGTGTACATTAGTTGGATGGCCAGCTGAATCAATAGTAATCCAAAAACTAGCGCTTGCTCCAAGTAATTCGGAGATGATGGTGGTAAAGACAATATAATCTGGCTTCAGGTACTGGTAAATGTCTCTGGCGGTTGATACACAACGCCAAAGTTCTACCATCACTTTTTTACGCGAAGTGATTCCGGAGGAGAGCTGGTCGAGTATCCTGGTGTGCCGTTTAGCAAGTCGTAGGAGAAGCTCCTGGGCGATAGTTTTTAAATTCTGTGCACCCGTATAGGAGAAAACCGGCAGGGCCGCTTGGGCTATAAGGTCGCTTCCAGGTTTTTTATCATCCGGA
The DNA here is from genome assembly GCA_964410795.1 of uncultured Lewinella sp. Lineage (GTDB taxonomy): Bacteria > Bacteroidota > Bacteroidia > Chitinophagales > Saprospiraceae > Neolewinella. The sequence goes on along the minus strand of CAYPIM010000067.1, from coordinate 23,928 downwards.
TAAGTTTTATTGATAAGGCCAGTATTGTCAATTTTGCGGTTACCTTGTAGCAAATGAAACCTGCTGGCGTAGAGGTAAAGCTGGTAAAGCGGATTGTCTTTGAGATCCAGTCGTTTATTCTTTGTCTTATTGGCGATGTAATTGTCTACTAGTAAAGCGCCACGGTGCTTCTTGTAGTACGTAACCATCAGCATCTCGTATAGCTGCGAACTCTCCGGATCAACCTCGTTGCGTACCCTGAGGAACAACTCGTGAGCTTCTTCATAGCGGTGCGCCAGGTAGGCGTCCTGAGCCTGAATCATCAACCTTTTATACTGCAGGTATTGATCGTCGGAACGGAGGTAAAAGGGAATCTGAATTACTTCCAAGGGAGATAACAGAAGCTGGCGATCGCCCGCCGGGTTGTGCCAGCTGAATGTTGCTTCGAGGTTGCGAAAAGTAAGCTTCCAACGATGAACCAGGTTCTCTTCCTCTATACTGCCAATGATTTTTACTGCCCTGGCCAGTAACTTTTTCTTTTTCTCCTCGGTAAGGTCAAGAATGCGTACTGCCTCACTCAGGTCAGAGCTTTCAACTGCATTAAAGGTGATTGGTCTTACCCTTTCGCAATACTGAAAGTCTACTTCTGTGACCAGGGCTGCCGCGTCGGCCAAGCTCTTTTTTAGGACCGGATCCTTAATGATGTATCGGGAAAAAGCAACCAGAGCCGGTAAGCCGTTTTGGTTGAGGATGTTCAGGAATTTATTCCTGATGTCACTTAAGCTTAGGTTTATGTCTTCTTCCCTGACGTCTCTCCTCCAGGGCTCGTCTCCAATATTTTGCCGGATGAACCTGGACATAGATCTGACAAATTCCTTTTTGAATCCGGTAATGTCTTTGAATTGCTCTGTCCCTGAGATGTAATAACCGCGCAATTCTTCATATTGATTCCGCAAGAGACTGTACTGCTCGGGGTGGGCGATGGGGCGGATGCTGAAATACTCCCTGAGGTCCTTGATCAATCGATCCGGCCGGTCGTTCTGGAGAAGTTCGAGTAAGTGCTCTTTACTAGACATGATCGTTGGGTAGGTAGTAGCTGATATGAACTCTAAACGAGTTCTATAACTCAATGTATTGGTTTTTAGCCAAATAATTCGTTTTAAGCTACATCTTCCTGCTATCCTGCCTCGCCCCCTATATTAGCACCAGCTTAAAAAGTAGTGAAATGAAAAACCAATGCTTACTTCCCATTCTTCTGGTTGGGGTACTATTCTCTGCCTGCCGTCAGGATCCTGCTCCTTCAACGTCCATTGCACCTGCGGCCGCGCCCACAAAAACAGCTGCGTCTGAAGAGCGAATGGCTCCTGATCAGCTTTTCGGAGAACTCTTTCGCCGCGTACAAATGGAGCGCATCTACGCTGATGGTAAAACCTTTGTGGATATGGTCCCTAAACGAGCCGCTGAAGAAATCATGGCGGATTTTGAACGGGAAGCAAAACAGGAAACATTTGACCTGAAGACTTTTACCGAGGCAAACTTCGCTCCGCCAATGCAGCCCGAGAGTGGCTTCACCAGCGACGGTAAACGCTCGATCACCGAACACATCAATACGCTCTGGCCAGTACTGACGCGCCAAGCAGGTGCCGACGAAGGGGCCAGCGGAAGCCTCATCCCACTCCCCAACGACTACGTAGTCCCCGGCGGCCGCTTCCGCGAAGTGTACTACTGGGACAGCTACTTCACGCTGCTCGGACTGCAAACCGCTGGCAAGGGCGAACTCGTTCGCGACATGGTGGAGAACTTTGCCTACCTGATCGACGAAGTTGGACATATCCCCAACGGTAACCGGACGTACTACCTGACCCGGAGCCAGCCTCCGTTCTTTGGGCTGATGGTAGAAGTCTTGGCAGAAATGGAAGGCGATGATGTCTATGCAGAATTCATGCCTGAACTGGAGGCCGAATATGCGTTCTGGATGGACGGGAGTGAAGACGTCACCGGTCAGAACCGAGCTGAGAAACATGTTGTATGGATGCCGAACGGCGCTGTCCTCAATCGCTACTACGACGCCGGAGACCGACCACGCGCAGAATCGTATCGGGAAGATGTACTCGCCATCCGTGAATCTGGCCGGGACAGCCAGACCGTTGCCCGGCACCTCCGCTCGGGGGCTGAATCGGGATGGGATTACTCTGCCCGTTGGTTCGCCGACGGCAAGAACATCAGCTCTATCATTACTACGGATATTATCCCGCCGGACCTGAATAGCCTGCTCTGGAAACTGGAACGTATCATCGCCAAACACCACGGCGAACAGACCCAGCGCAAGGAATTTGACCGGCTGGCAGGAAACCGAGCTGCCGCGATCAATGAATACTTATACGATGAAACATCCGGTTTCTATCAGGATCGAAACTGGACTACTGGCAAGCTTACTGGTTACCTGACCCTAGCCGGGGTTTATCCCCTTTTCGTCGGCCTGACCGATGATCGCCGGGCCGCCGCCGTCGGGGACATTATCGCCGAACAGTTCCTCGCCCCTGGCGGTGTCCGCACTAGCCTTGCGAATACCGACCAGCAGTGGGATGCCCCCAACGGTTGGCCTCCACTACAATGGATGACCTACCAAGGGCTGAAGAATTACGGCGAACACTCCGTTGCCAAACAAATCCGCGAACGCTGGATGGCCAACAATGAACGCGTTTACACCAACGTCCACAAAATGGTGGAGAAGTACAACGTTGAAGACATCACGCTGGAAGCGGGTGGGGGAGAGTACCCCGTGCAGGATGGCTTCGGGTGGAGCAACGGCGTTTACCTGCGCATGAGTGCAGAGAAGTAGGAGCCATTAAGCTAGCTCCTAGCTCATCTATTCCTTAAAGCTTACTCCGGTTCATCCACAAGAAGCCAATACCAAATACGGCGATGCCCGCGGAAATCAAGGTAGCGGTAAGGTTACCGTAGAGATAGAAGCCTGTTGCAAAGAGGACGGAGTAGATGCCGATGGCACCGATAAATACGGCGGCGATACGGAGGGTCATGTTGGAGTCGGCATTGACGGTCATATCGCTAGGCAGATTAGAGGCTACCGGCTCCCAACCCGGGCCACCGGGGTGAATTTTGGCGTAGAAGCTTTCCAGTGTAGCCCGATCAGTTGGTTGGGTCGTGAAGGTAACGATGAGCCAGCCGATGGTCGTGATGGTTATACCTAGGAGAAGTTTGTGGTGGTCTAGTAATTCTGGCAGGCCAGCGGGCTCCCAGGCAAATTCAAGGAGCAGCGCAACGGCAAAGCTGATGAACATCCCGGCAATCTCGGTATAAGCATTGATGCGCCACCAAAACCAACGGAGAATGAAAATCAGGCCGGTTCCCGCGCCGATCTGAAGTAGAATGTTGAAGGCCTGAAGAGCGTTAGAAAGTGCCAGGGCCAGAAATGCGGCCAAAACCATCAGTACTACGGTGGAAATACGACCGATGTTAACCAACTCTTTTTCGGAAGCTTCCGGCTTGATGAAACGCTGGTACCAGTCGTGGACAACATAACTACTGCCCCAGTTGAGGTGGGTGGAGAGGGTAGACATCAGAGCGGCAATCAAAGAAGCAATCACGAGTCCAAGCAGACCTTTCGGTAGATAGCTTAACATAGCGGGGTAGGCAAGGTCATCGTTGACTACGTCTGGGTCTACACCGGGGAAGGCGTTGGCGATACTCGCCAGATCTGGAAATACAATAAGTGAAGCCAGTGCAATGATTATCCAGGGCCAAGGACGTAATGCGTAGTGGAAAGCATTGAAAAGAAGCGTTGCGCCTACGGCATGTTTCTCGTTTTTTGCCGCTAGCATTCGCTGGGCTACATAGCCACCGCCACCGGGTTCCGCTCCGGGGTACCAGACGCTCCACCACTGAACGGCAATCGGGACGACAAAGAGGGGGACGTACACCGCAGGGTCATCGAAGGAAGGAATCAGATCAAGCTTGTCCGATACGTTCGGATGGGCGAAAAGGGTGTCTAGCCCACCTACTTCCGGAAGGTTAAGAATGTAGATAGCCGCCCACACTGCACCGATCATTGCGAAGGCAAACTGCACAAAATCGGTAATTACAACGCCTTTAAATCCGCCCAGCGCGGAATAGAAAACGGTTACTACGGATACCAAAATTACCGTGGTCCAAGGGTCAAGCCCTAATAGAATGCCCGCAATCTTGATCCCCGCCAGACACACCGTAGCCATAATCATGACGTTGAAAAATACCCCGAGATAGATGGCCCGGAACTGCCGCAAAAAGCGGGCAGGCCGCCCGCTGTAACGCATTTCGTAAAATTCCAGGTCAGTCATTACGCCGGATCGCCGCCAGAGGCGGGCGTAGACAAAGACCGTCAGCATACCGGTAAGCAAGAACGCCCACCAGGCCCAGTTGCCAGCTACGCCGTTCTTGCGCACGATGTCGGTCACCAGGTTAGGGGTGTCTGCGGAGAAAGTTGTTGCTACCATAGATACACCAAGTAGCCACCAGGGCATGTTTCGACCGGAGAGAAAAAATTCTTTGGTAGAGTCTCCACTACTGCGGCTGGCGTAAAGCCCGATACCGAGGGAAACTAGGAAGAAGACGGCGATGATGGCCCAATCTAAAGTCTGGAGTTGCATGAATAGTGGGAGTCAGTGTACGTAGAGGGCGGGTAAGGTAACAAAAATCAGGTTCGCCGACACTTCATTAGCTTTGTCGGACTTGTTTTGGGAGAATCCAATTTAAGCCAACAGCCCAATTAAGCTGTCAAATTCATCAAGAGAACTGAAATATGAAACTATTTGCCTGGCTGGTTCACCTCTTTACCGCTTCCGGCTTGCTGGCTGGTTTTATGGGCTTGTTAGCCGCCATCGAAGGTGATTTCCCTGCGGCCATGGCCTGGATGCTAGCGACCCTGGTCATTGATGGCATTGATGGCACCTTCGCGCGAATGGCGCGGGTAAAGGAATTATTGCCGCATGTAGATGGTAAAACGATTGACTACGTCATCGACTTCTTTACCTACGCAATTCTACCCGCCTACCTTTTTTTTGTCGCGGTGGAAGCCCCGGTTTGGGCGCTTTATGCCGGGAGCTTTATGATGTTGCTGTCAGCAGCTATTTACTACGGTCTGGAAGGTATGGTAAGCGAGGATGGTAACCACTTTATCGGTTTTCCGGTCATGTGGAATATGGTTGTCTACATCTTCATTTTCGTTACGCCCTGGTTGTCCTGGCCCTGGCTTCTTGCGGTCACCGCAGTACTTGCCGTTCTCCATTTTGTCCCTATTCTCGTGCCTTATCCCAGCCGGGGTGGTCGCTGGTGGGGGCTTACGATCGCAATGGTTGTTGTCTTCATCGGTACGGCATTACTAAATGTATGGGCTTACCCCGAGGTCTCCGCCATTGGGCGTTGGGGCTGTTTGATCAGCGTTGGTTACCTGATCTTGGTTACGGTGCTTGATACGCTTCAGGCGCGGCCGCAGGTGCAGGGTTAAGAATAGGGGCAGGGTACAACCAAAAAACGCTTCGCTCGTAGCGGCTTCAATTTTAGAATAGTTCCCTTAATTGAAGTCGTACGAGCGAAGCGAGTTCCGGTTCTGTAATGATTAGCAGTATTACCTGCTGTCGTTACACGCTACCTACTTTTTAATCACCAGACGTTCTGTCCAGCCATCCCCGCGAACGAGGTAGATGCCAGCGGGCATGTCGGTAATGTCAAGTTGGAAGCGCTGCTCAACACCCGGCGTAAAGTTGTCCCAACTGAAAGACCGTGTCTTCCGCCCCTGGAAGTCGTAGAGGCTGATGTTGACTTTGTCGGTCAGGTTTAATTCTCCTGGTACAACTAGCGTCACGTCGTCTTTGGCTGGGTTCGGGTACATGCTTACGGAGGAGAAGGTGGGGCTGCTCATCGCAAAGCGACGGTCTACTTCCAGAATTGTAAACGCTCTGGTCGATGCTCGGAGACACATGCTTCCATCATCTCTCATCCGAAGTACACGCATGGAGACTTGGTAGCGACCCGGACTGGGGAAAGTGTAGTCCTGAGGAACATCAGTTCCGATAAGCTGAAACGGAGTAGTAGGGTTGAGCTGGCGAACAATCCATGCTATAGAATCGCAAGTGGTCAGTTCAGCCCTAGGATCAAAGCGGTAAGTAAGCGGATCACCAGGCAGGTCGATAATGTCAAACGACTGAGAGGTAATTGGCTCTAGCTCTAACGAACTCTCGCAGTTGCAAACGTCAACCGGACAGTCGGGTAACTCAATACAATGCTCAAAGTCACAGCAATTTAAGTGATTCTCTCCAGCACCGAGCTCATGTAGTACTACACTGAATTTAATCAAGTCTCCTGGGGCTGCGGAGCCTCCAACGAAAATCTGAACAGTCGTATTGTCTTCGGGATCCAGTGGTGTGCCGAAAACGATCGTAGTGTTGTATGCGGCCAATGCGGGGTCCGCAAATACGATGTGGGCCTCAGATATGATAAGATCAGACGTATTAGTGATCGTGCCAGTGTAAAGGAATCCACCATCCTCACAATCAATCTGGACATCCGTCAGGTAACCACAGTCAGGCTTACAGAATACAGTTATTGTGTCACGACAGACAACCTCCTGGTCGTCAAGCCACTTAATCTCAATCTGATACGTTGGCCCGTTATCGTCTTCGTCTTCGATGCAGATGGTAGGAAGATTAAGGGTGCCAACCGGTAGTAGACCGTTTGTCGCAGTTGTAACGGATACCCCACTGGCAGTACTGGTTGCTTGTAGGGGGGCGCCAAGGGTGTTGTAGGAGGTGAGCGATGCAGTGCCTCCATTAATTAGGCAGAGATCAATCCCGTCGACGGTAAAGCCAAGGGTGTTGTTGGAGAGAATGATATCATAGCAACAACCTTCCTCCGAAGAGATCACTTCTTCGACCAAAAGATCTTCGCAGGAGAAACAGCTCGGAACCACTAGTCTGCGTATGGCCGTATCACTATCGTCCGTGCAGCACAAGGTCGCAGGGTCGATCGATGGATCACTGGAATGTACAGTTAATGAATATTCGAAACTAGAACCAGGAGGAAGGAGGGAGAGGTTAATCGTAAAGGTGCGGCAATCTCCGGGAGCTAACGCTGGAGAAACAGGCAAGCCAACAGGAAGGTCAATACCCGCAATCGGGTTGTTGGGCTGAAGATCAAGGAACCCAACGGCGAAGTCCGCATCGGAGGGGTTGCATACCTCAATTTGCAGCGTTAGTCCGCCTTCTTCATTGCAGAATAAGGTGTCGCTGGAAATGAAAGCACAGTCTTTTTTAGGCTGGCAATCAGTAAACAACGTGTCCGAACAAATTACCTCGCTGAGGTCCTGGCTAATGTACTCAACGATGATTGTTTGTGGTATCGTAGTGAAGTTGTCGAGGCAGAAAGTCACGGCCCCAGGGCCTGTCATGCTCGTTGGTAATGGTGCGGACCGTGCTGCATCAACCGCGAGCTGAATGACGGATGGTGATGCGTTAGCCGCGTAACCGAGGGCTGGGTTTACAGAGCCTGGAGTGAAACTGAGGTCTGCATCGGGGCTACTGATCTGGATCACGTATGCATCGGCAGGCATGTTATCGTACAGCAGTTCGAAGCAACACTCATCGTCTATACCAGTAGCCACAGAAGGAAGCCTGGTTTCCAGATCATCACAGTCAGTCGGCTCAGGGCAATCAATAATTTCAAGGTAAAGATCGCCACTAGTGTCAGTACAACCGGTCTGGTCATTTTTTACCGTCACATTGTAGACACCGCTCATGGAGGTAATGATGAACTGGTCGTTGCTTAAGAATACTCCATCTTTACTCCAACTGTAACTGTAGGTAGTTCCTGCGGGCGGCAGTGGGGCGTAAAGCGTATCTGGCGCACAGCTTTCGTAACAGCCAACAGGGACGATACAGAGGTCTGGCAACGGGTTAATCGTTACCTGGTCTGTTCCAACACAGCCGGATACAGGGTCCGTCGCGATAACGGTGTAAGTGCCAGCGGCAAAAACAAGGGTAGTAGGCCCTGTGGCCCCGTTGCTCCAGGTGTACACTAAGCTAGGGTCGAAGTTTACAACTTCTAGCAAAGAGCCAGTTCCTTCACAAGCATCACCTGCGGTGATCTGAGCATCTGGTACAGGGCTGGTTGCCTGGAAAACTTCGATGGCAGTTTCTGCCGTGCAATTATAATCGTTGCTGGTAACTCTAAGTATAATGTTTTGAACCGGGAAGGACGGATTGAAAGTTACCGTGAAATCACGATTGGTTCCGATAGCACCTGTTTCCAGGTTCTCCCAGGAGTAGCTATGGCCACCGCCAGCAAGTGCGGTAAGTGTAGTTGAGCCGTTGTCGCAGATGAACGGATTGCCGGTCCAGGAAGCATCCGGTAAGGGGACAACTTGGACGTCCACGGGCTCGACTATAGTCTCACAGCCATCCGTCGTCGTTAGCGTTACACCGTATGTCCCTGCTGTTGTTACGGAGATACTATTGGTCGTGGCACCATTTGTCCATAGGTAACTAAGCCCAGGAACAGACGTGACCGATAAGACTGTCGCATCGCCATCGCAGATAATTAAACCGTTAGAGGCTACTATCGCATCAGGAGCTGGGGCAGGCAGTACTGTGATGGTCTGGCTGTAGGTGTCAAGACATCCTGCACTATTTTCGGTCTCAAGTACTACGGTAAATGTTCCGGAACCAGCCATCGGTAAGAAAGTATGCTGGGGATTGTTACCGATAAATGATGCACCGTCGCCAAAATCCCATTCCCACAAGATCACGTTGGTCCCAGTTCCGTTGAAGGTGACGGGTTGGCCGTAGCAAACAGTGGCGGGGGCGATTGTGAACTCTGTATCAGGAAGGTCAGTTACCTCTACTATCATGGTAGAAATACTGCGACAAGGGCCATCCATCACCGTTAGCGTAACGGTATAGGTGCCATTGGCGGCATAGGTGTAAGTGGGGTCAGATAATGTACTTGTTCCTGGAGACGGCCCGTCGCCAAAGTCCCAAGCGTAGGTGACACCCAATGGCGGTGTACCACCGATGAACTCGGTCTGATTTAAGAACTCCACCGTACCACATTCTTCGCGCTTGCCGAAATCGGCAAAGACAGGGTTATCGACTGTTTGGCGAAGTGTTTCTCCGCAGAGAATAGAATCAACCTTGAAGATCTCATCAATCATCTGCTGACCGGTAATTGGATCGATGGTATAGGTTGTATCGTAGTCGTATGCCCAGTTGCTGATGGTGTGGAAGAGGTCAAAACTTCCTACACCAGGTAAACGAATGCTCAGCGAGTCATTGGCTACAAGCGGATCTCCTCCTGCTGCAATGATGGTTGCGCCGAGGAAGTTCCAGCTGAAGCCTGATGCTGCGATATCGGTAGTCCCAAATACTGCAACCATGTCTATGATGTCACAGTCAGGTGTACGGTTTGTAGCGGTGAAGCTATGAATTGGGGTGAGTACAACGGGCTCGTAGGGAGGGCCACAGCAGGCTTCCTGACTAACAATTATGGGGTCCGATAACTCGAAACAGCCGTTGGGGTCAACAACACGGGCCCGGTAGGAGAAATCCTGAATTACACTTGTCCAGGTGTGTGTGAAGGTGGTGTTTCCGGTTGCTGCCGCTCCTTGCGAGACGCCATTACAAAACCATTCGATCGTATTTGCCGCAGCGGTGCTGGCAGTTAATACAGGATCGGCAGGGTAAGGGGTGTTGCTCACGCAAATTGCCTTTGTTCCTGAGATTGAAATGTTTACGTTCGGGCCACTAACTTCTTCAACGCGGTACCTTGCTACCCCTGGGCAGCCGTTGGCATCGGTCGTGAAGACAACGTAATTGCCGGGGTTGGTTACGGTAATGGTTGGTGTGGTGCCGATTGATCCGCCTGGGTTGGCTCCCGTCGCCCAACGAATGGGGCTAAAGGTGCCGCCGCCAACGGTAAGGTCCACACTGCCGCCGGGGCAAAGGCTGCCTGTTTGCGTAATTGTTGGCTCCACTGGAGCATTGAGCGTGAAACTGAGGGGCAAGGTCGTACTCTGCCCGCACAGTGATATTACAAGTTCAATAGTGACATTAGTGCCTGGCGCGTTGTTCCACTGGATGGTTGCGTTCGGGCCGTCAGCACCAGCAATTACGCTGCCCGCAATTTCGGGAGACACGGTCCAACTGTAGGTAGTGCCCGCTGGCTGAGCCACATCTATGGAGTAATCAGCCTCACTGTTCGTACAGGCAGGAGGACCAGAAATGGTAGCTGGTGTGTTGAGACTAAGAGCGGTCACCGCAATTGCTGCGGGGTTGGATACACAAAACGGTGCATCGGAATCTTGACCAACCACACTAATGGTAGCGTCCGGGGTGGTAATTACTATGGTTGCATTCGGACCTCCCTGGCCAAGGGTAACGCTTCCGGAACCCGTAGTGATCGTCCATGTGTAGTTGTAACCAGGCAAAGGACTGGCAACAGAATATACGATTGGATCACCAATACAATACTCATTGGGGCCAATAATGACGGGAGCTATTGCTTCACGAACGGATACACTGATGGAGCGCTTACTTACGCAGTAATCATCAGGGTTTACGACCTCAACATCGATAAGATAGGTGCCTGGGCCGGGTAAGTCGGCCCAATTGACCGAATAGGTTGGCTGGCCGAAGGCTTCGAAACCAGGATGGCCATTGATGGACCAATTGAAAGTCGCCGAACCATCAATATTGCTTACGCCGTTTAAAAAAGTAGTACCATTAACGCAGGCAGGGCTTGGGAAAGCATTGACAACAAAGTCGCCAAGTACGGTTACTGTCAGCTCAGCTGTGCCGGTACAATCATCTCCGGAATGCTCCGGAAGGCCAGCGAGAAAATCGCTGCCGTACTCAACATTAATGGTATATTCTCCCGGAGCGGTCGGCCAAGTGATGTTTGTAGTATTACCAGTACTTGAACCGTTAATTGTTCCGCCGGTGACCGACCAGCTGTAAAGTGTTGTCATCCATTTTGGAAGCTCGTAATTAGCAGATTCTCCACCGCAGACCTCCGTTGGCCCACTGATTTCTCCTTGGGAGGAAATGATGGGGATAACCACACTTGTAGGAATCGGACAATAAGGAACATCACAATTATTGGCCTCCAGCATTACAGTTCCACTTGGGCCACTGTTCCAAATTACACAAAGCGTATCTACGTCTTCAAAAGCACCAACGATGTTACCATCGCCAGTAATGGACCAGGTGTTGTCTGTACAACCGGAAAAGTCTGACCAGTATTTAGAGGTGTCGCCTTCACAGAGGGTAGAGACCCAGTAGATGGGCGGCCCGGGCAGGGGGTCAATCTCGATCTCGTAGCTGATGGAGTCGGTACAGCAACAAGCCTGGCTACCGTCTGGGTTTATGCCGCCGTCGGAAGTAGCAACCAAGGTAACGGTATAACTGCCACCTGCTGCATAGACATGGCTGGGGTTGGTTACATTAGTAGCTGTAGTGCCGTCACCAAAATTCCAATCATAAGAGGCCGAAGGGCCAGTTGAAGTATTCGTAAAGTAGACGGGCTGATCCAGGCAAGCTATTGGCTGGAAGGTGAAATCTGCTACGGGGGTAGGGGTGAGGTTGACACACCATGTACGCGTCTCAACTAGGGCGCCACTAGCGTTGTAGATGTCTACACTAAGGTCTGCATAGCCGAGTGGCCCCCAGGTGACGTTGATTTGGCCAGGTAGGCCAGGAGTGACGTCAACAGTGCCATTGGTGGCCATCCAATCGTAGGATGCTGCGGGGCTTTCACCGAAAAGGTAAGTTGCCGTGCTGTTTTCACAAGCGGAAATGCAGGTGGTAGTATCGTTTTGACCGGGTTCAACGGAGGGGTCTGCAGGAATTAACTCATCGAGATCCACCAAGCCACAATCGGGCTTAACGTCGCACTTTATGGTTAATTCAACCTTCTGTACGCCAATGAAATTTTGCTGGCCATCGGGCCCAAGGGCAAAGACTTCTACGGTGATGGTCGGTTGTGGCCCACAACACCTCTCTTCAGTTGCGTCTGGCCGAAAGGTCATGTTACCTCTTGAGTCAATGCGGACACAATCCGAACCATTACTAAAGACGCCGAAGTCTCCTCCCGCCGGGAAGTCGTCTTCAATGATGTTGCCGATGAAGCCACCAGGTACTAAGGGCACACAAAATACGTCTGTGGGGAAGTTCTGCGTATCCTGGGCGCGTACGCTGGTGCAGAGGAAGGTTAAAAGGAGCACGGTAAGTGCTATTATCCGGTGGAAATGCTTCATGATGGGATGAATTATTGAGTGTATCTACCAGCAGATCGTAGCGGAACTCATTTTCTTACCTTCGGTCAGTACTTTTTTCTGGTTGGCGAAACGATATTGCCGAAAAATCAGGATCACTCCGTTTCTGTTAAGGGCTCTTGCATCCCTGTATAACCTTAACCTTTTACCTTGCAATGCACCTGCGGCCGCGCCCCAAAACGGGAAGGCGCGCGAATTGAATAGGCATGAGGCATCCCAAAATTGGGGCAACACTTCTAGTGCTTTTCCTATCCACTAGCAAGGATTTGACGCAAAAAAGCAGTAACCGTACAGCATTCAGGCAAAGCAAGCTTGAATGTTGAATGCTTTATACTGACCGTTTAAACGAGATGTTTTGTCCTCAACATGATCATTTTCACAAGGTATTAGGGATGCCTCATGTTTTGTTCGCCTCTCTGGGAGCCGAAATCAATATAATAGTTCCCTCCTAAAACCTTTGTCACTTCCCGAATAGTCCGTACTTTTGCGGCTCAATTAGCAACCCCCTCCGTACCAACAAGCACAGCTACATGGCAAACATCGGTAAAGTAAAGCAGGTCATCGGCCCCGTCGTCGACGTAGATTTCAGTGGTGAAGGCAGCAGCCTCCCCGCCATCCTCAACGCCCTAGAGATCACCCGTCCCAACGGTGAAGTGATCGTTTTGGAGGTGCAGCAGCACCTCGGCGAGGACTCCGTACGCACCATTTCTATGGAGGCTACCGACGGTCTTACTCGTGGCACTCAAGCCACTGATACTGGCCGGGCCATCGCGATGCCCGTAGGTGACGCCATCAAAGGCCGTCTCTTCAACGTAGTTGGGGAGCCGATTGACGGTATGCCCGCAGTTCCGAAAGGCGCTGATGCCCGACCTATCCACAATGCTCCTCCTAAGTTTGAAGACTTGGCAACCGATAAGGAGCCACTATTCACGGGAATTAAGGTGATTGACCTGATCGAGCCTTACACAAAAGGCGGAAAGATTGGCCTCTTCGGTGGTGCCGGTGTAGGTAAGACCGTACTCATCCAGGAGCTGATCAATAATATCGCTGTAGGTTACGAAGGTATCTCCGTATTTGCCGGTGTTGGAGAGCGTACCCGTGAGGGTAATGACCTTCTCCGCGAGATGTTGGAGTCCAACATTATCCGCTACGGTGAGAAGTTCATGCACGACATGGAAGAAGGCGGTTGGGACCTTTCTAAAGTAGACATGAAAGAGCTCGAAGACTCTAAGGCGACCTTCGTATTCGGCCAGATGAACGAGCCTCCCGGGGCCCGTGCCCGTGTAGCCCTCTCTGGTCTTACAATCGCAGAATACTACCGCGATGGTGATCTTGCTGACCCCACTGGTGGCCGTGACATCCTCTTCTTCGTAGATAACATCTTCCGCTTTACCCAGGCGGGATCCGAAGTATCTGCCCTTCTTGGCCGGATGCCCTCCGCCGTAGGTTACCAGCCAACGCTGGCAACAGAAATGGGCCTGATGCAGGAACGAATTACTTCCACTAAGCGTGGTTCTATTACTTCCGTTCAGGCCGTATACGTACCGGCGGATGACCTTACTGACCCCGCTCCCGCAACAACTTTTGCTCACCTTGATGCCACCACGGTACTTAACCGTAAGATCGCACAGAAGGGTATCTACCCCGCCGTTGATCCGCTGGACAGCACAAGCCGGATCCTTGATCCTGCTATCATCGGTGATGAGCATTACAATACCGCTCAGCGTGTGATCAACATTCTGGCTCGCTACAAAGAGCTTCAGGATATCATCGCAATCCTTGGCCTTGACGAACTGAGCGAAGACGATAAACTCGTCGTTTCCCGCGCACGCCGCGTAGAACGCTTCCTTTCTCAGCCTTTCCACGTAGCCGAGCAGTTTACTGGCCTTAAAGGCGTCTTCGTTGACATCAAAGACACCATCAAAGGCTTCAACATGATCCTCGACGGTGAAGTAGACAAGTATTCTGAAAACGCTTTCAACCTTGTAGGTACCATTGAGGATGCCATTGCTAAGGGAGAAGCGGAACTTGCTAAAGTTTAGATTGATAGATGTGATAGCAGGTAGATTGATAGGAGCTACCGCAAGTACCGTTCACGGCACTACGCTAGCTCACCATTTGGGTTTACCCAGGTGAAATGCCCTCTACCTCTTATCACACCCTCACCGCCTATCCCTGCGCGGCAGCTCTATCAATCTACCTTTTATCAATCTATCAATCTATGAACATCTCCGTTCTAACTCCAGACCGTACAATTTTTACCGGCAACATCAGCAGCGTTATGTTGCCTGGCGTTGAAGGCTCTTTTCAGTTGCTCGACAACCACGCGCCGCTTGTTTCAGCGCTTTCTGGCGGTAAGGTAACTTTACAAACAGGCACTGGTGAATATCGTTTTTACGACGAAGAAGCGAAGGCAATGTCCGAAAGTGCCTCTTCTACCCGTACCATGACGTTCACGATCGACCGTGGCTTTGTGGAAGTACTGAACAATGAAGTTAACCTGCTGGTGCAGGGTGCCCGTAACCTACGGTAACCGACTCGCTTTACCACTCACAATTAATTGGAATTCCTGATCAGCCTGTGCTGTTCAGGAATTTTTATTTTTTAAGGTGGGCATTTAAACCAGTTCTAAAAATCATAAGCCCCAATTAACCCTACCCGGTAGACATTGACGAGCCGGTCAGCATACTTCCGTCGTACGGCTGTGCCCCGGAAACTAAAAGATAAGTTGCCAATTATAATGCCAGTTCCGATGGAGAGCCCCAGCGCAGGTTGGTTGCGAACGGCTAGTGGGGTTCCTGTCACGCTTGTACTCTGGAGAGTGGTTCTTGCTAAGAATTGGAATTCGTTGTAAGTAAGAATATGGTGGTATTCAATGGTAGATTCCAGGAAAATAGGATAGCGCGTTGGTACTAGAACAACCTGTGGGCCAAGTTGAAAATGAATGGACCGTTCGCGTGCGGAGTAACCGAAGAAGGACGTTGTATTGTCACTTCTAACATCAGGGTTAGGGGCGTTGCGCTCGATGCTAAACTGATGGTAGAGCGCAGCGAGCTTAATGGATACGCTTCCATACCTTCCTCCAAAGCGATATTTTCCGTGAACCCCAAAGGTTGCGTCCAGGCTGCTGAGGTCAGTAAAGCGAAAAGTATTATCGGGAAGTTCTCCGTACTTCGGGGTAGTGAAGTGAGCGCCAGCATCCAGGCCGAAGAACCATTTATTACCCTCCGGTTCGTGCCAGTAACCGGAGCGCTTGCGTCCACAATTGTAATAGTGCTCGAAGGCGGTTAGCATTTCGTCTCGCCGGTAGCTTAGGCTCCGCAACTCGAAGGCCATACGTTCGCAGTCTTCCATTACGCTTACGAGTTGCCCGCGATAACCGTTGTTTTCCTGATAGCCTGCCCGTTCGTACTTGTCGTACATGGAATAGCGATTGTGGTTGAGGTATTCTAGGCTCCCGTCTGGATGACCGATGTAAAAATGGCTGTTGGTTCGAGCATCGGCGTATTCATAAAGGGCAAGTGGCCCTTCAACGAGCACCAGAAGTGCCCCGCGTACGGTTTCGATCTGTTGTTGGTCTGCGCTGACCAACCTGCGGACGTCACGAGGAGCTGTATTGATGGGAAGATCACCAACAATATATCGACGGTTGTTGACGGTGAAGGCGGTTATGTCAGCGAGGCTTACTCTTACGGCCTTGTTACTCTTGGCGTACTTTACACGGATGTTTTTGAAATGGTAAGTCCAGTTACGATCATCAATCCGGACTTCTTTTTCATCACCTGAGATGGTAGTTATTTTTCCGGAACGCCAGTTGGGTTGAGCAGATAAATAAGTGCTGAACAATAGTAGACAAAGATAGAGTGGGTAGCGTATGGACATGAGTGTAGCTTGAAGGTCAGTAAGTTAAGCTAAACTATCCTTAGATTCATGTGCTCTTCAGATTTTGTCTTGATCACGACTTGAAGGAAGCCGGAGATAGCGTTTCTAGTTTAGCCCATAGCGCGCCATTAACAGGATACGATCCGTGAATACGTTCGCTAGAGGATTGAACGACCTGACATTGTCGTACCGCAAGCCGATTTCTAGCCCCTTCAGTTCGGTGAAAACTCCTCCGTACAAGCCTCTGCCAGTGCTTTTATTGAATTCGGTATTTCTTGAGGTAGGGCCAAATTCTCTTATGAAAGATGCGCGCTCGTTAAAGTGCAGGTAGCGGATGCCCATTATCCCGGCTTCAAGGTAGAGGGGCGCTCTTGAATTCAGTACGCGGTAGCGAGCACCGAGCCGAAATTGTAACCTGCTTTCCGAAATTTCTCGTTCGCGAGATTGTTTTCTTCCCCCTCCGTCGTCCGGGAGGTCTTCCGCTGCTTTGCCTCTGGAGGTGATGTAATTGAGCTCGAAACTGAAACGTATCGGTGATTGCTCGTTGGTTACGGTGCTGATGGCTCCGCCAATCATGATGGTTGGAACGAAATGTTTTTCCCAATTGTAAACCGGTGCATTGCCAACGGTACTGAAGGCGTTTCTAAGGCGATGGTTGGATGCCCCTATGGCCGCTAGTGCTGCATAACGAATGACGCTGGCCGACTTAGGTCGTTCGTACGAAATTGTCCCGTTTTGGGTTTTGGTATAAGCCGTCAGAAGATCTATGAAGTCTGATCGCTTATAATTCATTTTTTGTACGGCGGTGAGTAGTTCTGGTTGATCAGACAGAAGTTGATTAAGGATAACCTTATAGGCGTCGTAATTATGAATACGGGTACTACCATCGCCATTCTGACGGAGGTAGCGTGCGAAGGCAAGGTACGTTAGTTCGCCTCCCGGACTTTTCAAGAAATACTGATTTTGCTCCCGGGTATCTATATATTCGTAGAGTGAAAAGCTACCTGTTTCGATCAATAGCAGAAGGGCACCGGATGTCTGGGCATTGGTCTTGTTGGCTTCTAATACAAGGTTTTTAACGTTGCGAGGAGAAGTGTTGACCTCGATTTCGCGTACAATGTATCGATTGGCTTCGTTGCTGAAAGCACTAAGTTTTGGCAAGGCGACAAATTGTTCTTGTGCGCCTGCTTTTGAACGAAAGGGAAGACGGGTTACGTTACGACCGTCGTAAGTGTCAGTAATCTGCCCACTTACTGTTTTTCCGTCTTTGAGGGTGTAACTTCCGTTCGTCCATATTTTTTGGGCGCGGACGCAGGTGCAAAGGAAAAGACAAAGAGCAAGGAGGGTAAGGCGTTGGGCTATCATAATGATATGGTGATTTGGCGAGGTTGAGAGAATTCTAAAGGTGATTCGAGCTTTTATACGACTGCTTTTTTGCAAGCCCGCCGATGAAATAAGCGAAGGCCTGGGGAAGTTACTATTGAGTGCCGTAATTTCGCCATCCACATCCCTTAAAACCAGTTTTATGCCCTCGCTGATCCGACTTTTTCTCCTAAGCCTCCTTTGCACCTGCGGCCTCGCCACTTTATCTGCCCAGCAGCTGGTAGTGAAAGAAAAGCCAACGGTGCCCACCCAAATGGAAAAGCGTGCCCTGCCCGCAAAGGATGGTTTCGTGATCGCTCCTAATGGTTGGGCCGTCAAAGACGGCGAGTACGTCTTCCTTCCTTCCCGCTACCTCAAAGTCCGACCCGGCCAAAAGTACGTGCCCGGAAAGTGGAAGAAAACGAAGGGAGGGTGGATCTACCGGATGGAAGCCTGGGTTAAAGCCTGAGCTTAAAGACGTGAACCTTGATAAGTGTTACCCTCCAACAGAATTCTAATACTGGTGGGCTTTCCGTCTTCAACTTCAAAGGATATCTCTGCTCCAAGCCCCGGGACGAAAAACTTGTGCTCCGCGTAGGGTGTGAGTGGCATCATGTCGTTTTCGTCAGGGCCTCCTGAGAGTTGCCCATCGTTGAGCTTTACTACAAACGGGAACTGCTCTGTCTGGTAGAATCCTACGTAAGTTTCAAGCATTTTTTCTGGTACCTCAATCGCTCTTTTTTCCGTTGGGGTAGCCTTTGAAATCAGGGTGCCGGTTTGTCGATAGGCTCGGTTTTGGTAGGTCAATGATTTGGGAGTGTCTTCTGAAGAGGGTGTCAGGTGAAGCTGCTGGTACCCGCTTTCGAAGAATAAGGTTAGAGAATCCCGAATAAAGAGCGGAGTGGGCATTCCGCCAGGTGCCTGGTAAGTCAGGCGATCTCCTGTCAATTTAATGATGCGTTCTTTGCCGCCCGGAAAGGCGTACAGCCCGGTAAACCGTTCCAACATAGACCGTGTAGCAACTATTTCATCCTTAGGGGAAGGGTAGGGAGTCCCTAAACAAATCGCCGCGGCTTTTAACAATGCTGGGGTGGGAGAGCCATGCTCTGTGTTTTGGAGAGCGATCAGGTAAAGGTTTGTTTCGGGCAAGTAGATAATCCTCGATTTGTAGCCGGGCTCGAAGCCGGTATGTTCATAGCAAAACGTTCCGGCTATTTCATCCACATCCCAACCATAGTAGGGCGTTTCTTTTTCCTGATTCGTGGGAGGGAACATCCGCTTCAGCGCTGGTTGTGCTACTATTTTTCCGTTAAGGAGTGCTTGCATCCACTTGTTCAAATCTCGGGCGGTAGTCATTAAACCACCAGCAGAAAATGAGTAGCCATGCGGTGTGGCGCGGATCAACCCCCGGTCATCGTCGAAAGAATAAGGCGTCGTCCTACCAGGAAGAACGGAAAAAAAGTCGGTAAAACTGCTGGCTCCCATGCCTGCCGGTGAGAAGATATTATCCCGGAGGTATTCCTCGAAGGGCTGGTTACTGACGCTTTCAATGACCTTGCCCAACAGCAAGTATCCCGTATTGGAATAGCCGTAAGCAGCACCGGGAGAAAATTCAGGATCCGCCGCCAAAGCCAACTCAATTATATCATCTACTGATGGTTCGTTCCTGATAACCTCCCGTACCTTTTTGATCCTTGGGTAATCCTTCACTCCGGAAGTATGATTAACTAGCTGAAGGAGGGTGATGGGAGTTTCCGGGAAGGAATAGGTTGGTAGGTGGTCTTGAATGGTCTCCGAAAAACTCAATTTACCCTGCGCCTCCAACTGAAGTATTGCGGCTACTGTAAACTGCTTGGCGATGGAGCCTGCGGAAAAAATGCTGGCTGCTGAAATTGGGGTGGAGTGCTCAACGTTGGCGAGGCCAATTTGACGTTCGTAAATCAGCTGGTCGCCGCGGCTGATGAGGATGCTGACTCCCGGTTGGTCCGGAGCGTAAACAGACTCAAAGACCTGGTCGAGTTGTTGGGTAAGTTCTTGTGCAGATAGGATCGTGAAGGGTAGGCATAGGAAGGCCAGTCCCACAATGAAATTTTGCATGACGCTTTTAATTAAGGTGATTGAAATTATTGGTTGTTCTTTTCGGGCTTACTTCAGCGGGGCACGGCGGTGAGGTTAAACTCGGATCGTTGCCCCTTCAACTTGATGGTTGTACCGCTGGAGTCTGGTCCCCATCGGAAATCGTAATCTGTTTGGCCAGCGGTGGGCTGATGAAACCCGTCCGGAAAATGGAATTGGTTGTATTCTAGGTTTGTACATGTAAGGTGAGCGGCCGGTAAATCCTGAAGGGGGAAACTAACGGAACCGTCCAGGCTTTCTGAGTGGAATGATTGGACGGTGCTTAAGGCCCGAAGGACCTTTAAGTGGGAACTCTTACCCGTGTACCAAAGGCTTCTTTCTAACTCGTTGAAGATTATTGAAGAGAATGTGGCTTGATGGACGGAGGCTGTTCCAATTTTGTCAAAGCTGAGGTGATCCGATAAAGATTTTTCTATGATCATCAGACCAACAGCGTCTATCAGCCCATTAGATAAAGAAGAATTGAGCGTTAACTTAGTGGCCAAGCCGAGGTTCAACTGGCTGTTTGTCATCGTAATTTCTGCTTTTTCCACGGCGTCAACCTTTACGCTTCCATCGGAAATAGTTAAGTCCAGGTCTTTTAGGCATCCGGAGGAGAGCCCACCACCCTTTAAGGTTGTTTTGATGGTTCCCTGGTGATCGCCAAGGCTAAGCCCTGTATTAATAAGATCGAACTTCAAGTGAGCGTTTTCGGGGACAAAGACTTCGTTTTTAATTTCGAGGTATTCCACCGGTAATACACTTCCGTCGGCGAGGGTGATGCTGTTGTTATCTTCCCGAAAGAAACCGTTGTTTAGGGTGAATTGTCTGATGTTTAATTGATAATTGAGCTGAACCTCATTGGTAGGAGATAAAACAAGCTCGGGGAGTAATGACTGCCGTAGCAGCATTAATTGGCTGCTGTTTTGGGTTTCGACCAGGAGGGTTACAACTTGCCTGATGGTGTTTTCCTTCCAGCTGTTAACAGACATTGATTTATTGATGACGAATACGTGCGGAAGAGCCCTTTTACCGGAAACGACGTAACGGCCTTTCAGGTGTCGGCTGTTTATAATACCCCGGCCATGGATGTTGACGGATACCGGGCCGTTTGATGTTATAGTAACGTCTTCGGGAACCTCGATTTCCTGACTGAGGACAATAGTCGTTCGCTGTGCCTTTAGTTCAACGGTTGCGCAGATTAAGGGCAAGCTGATTAATAACCAGGTTCTAAATAGATGGTTTATGGTCCATTTTATTTTTAGCATAGTGTTCTTCATTGTTTTTAGCGATGGTGAGTTCCCGGATCAGTTCGGTCATCAGGTTTACTTTTTTACGGTAATAGCTCAGTGCTTTGCGCTCGGTGAATTCTGAGACATCTTTTTGGTCTAGCTCTTCTAGAACGGAGGCGTAGCGGGAGTCAAGTGCCTTTATCGCTGCCATCATATTCAGGTAATCTTTTTGGTATTGAATAGGTGCGGAAGTTGTTACTAATTCACGAGTCACGGAACGGACAACTAGTTGTGGTTGAGGGGATTCAAAACCATATTCCAGCAGTAGGCCTGCTGAAAATTCAGGAGCGGGCTGTTGCCGAAGTAAGAAGGTGCCCGCGAATATGATGGCGACCACTGCTGCAGCTATCTGCCAGGTTCTGAGTCGCCTCAGAACCGGTTTTTTTTGTTTGGCTTGGGCCGATTTTATTCCCTTCCATACTCTGGGGTGAGGTTCTTGGAGTTGGTAATCATCTTTGTGTTTTCGCAAATGTTTTTCGAAGTCATTCATGATGAGGTGTCGTTTATTTTGCTTTGGTAAGGGCTGAGTTGTTTCCGTAAGGATTTAAGAGCGTATCGGTATTGGCTTTTGGAAGTTGACAGGCTGATGTTTAATGTATCCGCAATTTCTAAATGCTTGTAGCCTTCCATAAGATAGAGGGTGAAGACGGTCCGGCAGCCTGCGGGTAAGGCCTGAATGGCTTGTTTCACAAGTGCTGGGGGTAGGCTTTCGTACCAGAACGTTGTGTCTTCATCTGGAAGATCCGGGAGGAGGTTCGGCTCTTCGTAATGGAGCTGTTTTTTTCTACTTCGCAGGCTGTTGTTCACGACCAACCGCTTTAACCAGGGGGAGAAGTTACCCGCCTCTCGTAGTTGACGGATTTTGGTGAAAGCCTGCAAAAAACTCTCCTGCAGGATGTCTTCGGAATCTTGTAGGTTATTGGTGATTCGATAGGAAAGAGTCAGCATAGACCTGCTGTAAGTACGGTAGAGAAATTCCATAGCTTGTTCATCCTGTCCCCGACGGAGGCGAAGTACTGCATCGATAATCAAATCCTGGTTCTTGTCTGGCAATTTCGGACGGTTGAATAAAAGCTAAATGACTTTTATACTTGTTAGAGTTCGCAAAGTGCAAATGGACGTAAAAAAAGTAGTACTATTTTATGAGAAGGTCATAAAGGCATACTGACCTTGGCGACTATAGGGCCATGATTAACTTATGGATAGAGGTCTACATTACTACCGAACTACAAGACTACATTACTATCTTGCGTTTCGTATGAAAGCAATAATTCCAGTCGCCGGTACCGGTATGCGTTTGCGTCCGCTCACCTACACGCAGCCAAAGCCACTGATACCCGTAGCTGGTAAGCCTATTATCAGCTACATTGTTGAACAACTCATTGAGTTGCAGGTAAAGGATTTTGTGTTCATCATCGGTTATTTGGGGGACAAAATCCGGGAGTATATTGAACGGACTT
This sequence comes from uncultured Lewinella sp., assembly GCA_964410795.1. Taxonomy (GTDB): domain Bacteria; phylum Bacteroidota; class Bacteroidia; order Chitinophagales; family Saprospiraceae; genus Neolewinella. Next base: position 1,519 of record CAYPIM010000067.1, on the reverse strand, counting down.
ATCCGGAGCTGCACACTGTTTTTGTAAATCAGGAAGAACGCCTTGGTTCTGGCCATGCGATTTGGCTTGCTCGTGAGCACTACGCTGCTGCGGAAGAAATAATCATCTTCTTTGGCGACGCTATCATTGATGCTGATCTTGGCGAATTTAAGGACAGCCCTATTTCCAGTTTGGGCGTCAAAAAGGTGGATGACCCGCGGAAATTTGGTGTAGTTGATCACGACATCGACGGTAACATCAGAGCACTGATTGAAAAACCGAAGATTCCAAAGTCTAACCTGGCGATGGTTGGTTGTTATAAAGTCCGTGAAGTAGAACAATTCATCAAAGCTTGTGCCTACAACATCGAGAACCAGGTTAAAAGCTTGGGCGAATTTCACCTTACGGATGCGCTGAACCTGATGTTGAAATGGGGAACTAAATTTTCGACCATCACCGTAGATAATTGGTTTGATTGCGGCCGTAGTGATGTCTTATTAGAAACGAACGCCATCTTTCTTGACCGTGAAGGCTTCGCTACTGATGACCCCCCTCCGTTTGACAATTCTATCATTATTCACCCGGTACACATTGGCCCGGACTGTGAGATTTCGAATTCTATCGTCGGCCCCTACGTTACGCTCGGGGCGAATACCCGTATTGAACACGCCATTGTTGCAGATTCGATTATCGGTGAGTTTGCCCGAATCCACGATATCGTATTGCGCAACTCAGTCGTTGGTAATGATGCCTCGATCGGAGGCTTGCGGCAGAGTTTGAATATCGGGGACAATACGGAAATTGATTTTAGTGGATGAGCGCCGGTCAAGGTCAGCTCTTAAAAACAAAGTTATGCAACGTTTTATCGCCCTTCTACCGGTACTTGTCCTCGTAGTTACCTGTTCCTCCACACGCTCTACGGCTACCTCGGGTGCCACTAGTGCTGCTCTTTTGGAATTGCAAAAAACAATGACTGGGTCTTTTAATAGCGGCAAGCAGGCAGCGTCAGATGAGAGTTACTACAACATTGCACTCCATATGGAGCCTATCTGGACGGGTCGCCCTGGTAGCTATCTTTACGTAGAGCAGGCGCTAGCCAGTACCCCACAGGAGCCCTATCGCCAGCGCGTATACAAACTTGAACAGAAGGGAAGTAAGACATTCATTAGTCGTGTTTACGAACTGCCTGAGCCTGAGAAGTATGTAGGCGGCCATCTTAGTGTGGACCGATTTAATACCATTTCCCTGTCTGATTTAAAGGAGCGTGAAGGATGTGCTGTTTACCTAGAAATGGAGTCTCCTGGGCGCTACCGGGGTAGTACCGAAAAAGATAAATGCAAGAGTAGCCTGCGTGGCGCGACTTACGCAACTAGCCAAGTAGTAATCGGAGAAACCATTATTCAGTCGTGGGATCAGGGTTTCGATGCTGAAGGCAAACAGGTGTGGGGGGCAACGAAAGGTGGCTATATCTTTTCCAGGGAGTAGGGAAGGAGCCATTAACGAGCACAAACCCCATTTAGAGAAGAAACTAATTGGAGGC
>CAYPIM010000066.1:0-27689 GCA_964410795.1 uncultured Lewinella sp. | reverse complement strand
CGCGGAGCGTGCTCAGACCGCTCGCTCACGGAGTGAGCTTCGGCCGGGAGGTACTAAACCCACTATTTAAATACTAACACGGCACGAAGTAAAACGATGGGAGGAAAGCTCCAGAATAATTAGCCATTAGTAGTATTAAATATTCAATAATTTTTATACTAAATTAGCACTAGACCATTGATCACATACTAATACGCTTCAGTACGATGAAAAAAAGAAATGAGCCAATAAGCATCTCTGAAAAAAAGGAAATCGTAATTAGAGAGAAGGAAAAGTCATTTCAAAAAGTAAGCTTTAGTAAGTCAATCAAAACATTTATTGCAATTTCATCTATTATAGTCTTTATCTTTTCATTGGTATTCTTTCTAAAGCCATCCAGTTCATCACAAGACTGGGCTACCCTACCGAACGTAGAAAAGACTGTCGATAAAAACACCAAATTACACAACCTTATTTACGACCACACCATCATTGATAAGAATAAAGCTTCATCAATAAGTGAATTGCCAAACATTCCGATTTCGGCTGGTGCTAAAGTCATCAAGTACTTTCATCTTATTGAAGATCCTTATCCTTTTTTCATAAAAATTTATGCGGACCATCAAACGTTGTACACGCTAAACTTGGAGCAGCAAAACTACCAACTGGAAAAGACTACTTACGAAAAAGAAATAGTCCTAAAAACTAACAAATGGTTATTAGTAGACGACATGCTAAACATCATCACCCGGGACAGTATAGAAACGCCCTTTAAACGGCAGGAACTATGGCAAATAGAGAATATTTTATCTTGGTCGATTGGACTAAGGAATTTGCGTAAAAACGATGTAATAACCTGGGTGACCGAGCAACATTTCTTCCCTTTGGACGACCACATCGAAGAAATTGGGATTAGCGGCTTAGCCTTACAATCACAAAGTTTAGATACTACTTTACACGCCATCAAATTTTCACCTTCCGGTCGTGCCTCCCAGTATTATGATTATTCTGCCAGGCCCTGGAAGCGTCAATTTCTCAGTTCTCCAGTCAAATATGGTCGAATTTCTTCCCGGTATAATTTAACCCGGATGCACCCTAAGCTAAAGAAGATAAAAGCACACCGTGGAACAGACTTTGCGGCACCACAGGGCGTTGAGATTTATGCTTTGGCCGGAGGAGCAATTATTGAGATGGAAAAGAAAACGGGCAATGGCAACTACGTCAAACTAAAGCACGATGACGTTTACACTACCGCATACCTACATATGCATAAATTCAACGATAGCCTTAAAGTTGGTGATAAGGTTAAACAAGGACAATTGATTGGTTTCGTGGGGAGTACGGGCTTATCAACGGGGCCACATGTTTGCCTCCGCTTTTGGCGAAGCGGCCACCAAGATGATTTCCTTAGTGCATTCCCTTATTTACCTGCTCCCGCCCCCTTACCGTATAAAGAACGTAAAGCTTTTGAGAAAAAGAGAGATAAAATAGTTGCATTAACATCCAAAGCTCAACTTACCGAATCGTAATTATTAAATCGATGGATCTTGCATCTACTTGCTTTGGATTCGAAGAAACTTCTTTCCGGAAAAAAATGGCTTGGTTTGGGAAACGTTTTTTAATCTCTTCTTGCAGATAGTGTAGCTTTATCAGGGCTAATTCAAGTTGATCAATGTCTTTTCCTTTAGGAATTGACGCAACCTTTTCGATTGAATTTCCCGTTAAATAAGGAATTGCAATCGTTTCTCCGACAAAATTATCAAAAGCTTTTCCAGACAACTCTTCTTTAACGGTTGCTTTAAGTGTTATGTGAGCAATATTCAGGTTAGCTTGACTTAGTTCTTGCTTTGAAAAAGAACTTAAGTTGTCAATCAGTGCATTCAGCGGCACCTGTTGAATAAAATCTGGATACTTAAAATAGTTTTGAACGACGTCCTCATTGTCCTTAAAATTAATTTTCAAGTACGTAGATTTTAAGTTCTTATCTTCACTACGTGTTAAAGTAAAGGCCTTTTCTCCCGTATTTAACAATAGCTTTTCCTGAATACAGGGTTCACTTTTATAACAATTTGCATTTCTTGTATTCCTATTCTTCGTTCTCTTCCTTCCTGGCACTTTCTTTTTACCATTCACATCTTTATTGGCCATTTCACCGAAGGCTAAATCACCAACAAACGCAGCGGATGACCCCAACGGCCCTCCAGGTTCAAAAAACACATGAGCACTACTAGCCTCACCGAATCTATAGCCTACCCCACCATAAATAATGCCTGCATCTGCCGTTCGATAGCCGATTCGCGTACTAATGGTTTCATCGAGAAAGGAAAAGCCCAATCCTAAATCTATAATTTGCTTTTCAGCCCCTATAGCCTCACCCAATTGTCTTTGATATCTTAGTGAAGGTGTCAGGTAAGCATTATCGGATAAAGCCAGCTTCAAATTGCCCTGAACGGTTAATGCTTGTGGTAAATTATATATTAGTGGGTTCTCTAAATTATCGGGAGTTACATCAAGATTGCCCAGTAAATTGGATGAGAAAACCTGAAAATTGAGAAACTGACCGTCTTTCATTACGAAGTGGTAATTGACTCCTGCCCCCAAGCTGATTGTCCCAGCCGCAGGTTCACCGTTGATAATTGGATCATCTACATTAGGCGAACCGAAGCCAAGGTTTACATAGCGTACAGTGCCTCCAACGGAGAATTTATGGTCACTATCCGGGTTGAGGTGCACACTTCCGTTAAAGCCAATCTTAGTCGTTGTGAGCAAACCCGCTTGATCGTACATGAATATACCCCCTACCCCAAAACTACGGCTGATGATTGGATGGGAAGACGCCAACCAATAAGTTTTAGGAGCGTCGTTCAACTTCAACCATTTCTGATAGGTACCTAGATATAAATGATTCTTGCCATCCAGGCCCATTGCTGCGGGATTATCAAACTGGTGCAAAAAAGAAAAAGGAGACAAACTATTATCCGGTTGTCCCATTCCGGCACCACAGTACATCAGAAGTATAAGTAGGGTAACTAAAGTTTTCATAGCACGCGATTTTATGTATTGATGTAGTATGATCTATTTGACTAATGTGACTGAACCGGTCTTTTGAAATCCTTCTGGCCCTTCAATGGTATACCAATAGGCCCCAGCAGCACATCCTTCTCCGCACCAATCCATCGCTTGGCTGAGCAAAAAATCTTCACTACATCCCATTACGCAATTTCCGCTTCGATCATATAATTTCACCTCGAACTCATTTCCAGAAAACATCCCTCCAAACAATTCAATATTCCAACACTCATTAAAGCCATCTCCGTTCACGGAGATGAGGTTGGGTATCTGCATTAGTTTAGTTATCCGGATAAACAAATCCCGAGTATCGTTGCACTCATCTGCCGCAGCAGTAATAGATAGGCGAACGCGGGCTTCTTCGGTCCCTTCCGCCAACGTAAATCGTTCGTCGTAAGTAGTCCCTGAACCAGCCCCAGGGTTGTTCATCAACCGCCCTTCTTCCAGGGTCGCTTCCCAGCTAAACGCTACGTCGGGAAAGGCAGATGAAAATATTAACTGGCTGCTAAACTGCTCAACGATGGTTATCTCCGTATTCTCTTGTAGCAGTTGATCATTCACCAGAATATCCGGCTTATCCACGATGTTAATCGTAACATTATCTTCAATAATACAAGATCCTTCCGTCACTCTAAGTTTAACCGCTCTTAGCCCAGTCGCACCAAAGCTTACGGCGTGTGGGCCCTCTGTTTCAGCTTCCTCGGGATTTCCTCCCGAAAACTCCCAAGCATAATTCACCGACCCCGACTGGCTAGTCGCTACAAATTCTATTGGCGTATCAATACAGCTGTTTTCCGGGACCGCTGCAATCATAGCAATGGGCGGAGTAGTAGTAGTTACTGGAATGCTTGCATCCATGTAGGTAAATTCACTGCACTCTTCAAGGCTTTCTCTGCGGGCATAATACGTCTGTGTGGCTGCCGGAGTCCTAAAAGGAGTGCCCGTGCCGATGACCCCACCGCCGCCATTTGGTTGGCTGTACCAACGAATAATAGTACCTGCGTTATCAGAACCGCCAATTGCACGTAATGTAATCTCCTGCCCCAGGCATGGGGCAGTAATGTTACTAGTCACACTTGTAACCGGAGAGGGTTCCTCTAAGACGACGACAGTAACCTCTCCTTCAGCCGGACAAACACCTGAAATTGTCCTAACCGCCCGATACGTTTCAGTGACAGAGGGAGTAAATGGAACCGAAGCACCCCGGGCAAAACTAGTACTTGCGCTGCCCTCAAACCAATCAATGACGCCTTCATTGCCATTATTAACCGATAATACAATTTCGGTACCAGGACACAGTGGGCCACCAGGGGTAGCGGTAATTGTTACGGAGGATGGTGATTCGTTTACGGTAAGTATTAGAACTTCACTTGTACAAGAGCCCGCTCTAACTCGAAATCGAACCCCAAGAAATTCGCTTGGTATATTCACACCTATTAAAGTGTCTCCATCAACTATATAATTTTCCATGTTATTACCAACACTGATCCAACTCATTCCATTATCTGGGCTGAATTCCCAGATAGCCGGAGCATTACAGCCTGTTGTCGGCCTTTGATAGAAAATTTCAAACCCCTCCCCATCACATATTTCCAAAGGATTAGGATCTGAAACTAATGCCTGCCCAGGCAGGTATCCGGTTATTAATAGCAAGAGGCTACACAACAGCGTCCTATGCACTTGATTTATTTTATTCTTCCCTCTCATATCAACGTATTGAAGAAAGCCTAGGCTTTCTGGATGTATCTGAAAACGGTTTTACTTTTGCGGCCAGGTTGAATCAGTTCTCCACCTTTCAAGACTTGCGACTCACCGCCCAATAGGCGATTGTCGTCTACCCAAAGTTCAGCGCCTTTGAGTGCAGCGACCCTGACGACGTTTCCTTCCATTGTTAGGCTGGCGTGTAAAGGAAGCACCTGATCATCTTCCCATTTAATCCGCACGGTACTTTCGTTAAAATCTTTCCCAATGATTACTTCGGCTCCGGAACGTAGGAAGTTATCAAGTGAATAGATCATGCCACTACGCGTAGCTGGCGCAAGCACTTGAAATTCGATCTTACTCAACCTTTTGACAATCTGAATAATGCCCGTTCCTAAAATAGCACCTGCTAAAAGCAGGGTGATCATTTTCAACAAGATGGGGTCTTCAAAGCTACTAAACAAGCGAGGGAAAAAGCCATACACTAGACCGGATACAGCTCCCGCCGCCAATCCGCTGACCAACCCTCTACGCCAGGGGATAGAAGAGTTATAAGAAATGACTAAGCCAAGCGAGCTACAAAAGAGCAACCACGACAAGAAAATCAAACCAGGCTTACTCTCCAAATAAGCAAAGCCTCCGAATAAAACGGTTGAAATAGCGGTGGCAATTAGTGTGCGCAGTAAAATTCTGGACCAAGAAAATTCTCGGCTCTGCCCGAGTTCTTCCACCAGCGAAAGCATCAGGGAAAAGCCCATACCAATGGAAAAGCCCAAGGCCAGGTATCCCCGTATATCACCAAACTCTAGTTGGTCAGTAACATTGCCCATACCGATTTGAATTACCCAAGCGAGGGCCCCTCCCGCCATACCGAACCAAATCCAATTGAGCAATTTCGCACGCCCCTGTTGCTTGAAGAACTTTCGGGTCCAAACATTGAGGTTTCCATCACAGCGATCCGGACAATGATAACATTGATAGTTTTTGCGTTCCCACTGCTTTAATGGGACACAGCAGATGTCCCGATCGCACATTTTCACCACTTGGGTTTGCGGCTGTAAGGGGCGACCTGTGACCGAATTAAGTTTACGTTCTCCTTCTTTTTGAACATCAGCAAAGGCAAAAACGTATTTCCGCTTAAAGCGAAAAACATCAAAAATCGGGATGAATTCACTCAGGGCTAAAAGTAATAATGCCAATATACCCAAACAGATAACCAGTACTAGTGGAAAAGAAGAAGATTTTCCAAGATATACCCGATCTATGGAAGGCCAGTTTTTCTCAATAATAACGGGGTCAATCAAATTTTGCTGGTTGTTATCTAACCATTCGACTTTATAGGTTCGTTTTCCAGTCAGCAGTTTATCCGCTGGGCGGAACTTCACTTGGTATACCGACTGTTCGCCAAAGTGAGTGGGGTCAGTAATCTTACCCTGATAAATCACCTTCGGAGAAGTCGTATTCTCCTGGTAGGTTTCCGTAATTTTAAGATTGTCTTCATTGAAGCTCCAGAACTTGTGTCTTCCTTCTCTAGCAACAAAAAACAAATCTAGTGTCTTACTAGCCATATCGAGGTAGATATAATCGCCCTCCTCGCCATCAACTTGTTTCTGCTTAAAGGTTAGCTTGTATTGGTATTCTTGCCCAGCCAAAGGCAGACTCAGCAAACAGCCTAACAACAGCAGGAATGATAATAAGCATATTTGATTCTTCATCTTATGGCTTTTTGGGCGCGGTGAAGCAGGTTGCGAAAACTCCACCATTGGCTCATACGGCGATCTTGTACATTATTCAAGGTACCGTCTTTTTTCCAGGTGAAGAAAGCGATGTCACACTCAGGGGTAACTGGGTCTATTTCCATCGCGAAGTGGTAGGGTTTCAAAAAAGTATTGGAGTGAACCTTAATATCGGCATTGGATAAAAAGAGGCCATGACCAGGGTGGGTATGGAACCAGCCAACCAGTCGTTGACTAGGAAATTCTTTCATGGCATCATCCAGCTCTACCCATGCTTCGTCTCCAAACTTAACCGTGTAGCGATCGTTCTGCTCCGGAGTGATCGGGATGAAGGTAGCAATGGCCAGTTCATAGGTGTCATTTTGAGGAAAAACGTGACCTAACAGGAAGCCACCGATCTCGGAGAGTTCTTCTACATTATCAAGCTCTGGATTATAAGCGTTTTCCATCGCCAGCATTTCTCCAATTGCAAGAATGCTGGAAGCTTTAAAATGTATTTTGGTTAAAGAAGTATCGAGCCAAGCTGTTGTTAAATCAATGCTAGCGTAATTAGAATCTTTAGTTACTTCGGCCAGGGAAACCAAGTTAGCGACATCTACTTCCGTCACGACTTCTTCGAACATAATTTTATCATCAGATTCCTCTTCTCTTTTCAATGGTGTGGTAGCCGGCGGCTCAATTTGTGAGACAGCAGCTGCGGCTTCTTTTTTAGTCTCTACTGGTAGCTCTACCTTTTCACCTCGCTTTCTAAATAAAAAGAAACACCCCACCAACAGTACTGCCAGCACACTTCCCAGGGCTAGGTAAGGATTCAAGAAGCACCAAGCCACCAGTTTTCTATCTGCTCTCCCCTCTTGGCTTTTTCGATACTTATTTAATCGACTGCGCGTTTCCTCATCCAGGTTCAGTAATGCGTCTAATTTTAAACTATTTGCAATACTATCTTCCCAAAATCGGTTACTGAAGGCTAAATACTCTTCTTCTATTTGTTTTGTTATCAGAGGAGTGTCTAACACCTCCTCCTCCTCAGCAACATTAATCGTACTCCCGTTGGTTACTTGCACTTCTCCCCCAGTATCTACCTCAGTTTCATTGCTCCGATCTTCTTCGACTTTTAAATCCTGACCACCTACAACATTAGACTTGGGCGGTATGTATTTTAGTTCAAATTGTTTTGCAAATTCAGGCCAATTATCACTTGCTAAAGTCAGGGTTCGATTTTTGTTAACCCTAATTTTCCAACCTGTTGATATACTTACTGGCCTTTCTTTATTAGCCCCTACAAAAGAAAAATCACCTTTGCGGCAAAGGTTACAAGTAATGTTATAAACATTATCACCAAGTACACCTAATTCCCACTTTTCTAATTCAGCTTCTTCTTGCTTTCGTTCCGTCTTAAGCGTTTCTATACCTTCTAAAACTTTAGGATGGGTTGATTTTAGGCCTTGTAGACACTTTAGCCGTTCAGAGGGAATTCCAGTGCAGGAACTTCCATCTGCCTTTCCTGGTGCAGCTTGTAGTCGTACACCAATCCTACGCTCTTGAATAGTTTTATCGGGTAAGGTAAAGACCATTTTTATCATTCCCGTTTGCGTTCCTTTTTCGAAATCCACTCCCCACCTAAGCGTTGTTGCCTTAGAAGGTGAAAGCTGCCATGATTCTTTATATAATTTTTTCGGCATACTTAAAAAGGCCGAGGATTCAATTTTTAAATCTATTAAACGGTCAACAGCTTCTGTTGCAGATGAATTAAATTTCACCCTGATAATGATGTACAGATTATTTACACTCTCAGTGATCACCACTACACCTTCCTCAAAACTAACACTAGTCCTTTTTTCCAAGTTAACTTCCAAACTCTCTTCTAGACCATCCGCAGAAATCGGCACACTAAATAAGTGCACATCAGGAGATGGACTTTGCCCATAACCTTCTCCAGAAAGTATACAAAGCAACAATATGATATATAGGTAGCGTATTTTCAATCCTGGGAGAAGTTTAGGTTACGGCGAATCAAGAAAAGGATCAGCCCCAGTAAAAAAGGAGAAGCAATCATCCAGGCGACTAATTGAAAGTCTTTAGCAATGGAAACTGATTTAGCTAATTCTAAACCATTCCGGCCAATGTTGTCAAGAATTTCTAGTTCATATTCGCCTTCATAGCTATCTGCTAATTGATCTAGGTCTATCTTATTCTCTTGCCCCTCCCCATCAAGTTCTAAACTAAAGCTACTATCATCATTACGATTGAAAAAACGGGCATAGAAAGGCCCTATCCCATTAGATAGTGTGACGATCAGCAAGGATCCATTCTCTTCTAGTTCAGCTACAAAAGGATCTTTTGACAGAACAATTAGCTCATCTTCTTTAGTCGCTACCGAGTAAATCTTCAAAGAATAAGGCTTTTCCCGATACCGTACGGTAACTTCCAGTTGGCGATCTGGCTTAAGCCATTTCCAATTAACTATAGTCGTATCGAGGAAGCTAGTATCAACTCCGTCAAACTCTACAAGTAATAATTTTTTACCAGAATTGAAGTTTAATTGATAGGTCAAAAAATCTGTACCACTTGTACTTTTAAACCGTTCAGGCCTATTTACTTCGTCTAGTTCAAGGGGCTCAATTTCTGCTAACATTTCCTTGGCTTGCGCTACAATATTTTGGCATGCAGAAGTATGAATAAGTTGTTCCAAAAGAGACCTTTTATCCTCTATATCTTCTACTTTCTTTGCATCAGCAAGACGATTCTGACAATCAATACGCTTAATTTTAGCTTCTATTTTTTTACAGAAACTTGTTTCGCATTTTTCATTCTTGCATTCTCCTAACAATTCCCTTAATGCTCCTATGCTATTGAGTTTACTTAATTTTTTCTTTATTACAGTACATACATCTTCCTCTTTCTTCGCCGGCTTGACGATACTAGCTAGTATATCTTTTATACCTACTAAATTCTTACACTCATAGCCACCACCAATGGAACAATATTCCTTTTGATAGTCTTCAAGCATTTTACTAAACATTTCCCTTTGCTCCCAACGCTCTCCCGATAAAAGCTTGTCATACGTCAGTTTGTAAGCGTCAAAAGAGTCGTCATCCATTTTTTCGAGTACGCCCCGAGTTTGCCGCAAATATTTACCACCAATTCCTTTCGATCGAATATTTTTTTTGCTAAAAAACTTGAAGATATCTTTCGTAAGGCTTAGTTGTGAGCCTACCGGCAGCATTTTCTGATAACAATCTTCTAGTTGCATTTTAGAAGCTTGCAGATAACTATCTAAAGCGGCTTGATTTTCAGTACTAAGTTCACCTCGATACTTCATTAAACTCATGAATAGTTCGCGGGCTTCTAAGTTACTTTTCATATACTGTTTCTGTCCTTCAATATTACTTTTACCAAGGCTTAGTATACTATTTGCATCTTCAATCGAAAGCAAGCTTTTATTCATTCTGTATGATGGGTCCCCTTCAAGGCTGTATTCATTAATCTTTTCAAAATTTATTTCGACCTTTGCCCCCCCCTTTTTTGTGCCCGTAAACTCAAGATCATATTTATAGTCATTTCTCCTAGTAAGCTTTACTGTTTTTGACTGCTTCTTTCTTTCATAAGTATAATTAATGAATATTCTAGTCTTCTTGTTTGAAGATTGCTGAATAGCATTCTCTAACATTTCAACCGTATAACGCAATTTGTAGTTGTTATTTTGGTTAAGAAAAATTGGTAAGCGACTACCAAAATCGTCGATAGGAAGAATGGAAGAATTCTTATTGCCATCTAAATAGATTAAGAATGGAGTAATCTTAATTGGAACTTCTATTTTTTCGGGCCCAGACACAGCATAAAGAGTCATTGCCTTTTGTCCGTTGAGGCTCAACAGATAGAGTAAGAACAACAGCAATGTGACGAAAAAGCGGATATTCATATTTAGTTCATTAAAGCGGTCCTGGATCACTTTCGGCCATTTCAGTTTATTTCTCGGTGATGATGATTTCGAAATCGTCGTCGTCATCTTCATCTATTTCAATTAGTACATCATCAAAAAAGACGGTCCATGATCGTTCATCGACAAATTTTTCTTCCTCTTTATTAATGTACCCTTTGGGCTCTCCTATTTTTTTCACCCAGCGGGCTACCGCAGGGTCTTCAGGCCAAGGCTTGCGGTCTTCCGCTAAGTAGCGTTTGTACTGTAAGAATTCTCCGATCCTTACAATCAACTCGTCTAGAAAATAAAGGCTACCAAATCCTTTATGATTAGTACAAATATCACCGGCGAAGGGGCCTGATGATTTCACATTTGGGTGCCAAATAGGAGTCCTCATTTTGGTCTTAGCGGATTGTTCTGGAAACACCTGGGGCAATTCAATGCTCATTTCGTGCTGCTCACCGATGATTGGTTGTTCCATTTCATCAATCCCAATAAAGCTTTTCAGCAGAAAAGTAATGTGATAGAGAATTGGCGGATTAGGGTACTGCGGATCTCTTTTTTCAACTGTATACCGGAATAAACCCGCATTGGCTTTGGCTAGCCGATCGATCCTAAAGTGCTCGTCCACCTTGCGCCGCATGTAGTCATCTTGCAGAGATCGAATGTCATCAATATTATAACTAGGACTACTCATATTATACTATTAATCTTTTTGAAATGGCGCCAATTTCCAACTACTCTGTTACCAGTATAGGCTTTAGTGGCTAACGTTAGCAAAGCCTTTTAATCGGAAGGAATAAAAGAATCGCGGGGCAACTAAGAGCATGCTCTTTAGTTATCTAGCCCCTGGATCCAGGTCTTTTTTAACTATAATAGTATCCCCCTGTTCGATGCCAATTTCTTTCAGAGAAGTAGACCGGTAATCTGGAAAGACCTTCTTACCTACTCGTTTAGAAAACAGTTCGTACACATCTGCATCATCGTTTTTCAGATTTGGGTTGGTCTTTAAGAGCGCCTCGAAAAGTTTTTCTCCCGTGGCGGAGTCCGGTACATTTACATCATATTCCTTTTCAAGGTGAGGGATATTTACTGAAATTTTAATCTGGGCCATGGTTTATTTAATTTATTATGGTTAACGATTCGTCTTTAAAGGCTTCGTTTAGTTTTATCTCCAAAATGCTTTAAGCTATGCACCTTGGTGGCAAATAGCATTTTCAGGCAAAAAGCTCGTATTTATGCAGATCCTTGGTTAGTTCAATGTATTTATTCTGACCAGCAACAGTTACTTTTAGAATATGCCAATACGGCACCCCAATTGCCTTTAAAGGCAAATTAAGATGAGGGAAGTTCTTATCGATCAAATCAACAGTTTCAAAGCGTACTTCTTCATCTTCTATTTCACGAAGCCCGATCAAGTCAGCGTCTTCCAGGTGCGGACGAGCTTTCACAAAAGACTTAACTTTACCACTTGTTCCAGTCGTGGCGGTTATCACTACTTGATAATGAAGTTTTATTACAATTTCATCGGTATTGAAATGATTTTCAAGCCAAGAAAACACCTCTCCGATCTTAGTTTCCGCTGAAATCTCTGGAGCTTCGATTATTTCGGTGAGTATTTCGTGGCTCCGACACCCCTTTCGGCGGGGTGATTGCTTACCTATTCTATCATAAAAATTTGCTTTCCCATTGAAGTAAAACTGTGATCCAGCTAGTGTTTTCTCAGGGCTAGCAACGAGTTTGAGCGCCTCCTGTGTTTGGATGGCCCCCACAACAGATGCTGCAATGGAATTTGTGTTAGCATAGCCAGCAGAAGAGTATCGCCGCATTCGATTTAAACAACCATTCTTGTAAGCAATGTTGGCTAATGCTTTTTCGCTCAAGCCACATTCATAACAATTGATTGTAGGCGTATAGACGTCAACCTGCCCTTCCATATCCATAATTCCTCCGTCGACCCACCCTTTACCAAGGGAGAAAGCGAAGCGGTTTAGCATCATACGAGTAAGACGATTGTCAAGGCAACCAATAATAGCATCCATACGCCGGATTAGGCCAAGCCCAACATCAAGGGTAGCATCTCCGTTTATGGTAACAATCTCTAGTTGAGGGTTAATCTCTCTAAGGCGAGCAGCAGCAATATCTACTTTGAAACGGCTTCCAGTGCAGTCTGATTCTCGGTACAGTACTGATTTGGCTAGATTAGAACGCTCAATGATATCAAAATCGACAAGTAACAACCGCCTCACCCCAATAAGAGCTAAATTTTTCAGGACTTCATTCCCCAAAGCACCAGCACCAACCACCATTATTTTAGCATTTTCAACAAGTTGGCCATTCATTCCAGCGATCAGTTTCTTCTCTGGCTCTTCAACCGAAATAGGCAGAGAAATCACTTCCTTTTCTGGGTTTGTGTTGCTCATAATGGGGTAGATGTAAAATAAAGGTTACTAGAAAAAAGAGTTAGTAATAAAAACTATGTGAAGTGAGATAAAGATAAGTTTTTTTTTTGAAAAAAATAGCTCCTTAAAAAACAAGCTTCTTGCTTATAAACAATAGAAATTTACTGTTCCAATTTGATTGACAACTCACGTACATCGCCTTTAAGATCAACCGCAAAATCTCTCCAACGGTTATTAAAAATACTAGTTCCATTCAATTGCTCATCTATTTTCATTTTCATAGCATCTAAATCACCAACTAACCCTGCCTTAAACGTAGTCCATCTCATTGCTTCTTCGCGCAAGCTCCTTATTTCTTCTTGTAATCTACTTAGTTCTTGTGAACTATTTGAAAGTTGTCCTCCTTGGTCATCTAATTCATTCGAAAGCTGTTCCTTCTCTACGCTCACCTTATCGATTTCATCTTTCATTTTCTCCTCAAACTTTTTGGCCTCCGCCACTATTTCTTTCCTGAGTGAACGAATTACATCAGAGGACTGCCGTAAATGGCTGTTGATTTCTTTAGCTTTTGCTCGATCGGTCATCAATATGTTCCCTCCCGTGTCTATAAGTTCTTCCAGGAGATTTCTCAAGTTAATCTTGACTTCATCTATTTCTACAGATACGCCAGCACTTTCTACTTGTTCTACCTCCTTTTTGTCCAATGCCTGAAGTTCTTTATTCATTTTCACTATAGAGTCCAAGAGACCAATCATTGCAGAAAGCCCAACCTCATTTTTCTTCGCCTGATCGTATTTTTCAGAAAAGGCCTCAGCATGAGCATTAGAAGTATAGGTCTTCCTTTTTTTGGCAGTATTAAAAAGCAAAATCAACACAGCAAATGTCAATAAGTAAATAGCAACTACCTTGAGAATCGCAGACGCACGATTACTCTGGTTACTAACTTTTGATGAAGTGGGCATGGTGTTTATATTTTAGTCGATCGTACTATTTCTACGTTCTTTGCTAGCAACAATTTTGATCTCTCCTTCTATTTCCGTCCATTTAAAATCTTTAGTGGACAAGCCATTATCAGGATCATAGAGTTTACTGAGTAATTGAATAAATTCTTTAGCCGATTTCATGGCATGAGAACTTCGGTCGTGGGTGTACTGAGCTCCCCATAAATTGTTAACCGTAGATTCTATTTCAGTAATTTTCAAGGCTTCTTTAAAGTAATTATCTAACCTACTTCTACCTTCACCGGGCAGCGTTATCCACTCCGCATAAAAGTTTCCAGCCATTACCTGCAGTGCATTAAGGGTATGTAAAAAAGGTTCTTCTCTACGCCTCTTGGCTGCTGAAATAAAATGAAGAGTATCCTTTAAAAGGCTTTTAGATATAAGGCGAACGTTGTGCGCAATTTCTTGCTGATCGTTTGTCCCTTTAGCATTAGCTCTTGCAGCCTTAAGCGTATCCTTTAGGCTGTTTAGCAAGGTGCCGCTAAACCATTCTTCCCAGCTCTCTACGGTTCTAAGTAAATCCGAAGATCCACTAACGTTGTAAGTAGGTGGAATGAATTCAACATCTAACGCTACTTTATCATCCTTCATCAGAAGACTATGAACGATAACCTCACTCAAGCCATTAACGTTCGTTCGGGAAATCTCCTCGTAGGTAGCAACATGCAATTCCACCAACGATTCTGTAAAAGGCTGGCGAGGAGGGTCTTCACCGTTTAGATTTTCACCTACCTTATTGCGCTGATAAGGATTGATTTTCACGGCTACGTATAATCGTCCATCCTGGCTGGTTTTGATTCTTTCTAGTAAGTTGCTTTGCGAAATACGTAATTCTGGTTTATGTTGGCTATCAGCATCAATGGAGATATACGCCCCCCCGGGGGTAATGGCGTGACAAATCAGAAGATTCAAAACTACTTCATCGCTCTGGTCAAGTTTCAGGAAAAGATCAAGGCTTTTACTGTGATTTAGCTGAGGTAGAAGTCCGTAAGAAAAAGACGTCAGTTGACTGGCTGCAGCATCAAGATGATCGCTACGGAAGGCATTTTCCATTCCTAGAAAGTGATCCTTGCTCACTTTCATTCCGTCTTGCCAGTGGATATGTTTTTTTTGCATTAAGTACGATTTTGGCTATTATCAATAGCTAACGATTGGCTACTTCTCTTGAAAAATGATGTCGTCCTCATCTGCTGGTTTGATATTGATTCGATCAGGTTTCCTATAGGCCATTTTCAATGGATTTTTTTGCTGTTTCTCTCCCAATATCACTCGCTTAGCGATAATCAAATCTCCTTCTTCAACCTGCTCGATAGCTACCTCAAAGGGATCGATTAATCTACGCCTACTCCCTTTACGTCCCTTGGCGTAAAAAGTCCAACCAATCGTATCGTTTAGTTGGTTTTCCCGAAGGTCGACAATTTTATTCTGTGGATGTTTACCATTATAATCCTGAACAAAATTTTGAAAAAAATCGCCAAAATTTTCATACAATGGGATACGGCTTCGGTGCTCTTTTATATGCCCTACAGGGTGCCTACCAGCATCAACGAATAGGTCCATGTACACGAAAACAACATTTTGGTCACTAAGATCAATCATAGGGGCTAAGGAATCAGGGAAATACCAAGCTACATAAGTTCTCGGCGGAATTTGCTTAATATAATCATAGGTCCTCAGTAGTAAGTAGGGTAATAAGATGCAGAAAGCACTGGAATAGTAGCTTAAATGTCTTATAGAAATGAATTCTAATTCAAAACCATTAAACGCCAACACCCAAAAAGCCAGCCCCCCCAATAATCCGAAGCCAGCAAGTAAAGTGACGGAAAAAGTAAATAAGCTTTCCGGCCAAAAGGAAATATGGTCAGACCAATCATAATTATAGAATAAGGCCCAAGCGTGATAAACGCCAAACAAAAGTGCAATCATCTGAAGGCCCGTATATATCCAATTATCGTACGTTACGGAAAATAAGCCGATGAGTCCCAAACAAAAAAACAGAAGTACTGTGATAAGCAAGTAGTACACGATGTTCTTTTTCTCGAACTTTCGGTCTTTCTTTTTGAGCACAGATAAAATAAAGAACGATACCACACCAAGCAATAGTAGCAATCCTCCAAATATCAGGTATATTGTTTTATCATTCATTGCTTACAAGTAGGTGGTGTAGCCAAGAATCGAGCTAAAATGCGGGGCTTCTCCTTTGGCCGGTTCCAATTTAAGGTGTTTTTCGTTTTCCAGGAGTTGTAACTCGACTGTAGCGTCAAGCTCTACCGGTAGTAAATAATCATTTAGTAAGTTAAGCAAAATGGCCTTGTGCCGACTGGGCATAAAATTTGCAGCAGCAGCAGCCTCTAGATTTTTCACGGTTATAAGTACGTATGGTAATCCATCGTAGTACGTATTGCCAAGTACCAAATTATCTCCAAGAAAAAACTGTCCAAGTCTGGGCGTTTCCTCAATATAAGTAGGTGTTGAAAAATCATTTTCAATCTCTACCTGTACGTCTTCTTCTAGTAAGGCCGAATACAAAAAGCCAAGGGCTTTAAAATCACCTTTATACTTAAAGCAATAAGGTAGAAAGAACTGAAATTTCAATATTTGTTGAGGGGTTAGCCCCTTAGCGTCCAATTGCCAAAGCTCACTGAAAGTCTTATTGATTTCATGGTCGTTAGCTTTGCCGGTTACAATTGACCTTTCTAAGAGTTCAAGTTTAAGGCGTTGGCGAAAAAATTCTTGCTCGACAGGGAAAAAGAAATCACGAGCGGCCTTCTCTTCTTTTTTTCTCGCTTTAGAATTTTCTTCTCGCTTTTCTTTAGTAATTGCCCCTCTCTCTTTCTTAGAATCGTGGAAAACCCCTTTCGGTAAGCTGTCGTATATCCCCTCCCGCCAAACAGAAAAAAGTATAGATTTAAAGCTCTCTGCTTCTCCTTCTTTTATTATTTCTATAGCATCAACGTCTTTGCGATAATCTCGTCGAAACAAGCCTAATGGCTTAACACTGATGTCTTTTATTTCCAATACATCATTACCCACTAATTCAGCCAACACTGCTTCCAACCGAATATCTTCAGTTAAATGATTTACATATTCTTTTACCGCTTCGTAGTGTTCCATTGAGTTAATAATTAGGAGGTTACTACGATTGGTAAAATACCCGAACAACGCGCATTGAGTTCTGTCGATAATTTATTCTCAATGTATGCCCGGTGCTCCGGGCTTGTAACTTCATCCAGTTCCAGTTTAACCGTAATAATTCGCTGAAAACCTTCGTTTTTTCCAGCAGCGATTCTACTATTTTTCCCGACCTGACAACTTATTATTTCCTGGTTAAACTCCTGCGTACAATACTGACGAATATCTTCCTTAGTTACAATTTTGTCTTTAACCAAAATGGCCGATCTAAATTCTTCCAGCGAATCTTTTTCATTGACCGGGTTACGCCCGTCAATAGTCGTCGTCAGTAATCGAATAGCACTTTCATCGTAAACACCCCGGGTGGAATCGCTGAGCTTCAGGGGCTCCCCACCAGGTATGTTTCTTCCTTTAACCCCATTCGTAGCCCAGTACCGAACTACCACATATTCACTTTGATCTACTTTGGGTAAAGCGATAAACATTTGCTCTTCGTTGCCTACTTCAGCCTTAGTTTGATAAAGTTTAGCGTTGATATCGTTAACAGACTTTTGGATCGTTTTGAGATTATGGGTTAAAATATTTTTTCCTAGAGCATTATACACCAGTGACTCCTCCCGTATAAGTTGGAGAATATTTTCCATCCATTCTACAGATGTTCGCGTATCAAATCGTTGTACCGCCGAGCGACGCAGAGCGTATACCATGGTTTGCTGTCTGGCAGCGACTGTATCTTCTTCCAGAAATTGAGAAAAAGATTGCTCAGTATAGTGTTTACTACCACTTTTAGATGACTTTACTTCCTCTACACCATAGAAATAAGCTTCACCACATTTTAATGGAAATAGGTTAATTTTTTCGTTAAGTGCAAAAGATTTTGACTGTACCAGGTAGTTCATAACCGGAAAGCAATTGGTTTGACTAATCAATTGCCTCAAAAATGTCTGAACCTCTTTCTTATTGTCGAAAAGAGATTGGGAAAAATCGACTCTAATCCAGTGCAGTATCTCTCCGTTGAACTGTTTGGACAATTGATCTTCTAAAAAGCACTTTTTAAATTCATCAGGTAATTCTTTAGCCTTCATCTGCAAAGTCTCTTCCGCTGGAATTTCCAGCATTAAAAACCGCCCCTGATAGAACCGCATAACTTCGTCTTCGTGCTGAAGAATTGCGTTAAAAGCCAACGAATTACTTCCATTTCTATTAACCTTCCCGAGCCCTGCGCTGGTCTTCAACGCCTGCCCTCCATAAAAGCTTTTAGAGGTGTTTAATAATGCTGGAAGCCTGTTAACATAAGTAGATAATGGAGCATCAAAATACAGACTCAAACTATTCACCTTCTGCATAGGTGAGGCTACTTTAACCCCCAGCCAAATGCTGTTAACAGGTAAAGACTTGCTATCTGTAGTAGACAATACTTCCTGTTTGTTCAAGCCATCAGTCAATCCATAAATGGAATTACCTACAGCCATATAGGATACTTGGGCACGTGTAAGCGAAAAATCTGCAATTGGGGTAAAGTAGATTTTCTTATTCTGTGGGTTCGTATAAAAAAAACTGTCTTTCATACGATCAGTGGCCTCTCCACTCTCCGATACAGGTGCATGAATAACGCCATGGGCTGGTCTTGGACCAATGTAACTCTCCGGAGTTAACATTTTTGCCAGATGCTTAAGCATTCTGGTCTTTGCAAATGATATCTCTTCGGAAAATAATTGAAATTCGCTGGCGCAAGCATTAATAACCATCAACACTAAAGGGTCGAACATTTCCAAACTACTGATATCACGCCCCAAGTACTGGCGGTATATCTCTGCCGCTTGTTGGTACATCCGTTGCTGAATCGATGCTTTATCAGTCGTATTGAGGTTCATGCTTGTATCAACTATTTAGAGCGAATAAGGGCTAAAGTATAAGCGATCAGAAAAATCAAAGGTTTCACTTATCCCTTTGAACGAGCCTGTGACGCGAAAGTCCAGCACTTGATTTATCCTTTTTAAGTCAGCAGGTGATTTACTAATGTCAATTTTGATTTCTATTTTTTCAACACGGTGTTCATACTTAAGAATTGATTCCTCTAAAGCCTGTTTAATTTCTTCTTTCCAAATATTAAGATTAGCTGGAACGATAAAATCAAGCTCCCACACTTTACAGCCGAAGCTGGAATCGTAACGAAATTCCTTGTAGCGCGAACTTATAATTAGTGAAATATGCTGCTTAAGCGAATCTTGCAGACTGCAACAATATTCCTCACGGGGTACACGCTTCAAAATATTCGAAAAAAGAAATGGAATATTATAGAACTGGGCCACGGCAATAATTAATTTAGCTGTACGACTGAACCACTAACAACAACAGGACCTGCTTCACTTCCTACGCTCGTCATTGATTTACTAGAAATGCTAGCGTTAGCATCGGATACCACATCAACGTTCCCTTTACCTTGAACCGCAACTGTCGCATCAGAGCTAATCAAACCCGCAGCTTTTTTAGCTAAAACAAATGTGTCTCCCTCAGTAGAAGACAAGACAGCTTTAGTTTTCCCATTTACGTAGTACTTTTGAGCTTTAATGGTCATATCACCTTCTGCATCCATATTAGTTTCTGCTTTGGAGAACGTCTTCAACTGAGTCTGAGCCCCGAGGTAAATCATTTCTTCCGTATTAATTTTTACATTCTTAGCATTTACCGAAAATTCTTCCTCGGCATTAACACTTATATTTTTACCCGTTATGTTGATCTGATTGCCAGTCTTAATGCTGATGGCTCCTCCCTCAGACATGGTAAGAATAATTGAGTTTTCACCGCCTTTATTTAAAATTTTAATTTCTTCTGTTCCGCCAGAATCTTGTAGAATAATTTCGTTCCCCGATTTAGTCCGAATCGACTTAATATTGTTTTCTGCATCTTTCCAACTACCGGCCGGGGCGCCTTCCTTAGTATACATCGCGCCAATTGCAAATGGCTTATCCGGGTGAGCGTTTTCGTAATTGATCATCACTTCATCCCCAATTTCAGGAATAACAAAAAAACCGCCACTACTACCAGCACTCGAACTAACGTATCGAATCCAAGGAGATTTTTCTTTTCCTGCTTGCCAATAGAACTGCACACGAATTCGTCCCAATCCTTCCGGATCATCGTTATCGGTCACTTTAGCAGGTTCCGCATCTACAGAAGGCATTTCCACAGCAGTACTAACCGGAGGAACACCGACTTCTTTAGGAATCGCTACAAAGCTGTTATGATAATCGCCGCCACCATCAACATAATGCTGCACACTTATAATTAAAAACTCGCCAAACTCTTCAAGGCCAGATTCTCCCCCCTGCCCCTTAGGGGCTGCGATACTAATTATCTTTCCAACTCCAAGGCTAATATTATCACTACTGCCATTCAAGTAGACCATCTCGCTACTACGCTGGTCCATTCGGACGTCCGTATTCCCATCCAGTTCTTTTTGGTCTTGCACGGCCCGTCCAGAATAATTAAAGGTCGGTGAAGAAAACAACCTTGACGATTCGTTATACGTAACCTCTCCGTAAGCCTTATCGTAATTGGTTGACTTAGCATCCAAGGTGGCACGAGTATAAGTCTCACTCTTTTCGTAGTTGTAATATTTTTCTTCGTGATTTATGGGCAATAGCGATAATTTCAATTCAAAATCAAAAAGGTCACGACCTAAAACCATAGAAATGGCTTCGGGCCATTCCGGCTTACCAAAAATCAGTGTCTCTCCGTCATAAAAAAACCATTCTCCGTAGTGATCAGCAATCCTTCTTAAAAATGAAAATTTAGATTCCCGGTATTCTACTTGGTAAGGAATTGCCTTAGTATAGACCGGAGTAAATGAATAGCTCAAGACATTTTCCGGAATATTTTCCAACACGTCATTTCCAATTTCTTCGAGTTTCTTTTCTTCAAAAGATTGAAAATGTGGACCGTTGTCAAGTAAGGCCGTTGGGCTCTTTCCTGAAAGTATTAATTCGTTGCCACGGTCAAAAGAACGCGTAAATCCAACATCTAAAATAATTCCATTAAAAGGAGGTCCTTGTACATCTAACATCTGATCAGATTCCAAGACAATTTTTATCCCTTTCCCAATCAATTTCTTCGAAGAAGCAAAAACATAATTATTCTCCCCCTCGAGGGCCTCAAGCGGTAACTGGAGACTAAAAGTGTGATGCTCTGATATGGGCTGTAGAATCTGAAGGTGGGTAAAGTGTGTAACTTCACCATACCCTTCTATTTCAACGTACGCTATTGCTTTTTTAGCCATATACCACATGAATTGGAATGCCAGCCTCCTAGTTGATACTCGGAGCCAGAAAATTTTCAAGTCTTATTTCTCTATTATTTAGACGTTACTGGGAAGAATTTGCAAAATGCACATTAGCGTACCGTCCTCTGTCTCCTAGTACACTGTACTAGTTTAAGGAGAAAAAGACGATACGCCAGTGCACAGACTTTACAATTCCAGTCTATTTGTACCAGTCATTTTCATGAGACGCGTCACTAATCGTCAGCTTTTTCGCTGAAATTTTAAAAGTTTCAGACATGCTGCCCTGTCCTTGTGAAGCGAAACTTTCTTCGTAGAAGACCATGTAGGCCTCTTCGAATTCAATGGCCTTGAGCTCGGCATCTTCAATGGGATCATCAAAAATGATGCGCCCGGACTTGCGTAGCCGTGAAGACATCATCCAGGCAGAAAAAGTATTTACGCCGGTGGTTTCGATGGTGACCGTAATCGTACCGCCACGAATTTCACTGGAAGGCTTACCGAATTGATCAAAATCACGGTCTAAGTGATAACTACAGCTTAGAATTCGGTAGTTATTTCCATCCAGTTCGAGTTTTGCGTTAAATGGCATAATAATAGGTTTTAAATTCAGTGAATAATGAAAAGTGTTTTAGATTGACATCAATCGCTATACTGCAACGATGTCGGTATTCCACAGGTAATTATCGATTCCTTCTCCCGAGGTGCCGTCCATTTTTAAGGCGAATGAACGAGCAGGAAACAGAGGTTCCATAACTACGTGCACTAGAATACGGTCAGGTTGTCCGTTCGCGGTATCTGGTTCAAATTTATTGATCTTGAAGTTTTTAATCAGCTTACTTGGTCCAGTAATACTGTTCAAAAACTTGGCTATCTGCGCCCGATAAGTATCAAGCATTTGCTGACTGGCATTTTCGAACCCGGCTTGGTTAAGAAAGTCCATGATTACTTTACCTACCCAATCGTAGACCCTGACGACGCTATAGGTCTGCAGTCCCACATCATCTGCCGTACTAAGTGTCCGCGCAGAATAAGGCATGACCACGTTGAAATCTTTAACCATCGGGATCAGACCTTTCTCATCCAGCTGGCCAATGTGCTCCATGAGTAGGGGGAAGCGAACATTTTCCGCAAAATCCAGCCCTCCATAACGGACCCCAGCACTAGGCTGAGAAATCGGCACATTAGAGTTGTAAAGTTTACCCACCAAAGCCGACGAGGGCGGAAGCGTTAAATCATCGTCCTCTCCAGCTTCTTCATCCTTAGCTCTGCCAATCAACCAATTACAGGTCATTATTACGTTGGTACGATCTAAGGCCGCAAAGCTGTCCTCCTCAAATTCTTCCAGTACTTCGTCAAAAGTATTTAAGTCGTGAAAATCAGTTACCAGTAAAGCCTTATTGTCGCGGGCCATTCCACTCAGTTCATTAACCACCATATTATTGCCAATACATCCCGGAATGGCAATCAACGAATAGTTTTGTGACTTACCCAGTGTACCATATGACCAAACCAATCGATCTTTAATCTCCGTTCTAAATTGATCTAAATCCGGGTCCGCTAATTGCTCCATGCTAGCGTTTAGAATCGTAAGATTCTTAATTTTATCCTGTCCCGCATTCTTGAAGAACAAGTTTAGCGAACGGTAGCTTTGCTCCAGCTTACGGGTCTCCTGTAGCGCAGTAGCAATGTTTTTATTGAGCAGTTCTTTTAGCTTCCCTTCCTCTTCCTGTGCTTTGTTCTGCATTTCGGAGATGGACTCGCTACTTTCCAGTAAATCTACCCAGGCGGCTAACCGCTGGCGTAGTTCTACTCGTTTAGCTTGCTTCTTTTTATCCGTCATGAAGATTTTACGCGCAGCTCCTTTCTTAGGATCAAGCCTACGGGCGTCCTCCACTGTTTTGGCTACGATATTGTACTTACCGTATTTAGCCAACGTTTCTAATACCTCTTTGTATTTTTCTTCGATTCTTACCATTCCCATAGTGTTACTTATTTTCTACCGTTTCAGGATCTGCGGCTTCGAGCTCGCCAATTAGTTCTTTCAGCACCGAGATGTAAGCGGCCTTCTCTTCTGGGTTGGCCAATAGGATGGCCAACTGTTCGTCGGTAAGCTTTCCCATAAAAGATTCAAAAAGCCCGCGCTTCGATTCAATTTGACTCATCAAGTCTGACTGCCCAACTATGCCCTTACGGCCAAAATCCATTAAGCTATTAAACTTGAGGTCAACTTCCTCTTCCACCCCGTCCATGTTTTCCAGGTTGATCGTTTTACCAGGCTTGAACTTGTCAAACGCCTGGGGCATGGTTTGGCAATCATCTACGAAATCCACGTCTGAAGGGGGCTCATCCGTGAATTGCTGTATGAACATCGTACGGTTGTCGGGGATGTTAGGGATAGCCGAGGGCAAGTCATTCTCTATAAGCCACGTGCCAGGCCACTTAATATCCCGGTGATCAAAAAATTTCTTTGCCATATTTAGATAATCTTGGGTTTAGTTTATTGGTTGTTTAATTGTCTTCTGGTTTCGAACTGGTACTAACCTGCCAGTCCAATTCATCATTTTCGTTCAGGTCAACAAATATTTGATCACCAGCCACCGCATCACCTCTAATGATCAGCGTAGATAACTCTTGACTAAGTTGCTGTTTAATCTCTCTAATTAGCGGTCGGGCACCAAACTCAGGAGAATACCCCGCTTTAGCGACGAACTCTTTAGCAGCAGGGCTTAACTCTAATTGAAGACCAAGGTCTTCAGCTCTTTTTTGCAGTTTCCTGAAATGGATGTCAAAGATTTTCAACATTGTCGGCTCCGTCAAAGGAGAGAACGGAATGAGGCCATCAAGTCTCCCCAGGAACTCGGGCCGGAAGTGGTTTTTCATGATCCGTTCCATCTCATTACGCGGAGGAACCTCACCTTTATTAAAGCTCTCTACTATATGTTCAAAACCAATATTAGACGTGAAGATGATAATCGCTTTCGAAAAATCCCCCTCCTTCTCCAGCTTGTCTTTTGCCTTGCCTTCGTCTAGTACCTTCAGGAAAACATCAAAGATTTCTTTATTGGCCTTTTCAATTTCGTCAAAAAGTACCACGGCGTAAGGCTGTTGCCTGATCTTATTGATCAATGGCCCTCCTTTTTCGAAGCCCACCAAACCAGGTTCAGCGCCTAATAATGCTGATACTGCGTATTCCGCCTTGAACTCAGACATATCAAAGCGTATAATGGCCTGGTCATCATTGAAAAGCAAGGAAGCAATGGCTTTCGTCAATTCTGTTTTACCCGTTCCCGTAGGTCCGAGAAAAAAGAAAGAAGCCACCGGTTTATCCGGGTCGTTTATTCCAGCCCGGCCAATTCGGACAGCATCCGATACGAGGCTAATGGCATGATCCTGGCCAATCACCCTTTTCTTTAAGGTTTCTTCGATCATCATCAGCTTCTCTCGTTCCTTAGACTGGATTTTCCCCGTTGGAATACCAGTTTTGTAAGCAACAATGGAAGCTATATGCTCCGGCTCCACCCGCTCAATAGGTTCTTTTGCAAGTACATCGATTCGGTTCAAGCGATCTTCCAGATAATCGTATAGTGCTCCGGCCAATTTAAATGCCGGCTGATCATCGCCTTCTTGTTCGTCTGCGGCGGCAATCAGGATCGGGCTCAGCCGATGCTCCATCTGCCCTTTCAACCATTTCAACTCCTTAAAATAAGCCGTTGGATCTTCCGACAGTTCCTCTTTCAATTGCGAAAGGTCCTTTTTCAGGGCTTCGACCACTTCTCCGCTTCCTTCTTTAAGCAAACGGATAGCAGCCATGGTACGGTCCAATAAGTCAACGGCACTGTCGGGCAAGCTGCGGTTACGCAGGAACCGCTTGGCCATCCCGACACACCCCTCAACCGCTTCGGGTGAGGTCTTCAGCTCATGGTGAGCCTCGTACTTAGGCAAAATAGCCTGCAGCATCCTCACCGCAGTCTCTTCCTTAGGCTCCTCAATCATCAGCTTCTCAAAACGCCGGCTAAAGGCTTCGTCCTTTTCAATGAACAGGCGAAACTCTTCATTCGTCGTAGCTCCGATAACCGTGATCGCGCCACGGGCCAATTCCGGTTTCAACAGATTGACCGCTCCGTTGCCAATCGAGCCTTTCGGGTCAAGTAAAACATGGATTTCATCAATGAATAAAATAGCCTTGCTGAGTAACTTGACTTCCTTAATGACTTTCTTGAGTCGGTCCTCAAATTCTCCTTTATAAGAAGCTCCTGCAATCAGCGCTCCAACGTCCAGTTCAATAACCACGGCTTCTTTCAGGCTTCCGGTTACTTCTCCGTTGGCAATGTTGAGGGCAAAACCCTCCACCAGTGCCGTTTTACCAACGCCTGGCTCACCGACAAGTAGAACATTCGGCTTGGTACGGCGGCTGAGCGTCTCAACCATTTGGCGGATTTCACCATCTCTCCCTACGATAGGGTCAATATGCCCGTCGCGAGCTAAAGCCGTTTTGTCAACACAAAATTTACTGAGTGTTTTCAGGTTAGGTTGAGCAATAGAAGACTTCCCCTCACCACCTTCCTTAACGGCGGAGCTATTGTTTGGCGCACCGCCAACACTTCCGCTTTGTAAAGCGAAGTTGAGCAAGGTGCTTTCTGAAACAGGTAATGATTTTAACTCATCTTCTGCGTAAACCAGACCAGGCCGACAAAGAGAAATCAAAATCGCCAGTGGCGTTATTTCCGTTTGACTCAGCTTCAGACGAGTAACATCAGCAAATTCCATTAGCTTTTTCACCTCTGCCGCAGCCTGAGGTTCTTCCTCTACTGGCATGCCTTTCGGATAATCACCAAGACGTACACTAGCCCAGTCACGAAGGTAAAACACATCTATCTCCCAGCTTTCAAGAAGCGGGAGAAGTTCGACGTCTTCGTGTAAAATACCTAACAGCAGATGACTGCCGGAATAGGTAACATGAAGCTCATCGCGTGCCATTGATTTTGCGATTTCAATGGCCGTACGCGTACTATTTCCATATGGGAGTTTAGGTAACATGTTTTCGGTGTAGCGTTCAGAGTGGAAACAAAAAAGAAAACAAAAATTCTCCAAAAATTAAAATGCCAAAAAGAATTAAATCGACAAATTAACCATTAGCATTGCTCGCAATATAACAATTAATATTCTAAGAAAAGCAAGATTTGCTCAAAATTCATCAAATAGCCACACTATTGAATATTTTGCTTCGCAGCTTATCTTAATGCTATACATAAGCCGCTACTGCTCTTATTTAACTTTCCTTGCACCTGCGGCCGCGCCTACATATAACGTATCTTTTTCTGGCGCGGACGCAGGTGCAAAGTAGGTAGAAGCAGAAGTAAAACCCATTACTTGGGCTGGGGACGGTAAATCTTAAACGCGCCCCCTTTTACGGTTACTTTAAAAGTAGTTCCTCCTTCTTTAAATTCTCCGGCCTTGAGGTAAGCAACGTTAACGGCAGTGGTCTTTAAACTACCAGAATTCTGCTCATAAACCTCCACTTGCCCGTGCGGTTTAATGGCTTTGATAATCGCCGTATGTCGGGGCTCACCAATCGTTCCACTCATCTCTTCCCAAGCCCCATTGGCATTGGTCTTGCGCATTACGAATTGGTAACGCTCGTACTGAATTATATCGCCCGGCTTCGCCTGAGACAAAGGCACCTTCTTACTAGACCATTTATAAATGCTGCCATAATCATGGGGAGTCTTGGCGCCGGCACTGGCCAAAGCGGCGAAGGCCAGATCCCAGCATTCCCCCCTGGCATTAGTGACCTCGGCAAAAACCCTTTTGCCCAGGTTTTGTCGGGCAAAAAGTACGACCTTATGGCTAAGTGCAGACATGGATTAGAAGCACATTTGCCAGATTTCCAGCGGGTTGATCGTGCGGTTATTTTTCTTTACCTCTAAGTGTACGTGATTAGTGATATCAGGATATTTAACCCCCAAATTCTGTACAAAGCCGATCAGGGCACCCGCCGCCACTTCTCCGCAAATAACGCCACTCACGTAGAACATTTTGGCGGTATAACCCTGCCAATCTCCCGTCCCCTCCAGCACTACCCCCCGGAAACTGAGGTCGCTGGCGTAGGGAAAAGCCTCGCGAACAATACGGCCAGAAAACGGAGCATAAACCTGCTCAAGCGGTGCCGCAGCAATATCGAGTCCGCGGTGCTTGCGGTGGCCGCGCGAGGCGCCGAAGGCGCCACTGCCCCAGGCATCGTGTACGCGGGAGCGTTGGCCGCTTACTAAAGGGTGGGAAAATTTTGCCATAGCGTCAAGTATTATAAAGGTGAATTAATTTGTTTTCTATTGTGAACGGACAAACTGGTTTAAAAGCCGTTCAGGTCACAGCCAATAAAATTAACGTAAATATTTAAGCCCTCAAAACCCCTGCCGCTTTTTGCCTCGCAAATAGCCACCCGATCTTCAAAAGGGCTGCGGTAAT
>CAYPIM010000065.1:26782-28013 GCA_964410795.1 uncultured Lewinella sp. | reverse complement strand
CTCGTTTAAAGTTTCCTGAGCTGGCCGCTCCGCAGGCATGATGATATCTAGCTAGGCGCGAAATCCGGAACTTAGCCATAGCTAAGTGAGGAATTTCGTAACGACGGTAGAGATCATCACGCCAAGGATAAGGTCGCGAACGGAAACCTTAAACGAGTTCATAGTCTTATTGTCAATGTCCCCCAGAAAAATACCCATACATCTGGTAAAAGAACAAGCCAATACCGGCAATCACCAAATAGGTATTCACTGACCGGTAAAAAGCATCATAACTTTTTAGTTTTTGCCAACGGGTAATGAGAAATACGATCGGAATCAGTGCCGCAATCTGGCCGAGTTCTACTCCGACATTGAAGCAGATGATTTTGGCCAAAAACTGATCCGGCCCCATATCGAATGATTGCAGGCGGGTGGATAGACCGAAGCCGTGGATCAAGCCGAAGAGGAAGACCATCATCAGTAGGTTTGGTGATTTCATCTTCAGTTTTTCAAACCCGCCGAGGTTCTCGAACCCTTTGTACAGTACGCTCAGGGCGATGACGGCATCAATCAAGTGCTCGTCTGCCTTGATGCCAAGGTAAGTTGCGCTGATCAGCGTAATACTATGCCCGATAGTGAAGGCAGTAATGAAGCGTACGATGTCTTTAAACCCACTCAGGTAAAAAATTACACCGGCAAGAAAAAGCAAGTGATCATAGCCGGTTACCATATGCTTGGCACCCACCAGAATGTAGGCTAACAAGCCGCCGTTGCTCAGGGTCTCTTGGTCAGCCGAGCTGACCCCATGAGCCGCTAAAAAGAGAGGGGATAAGAGGAGGAGCGCGCCGAAGAACGCCTTTATGCTAGGTCGTTTCATTAATCTTTGCGGTTAAACCAGAAGAACAAGCCAGCCATCAATAGTAAGCTTCCTCCCCAGTAGACGTAAGCGGGGATGCCTGCCTCGTGCTCATCGGCATGACTGTGTTCTGCTTCGGCGTGAGAATGTTTTTGCCCATGGTCTAGGGCAAAAGTTAAGGTGGCCCAGTTGGATTCGTGGGTAATGCCTGGCTGTTCAGCGTTGACAAGGTGAATTGTCCGTACTTGCCAGACGCCGTCAGCGGTTACAGCGAAAGTGAATTCTCCGTTGGCGTCCGTACGGTACTGCGTGGCGGAATCATGATGGTGCTCATCTTCTGCTTCTTCGCCGTCGTGTTCGTGTTTTGCTTCCGCACTGTGCTCGTGGCTGTGTTCT
>CAYPIM010000065.1:24409-26682 GCA_964410795.1 uncultured Lewinella sp. | reverse complement strand
GTTCGTGTTTTGCTTCCGCACTGTGCTCGTGGCTGTGTTCTTCGCCGTCGTGTTCGTGTTTTGCTTCCGCACTGTGCTCGTGGCTGTGTTCTTCGCCGTCGTGTTCATGTTTTGCTTCCGCACTGTGCTCGTGGCTGTGTTCTTCGCCGTCGTGTTCATGTTTTGCTTCCGCACTGTGCTCGTGGCTATGTTCTTCGCCGTCGTGTTCGTGTTTTGCTTCCACACTGTGCTCGTGGCTATGACCCTCTCCATGACTATGGCTCGATAGTTGAGCATCTACGTATACCAACTCTCCGGCGAGCGGCTTGCCTTGCCAGAGCAGTTTTACGCTTAGCTTATCGCCAGCGTGTAAGTCGTAAGGATTACTTAGAGGTATCAATTCTATGGGGTAACCAAGTACAGTTTGCCAATCGTCCGTCCGGGTTTCACCAACCTGGAAGATTGTTTTTACGTGTTTGGAATATCTTTCGTTTGCAGCTTGGTCTAGTGTCCCGTTCTTCTTCCGCGCTTCCAGCACGTCCATAATACCATCATGCTTCAGATAAGTGTTGAAGGCATCGGCGTCCATAGCAAAGTCACGCGCTTTGGTAGAGACACCTGCTACCCAAGTACCGGGCTCACCCGTTGTAAAGCTTAGGATGGTAGCGTTGTCTTGCTCGCTCCACTGGGTGGTATCCACCTGGCTTCGTTGGCCGTTGCTCACCAAGCTGGCATCGATCATTCGAGAGCGGGCAATGGCGTTCTCGCTTTTACTAAAAGTGCCATTGAAGAGCTGTATGTTGGCAGCGGTGTTAGGCTTCAGGAAGAAACTGTCCAGCTTCAGGTACATGTCGTGGCTACTCAAGAGTGCAACGGCAATCAGGATAAACAGAAGTTTTTTCATTGCTATGGATTTGAGCCTAATTTATAGTTGGCCAATCAGGTGACCAATATACGGTACGGCGCGGAAACCGGTTTTTGGCAATACTCCAAATGTGGAGATCAAATCACTATGATCATGTAGGGCGAAGCGCCGCTGCAGTGTATTGAAACCTTAGTCCCTTTGGGGGAATGGAAAAACGGAGTGATTTTTAAAAAGGAATAAGTCGTCCACTAGTGTGACTGTCCAGTTAATACTTTCGCTCTACAACATAATTCACCAGGGCTTCCAGACTTTCTCTGCTTTCACTATCGGGCATTTGTCGGAGAAGCGCAAAGGCCTCGTCCCTATATCGGAGCATGGCGGCTTCTGCGTAATTGAGTCCTTCGCTTTCGTGGACAAACTTGATCACCTCGGCAACCTTCTCTGGCTTGTCGGATTGCTTCTTGATGATGCGGATGATGCGGCGGCGCTCGCTCTTGTCCGCCTGATTGAGGGCGTGTATGAGGGGGAGGGTCATCTTTTTCTCCTTAATGTCAATGCCACGGGGCTTCCCGATGTCTTCTGCGCCAAAGTCAAAAAGATCGTCTTTGATCTGAAAGGCGATCCCGATCTTTTCTCCGAAGTCGTGCATTAGCTGCAGCGTTTCTTCGTCTTGAGTCGAGGAAGCAGCGCCAGCCATACAACTGGCAGCGATAAGGCTAGCCGTTTTCTGCCGAATAACATCGAAATAAATTGCTTCGTCGATATCCAACCGCCGTGCTTTTTCAATCTGAAGAAGTTCGCCTTCACTCAGGGCTTGTGCTGCGTTGGAAATGATTTCTAAAATCCGGTATTGCTTGTGCCGTAATGCGATTAGTAGGCCCTTAGCGAAGAAGAAGTCTCCGACCAGCACCGCAATCTTATTCTTCCACAACGCATTTATACTGAAAAAGCCACGACGTTCGTAAGACTCATCTACTACATCATCATGGACAAGGCTCGCCGTATGGATCAATTCAATCAGGGAGGCCGCTACGTAGCTATTGTCGTTCATCTCTCCGCAAACCTTTGCGGATAGAAAGACAAACATGGGGCGCATTTGCTTGCCCTTGCGCTTTACGATGTAATAGGTGATGCGGTCCATCAGCGCTACTTTGGAGCGCATGGTTTCCCGGAACCGTTTTTCAAAAGCGGCTAGT
Organism: uncultured Lewinella sp.; assembly: GCA_964410795.1. Classification (GTDB taxonomy): domain Bacteria; phylum Bacteroidota; class Bacteroidia; order Chitinophagales; family Saprospiraceae; genus Neolewinella. The sequence continues at coordinate 24,642 of CAYPIM010000065.1, read as the reverse complement.
TCGGTAGCGATCGGGCGCTTTATTTTGTCCAGGTCTTTACCCATGAGGTAGGGGAGAGGGGCTGATGTTTAGCAAAGGTACCTTGTTAAGGGTAAACTTTCAGTTATAAATGAAAATTGAGATGGTATTGTTTCGGGAAGAGTGGTGTTCTGGTTAAATAATCGCATTCAGTCCGGAGAACGATTTCCAAAGCAAAGACACTTGCTTAGTAAAACGAACTGTGCACCTGCGGC
>CAYPIM010000065.1:9192-24309 GCA_964410795.1 uncultured Lewinella sp. | reverse complement strand
CTTCAAGCTATAAATGCTATTCTTTTTCATAGCGTGTAGTAGGCAGCTTATTCGGATAGTTTTTCCGAATCCATACGAGCAAGTGCTCCCGGGTATTACAACGAAGGGTAAAGGTATTGCCAGCATTATTGGAGGAGACCAAAATACGAACCACAATGACGCGGTCCGTGGTATCTGTAATCGCTACGGATACCACACGCTCGTCCCAAAGCTGCTGGGTTGGCAGGTAGCGTTCTACTTCGGCGCGGAGCTCATCTACCGGAAAGGTATAGTCAAGGTGCAAGGAAACGGAACCCGTGAGTTCGGCGTTGTAGCGCGTCCAATTCTGGAAATGATGGTCGATAAAATAATTCAGGGGGACGATAAGGCGGCGTTGGTCCCACAGCCTCAGGCTTACGTAAGTGAGGGTGATTTCTTCCACCGTTCCGAACTCTCCTTCCACGATCAGGGCGTCGTCCAGGCGAATGGGTTGAGTGAAGGCGATCTGAAACCCGGCCAGTAAGTTCGCGATGGACTTTTGCGCGGCCAGACCAATGATGATGCCACCCACTCCGGCCGTAGACAGGATGCCTGTTCCAAGGTTACGCATCCCGTCAAACTGAAGGAGGATAAAAGAAACAACAACGATGAAGATTACGATCGAGGCGATACGTTGGATGTACTGTAGCTGCGTTAGAATTTTACGCTCTCGCAGGTTGTTGGCGTCATCCATATTGTACCGGTACCGGATGGTGTCTGCAGTGACGAGTGTAATTCTAGTTAGGAAAAGCCCGCCGAAAATGTATAGAAGTGTCCTTGGCACATGAATCGCTTCGGGCAAGTAGTAGGGTAAATTATCGGTATCAATACCAGCATTGATGCTCGTCCAGAACCAAAAAGTAAGCATCATCGCCAGTAGCCCAAAAACAGTAGTACGGGTCCTTTTACTGAAGGCCTCGAGGGTGAAACTTTTGGTTTTGTTGGCTGACGCCCGAAGAATAGGGTACAGGATAACGACAATAACCGTTGAGATGAGCAGGGCAAAACCGAGAGCGATGAGCATCTGTACGTAGATCGGGGCCGCGTTGATGTATTCTAGTAGTGTATTCATGGGCGATTTGAAGGGGGGGAGGTGCTGAACCTTAAGTACCGTAGATTCCTTAGGCCGAATAAATAACCCGAATTGTGAATTGGAGTTTTGTGTTCGGGCAATATTGGTTTTCTACTCCTCCAGATCAACCACTTCCTTAAAAATCCGCACGACTTCAATCCGGGTATTGGTGACCTCCACCATCCGACAGTGAAATCCACTTAATTCAATTTCTTCGTCTTGTTCAGGAACGCGCTCAGCCTCCGTGACGATGAAGCCGGAGAGGGTTTGGTACTCTCCGTCGGGCAGTCCGAGGTCGTACTTATCGTTAAGGTAGTTTACCTCCAGGCGACCGCTGAAGTGATAGCTTCCGTCTTCGTTTTTTGTTTCTAGGTATTCGTCTTCATCGAATTCATCTTCAATTTCTCCGAAGATTTCTTCAAGCAGGTCTTCCATAGTTACTACACCGGCAATGTCACCGAATTCGTTAACTACACAAGCGATACTTAGCTGTTCCTTGATCGACTGATTTAAGAGGTCGGTTACTCGTGTTACCTCTGGGATGAAAGTCAACTCTATCACGACGTCAAGAATACTCTCTGGTAAATCCAGTAGTTGTTGGTGATGAACGTAGCCCAAAACTTCGTCCATTTCTCCATTCACGATCAGGATTCGGCTAAGGCGGGTTTCCAGGAATTTTTGCTCCAACTCATCAATGGAAGCTGAGACATCCATGCTCTGGATCTCCGTACGTGGAACCATACAATCGCTTACCCTTACTTCAGATAGGTTGAGGGCGTTGCCGAATAACTTGGTGTCGATTACGACGGTATCTTCATCAGTAGATGCCCGGCTTTCATTTACGAAATTTTCCAGATCCAGCCGGGTAAGTACGGTGTCGAGTTCTTCGGCCGGGCGCTTAAAAAACAGACGTAAGAGCGCATTGCTGGTTCCTGTCATTATTAAGCTCGGGATATAAAGCAACCACTGCAGTGCGCGCAGCGGCAAGGCAAAGACATACAATGCATCATCTGCATACAGGCGGAACAGCGTTTTGGGGAGGTACTCGCCAAATACGAGAACGATAAGTGTCAGAATAACTGTTTCCCCCAGAAGGTTGATCATACCTGCATCCGTTGGCCCAATGAGCCAGGCAAAAGAACCAGAAATAAGGGTTGTAAAAGCGACCAGGGCGATGTTATTACCCACCAGCATGGTGCTCATAAAATCTGCCGGATGATCGAACCATCCCGCTAGAATTTTACTTGCCCTGGTGCCTCGCTTTTTCTTAAGCTCTACCCGCAGCTTATTCGCCGATACATACGCAATTTCTGATCCGCTAAACAGCGCGGAAAGCAAAAGGAAGAGGAAGATCGAGGCGGTTAGAATAGTCTTGTAGTATTTTAGTCTTTTGGCGCGGACGCTGGTGCATAGTGAGCTCTAATATAACCAAGTTGAAATTATTGCACGGTTACTACGGGGAAACTGATGAAGAATAGATGTTGGTTGTATTTACATTCCTACCTTTTTACACTACTCCATCATTCCTTAGGCCGAGACATCGGCACCCGCCCGTCCACCTGTAAAACTTTAGCGTTGTTAAAGTCTTGATCCGCCTCTAAACCGTAGCCGGTGATAACATAGTCTGGTTGCTGAAGAACGACGAATTTATTGGTATGTATAAGACCTGATTTCTCGTCCCAATTCAGCTCTTCGGTTTCCAGCTTTTGCAGATCGGTGGATTCCCAGACAACACTATCGCGTACGATCACATTCCGGTTACGACTCCGGTAGACGCCCCAATTGGCAATAAGGGTACTCGTCGGCTCTTCGAAGTCATCGTAAAAGGTTGCGTGGAGGCCTTGAGGAAACTCTTGGCGTTGATCGGCCTTGTCGAGATAGTTCATCATTACCGGCGCTACGATGATGGCTCGGACCATGCCGGAGTCACTAAAAACAATACGAATACTATCCGCCCGTTCAACTTTATCACTTAGTTGCTCACGCAAACGGGCTACATCTGCTGGGTCATTGACACAGGCGGATGAGAAAACTACCGCTAGCAGCGCTACTGTGGCGATTAAGAAAGAAGATAGGGAGGGGGAGTGAGTATTCACAAGCCTTTAGGCTAGAAGGGAACGACCAGCAGCCTGAACAATGTTACTCCACTTTTCGGGATTCTCCGGCACGAAATTCTGGTTGTACTTGTAGAGGTATACCACCAGGACGATGAATAGGAAGATGGCAATAACACCGCCAAGGAAGGCGTATCCTTTAATACCGGCTGATTTAATCTCGGACATATTGGGCTTGTTTCTTTTGGAAGCGCAAAGTTACAACGGAGAACTGCTATTGTTAGTTTTTAAAGAGGTTTTATTAAAGCTAAAGCATGACAAAGAAGAAGGAGAGGTTATTAACCGAAAAAGCCCTCGCCGCCAAACCATGACAACGAGGGCTTTCCTCTAAAATGCTAAAGCTCTAACGAATTATACTTCCCCTACTGACAGTCAGTAGCAGCGCGTTCGTCAGCTACATCGGTGCCGGCGCGGAGCGCGGGCAGGAGAACATTGCCGTTCTGAGCACGTACGGTTGTGTTGATCTGCGTACGGGCACCAGGCAAGTCACTGCTGGTCCCGGTAGATGCATCGTTGAGCGGCTTAACGAAGAAGACGCCTGTACGGCCAACAATTGGCTTACTGGTGCTGCCCGTAGCAACGGAAGCAGCAGCGGCAATAACCTTTGGTTCCTGACCAATGCGCGGTAGGCTCTGGAGGGTTGGGTTACTGCTCATAGAGTCAATTGTTACTTCGTACTGAGCGGAAACTGCTTCTAGGTCTTTACCTCCAAGCATGTCTGCAATTTTCTGTCCCTTAACCCGGTTACGAACTTGGTCCTGAAGGGCATCCTTTACGGAAGCGGCAGAAGGAATGCCTTTAGCCAGTACGTCGGTAAGACCGATAACAACGTGGTTGTTTTGGTAGAACAGCTGCGGATCAGTGAAGGAGTAAACGACGGGGCTTACGTCACCTTCATCGGCGCTGAAAGCCCAGCACATCATGTCTTTTACGTCCTGGCCGGAGCCGAGTTCTTGCAGGGTGTAGTTGGAAATTGGCAGAGGAGTAGAAGTCTTTACTTCCATGCCCATGCTTTCGGCAGCGGCTTCAAGCTCGGTAAGAGAACTCTTACCGTTTAGGAACGTCTGTGCTTTAGCAAGTACAGCGTCTTCTGTTTCCGAAGATGGGATGATGGGTTCAACCACGTAAGCAATCTTAGCGCGGGGTTGCGTACTGCGGCTGCGGCTCATGATGTCTACCAGGTGAATACCAAAAGAAGTACGAATTTTGTAAAGCTGACCTACTCTTCCGGTGCGGAAAAGAACGTTGTCAAACGGCTTAACGAACTGGCCGGGGGTTACCTTTTCGTAAACACCTCCGTTAGAGGCAGAGCCGGGGTCCTGGCTGAATTCCTCCGCGAGGTCAGCAAATTTGCGGCGGTTACGCTGGAGTACGTTCATCAGGCTGTCGACAAGGCGGTTGGCTTCTTCGAACTGTTCGGGGGTAGAGGCGTTGCGCAGGATGTGACGCGTCTTGGCGCTGTCAGACATGGTTACGCGGTCAATTACTTTCATCAACTTCATAGCGTTGCCTTCCACGTAGGGCCCGTAGACACTGCCTACTTCCGCCTGGTTGATGGCGGCATCGGCAATGATCGGGCTTAGGCGATCGGCCGTAAGGTAGGCAGCCTGGTAGGAGCCGTTGTTGCTAAGGGCGAAGAGGCTGTCGGCTGTTTCGTTGGGCTCTTTGCGCCAGTCTTCAGCGATTTCATTAAGCGTAGTCCGGATTGCGTTGGAATCTGCACTTGTCGGAGCTACCTCAAACGGAATGTAGCTAAGCTGACGAGTCTCCTCGGGGTTGTCGAAGATGCTGCGGTTTTCATCGATGAAAGCTTGAACATCAGCGTCGCTAATTTCAACATCCGTATCGTCTATTTCCTCGAAAGGAACCTTTACGATGGCGACTTTACGATTGCCGAACTGTTCGTTGGCAAAGCTCTGGGCCTGCCAGTTGGGGGCGTACATGGCCTTAGTCATCAGAGCGGTCATCTTTTCCTGCAAGCGGGTCGCTTCGATCTCGCGGCGCTGGTAGTTCCAGATGGACTTGAAGTTGGGGTTAAGGCGGCCCTCACTAATGGCAGCATCGATGCTGTTGTTCTCAATGTCTGAGCGGATTTGGGATAGGAGGGTGGTGTTTAACTGACCGGTGTTGGGGTCCGTAAGGTTACGACGAACAATAGGGCTAGGGTTAGCACCGTACTGAAGTTCGGTCATTTCTTCCTGGCTTACGCTTAGGCCAAGTTCTTCCGCTTCGTTCTTTACTACGGCTTCGTTCACGTAGAAGTTCCAGAGCTGGTCGCGGTTCTGGAAGGCATCACCACCGGAGAAGGCGGCGCTGGCCGTGCGTTCGAAGTCGTTGCGGTCAATCTCCCGCTCACCTACCGCACCCATGCGGTTCATTACGGGGCCGAGGGCGCCGCCGGCGCCGCTCGTCATCTCCGAAAGGATGAAAAGGGCGATACCGCCTCCGATGAAAAGGAGGACGATGACCGTATTCTGTCTGATCTTACCAATTAGTGCCATACTGCATTTCGCTTTACGTTGCCCGGTAGAGTGGGCGCTTATTTTCGTGGTATTTTTAATAGTTCCTTGACGCACAAGCGGCCGGACCAATGCTTTAAAGGTTCCGGCCGGTGTCCCGTTGGGTGCGCGAAGATACGACAAATTGAAAAATGAAGGTAGTTTATATGGGAGTGTGTGTTTTTTGGCGCGAACGCAGGTGCAGTAAAAGGTTTTGAAGAAGGATTGAACCTTAAACCCTCCTTCGTACTTAAGCTCGTAGCATCGATCCTTTAGGTCAATACGGTCATCACGGCCTTTAGGCCGTGCGCGCTCCTAAAGCAGTTGGCCTGAAGGCCCACTTTACCGTGTCTACCTAAAGGGGCGACGCTACAAGAAAAACCAAAACCATGTCCACCAACCAAGCTCGCTTAGACCTACGCCCGCAACTCAGCCTTGCACCTGCGTCCGCGCCCGCTGAAAAGTTCCAGAACGATACCCTAAGACCGGTTATGAAGCTCCAACACGAACTCATCATTGCTGTATTTGCGCAGTTTTTGACCAAGCGTAAGGTGAAGCTCGATCAACTGCCAGCCAATCAGCGTTGGGAGAAAATTAAAGAACTCGTCACGCGAGACAACCGCCTGCGTGGCCTTCTCTTTGGTATGGCTATCGGCCAGTTCACTACCGATGAAATTGCCCATTACCTTGAAAACGAAGGTGACACTAATCGACGAATGACGAACCTACTGACGGAAAGACTACTTTCGGTTTACGGGTGAGGGTGTTTCGAATGACCCACGCTACTAGACATTTCTGGCTCCCTTTCGCTGCGCGGCTGCCTGAGGCGGTCCGTCGAGCCTTAGGCGAGACGTGTGGGAGAGGGCGAGGGAGAGGCAGAGAATCAAACTTCGAAGAAACAACGAAGCGAAATGTCCAGTAGTGTGAGAGCGACCCTAACTGGTAAGTCATAAAACCACTTCTTATAAGGCTACGTTATTTAGGTTATGAACTACCCGCTCATCCTCTTTTTAGCCCTTTTTGTTTTTTCGCCCTTGCTTTCTGCCCAGTTGCCACTGACGCCGGCGTTCGAATCGCTCTTGGATAGCCTCGATGTGCGGGTAAACCACCCTTTTGATGATGGTTTTAGGCTATTAGAAAATCCCGAAAACGATTACTTGGAAGACCAGCTCACCGTCTACTCCAAGCCTGAGAAACTAGAAATGCGCTTCCATCTCCGGCCTGAAGATGAGCGCGACGTATATTATCAAAGGCCCCATATGCGTGCCGCCATGCTGGTCATGAACCTAGGTAGTAACGATGAAGACGCAGTCACCGCAGTACACTCCTTTGGAGAAGAGGAGCTGGCCGTAATGAACGCAGACTGGGCCCGAATGTGGACCTTCCGCCCCAAGCAGAGCTACAGCTACCGCACCACCGCCCAATTAATTGCCGCTTACAAAGAAGGACGGGGAATTCTGTACACCGTTTTACTCTTTGATAAGGCTCCGGATACGATAGAAGGGCGGCAAATGATGTTGCGATTTCGGTAGGCCCGGCTTCAGCCGGAGCCTTAAACGTTTTATTTATCAAGGCTCCGGCTGAAGCCGGGCCTACTGTTTAGTCGCCCGGTCCACAGCAGCTAAAACATCGGGCATCCGATACCCTCCAGCCATCACCTTTAGGAAGGCTGCGGCATCTTCTGGAAGTATTCCCATTGCGGTAATGTAAAGTGGCTTCCTGCTTTTACCCCGCAAAACAGGCAGTGCGTTGGTGTCCCGGAAATAAGACTTAGCAACGCCAACTACGGGTATGTCGTCGCCTAATTCATGATAAAGGTGACCGCCCAGGCCAAGTCTCCCCCGGTCGTTGAGGTACACGTAGCCGTCGATGATGATGGTTTTGATGGCGCTTAGGTCAAAATCCTTCAGGGCGGTTAGGATAAGGGGGAGTTCTCGTTTGTAGAATTCTCCGGGTTGATAAGGAGCTGCAGGGCCGCCTTGCCAGGTACGTATTTCACGGGCTTCGGCGTCCGTCCAGTCGTCAAAAATGGCCGCGACAAGGCGGGTGTTGGTCTCAGTATAATGCGCGTCGAAGGCTAGGAGCATGTTTTTTTAGGTTGAGGAGCAGCACTCCGCATTACCGGAATTAGTTGACCTTTATTACGGTCTTGTCCGCAAGGACGAAGACTTGGTCTCCCACCCGGGTTTTAACGTCTACACAGCCAGTGAAAGTTCCAAAGGCGGGTAAAATACCGCTGTGCTTGCCGAAAATGAAAGCGGGAAGCTTCACCCCGTTTCCCGCAGTATCAAACAAACGTACGCCGGGGTGAAGGTGGCCATAGATGTTGTAGGTGCCGGGGGGGCGTTGTTGTTCGGTCAGCGGATGGTGGCTTAGGGCTAAACCGTCTACGACGTAAACTTCTGGCCGGAGGATGAGCTTTGTCTCGGAGTAGGCCGCAGCTGAGAGAATATCGTGATTGCCGGGGATGAGCTCAAAGCTAACCTCCGGGTTGTCATGAGTGAAATCTCGGAAGGTATTCCAGACGTGGTTGTGGTCGCTATGGAATAGATCGCCCAGCAACAGCATTCGTTTAGGATGGAAAGTTTCAATCAGTTCGCGAAGGTTCGCAAAGTTTTGGTCCGCTACCGCCAGCGGAACGGCAATGCCCGCTTTACGAAAGTGTGCGCCCTTGCCCAGGTGAAGGTCTGAGAGCAGGAGTGCCGACTGCGCCGGCCACCAGATAGCACGTAGTGGGTGGAGGTAGAATTCGTGGCCCCTGAGGCTTAGTTTTTCCATTAGAACGAAGGTAGGGGAAGGGATTCTTGATTCTCGATTCTGGATTAGTGATTCTTGATTTGGCTGCCGCGAGCGCCACCCATTTCACTATGCTCATTCGCTTAGGGTGAGCAAGCACAGCGCCGCGAACGGTATTTGCGGTAGCAACTCAGTTACTCGCCAACTCACCAACTCCGTTTTATCTTTGCGGGACTATGCTTAAGACCGTCCCCCTCTCCCTGCTCACTTTGCTCCTTTTGTCCTTACTCTGCACCTGCGATCGCGCCCCCGAAAGTGCTATTGCGGAACCAAGTAGTGCTGCCCAGCCTATTCGAATTCAGGGAGAAGCAATGGGGAGCTACTATAAAATTACTTACCTGGGTGAAGCCGTTTCGGGCCTGCAAGATCGGGTTGATAGCTTGCTGGATGCCTATAACCTGGAGCTTTCCGCCTGGGTGCCAGACAGTAAACTAAATGCTTTTAATCAGAGTGAATCTGGAGTGGACATTGGTGATACGGACCACTTTGAACCCAACCTGGAAATTGCCAGAAGGGTAAGCATGGCAACCGAGGGGACTTACGACCCAACGGTGGCCCCATTGGTGAAGTATTGGGGTTTTGGAACAGGAGAAAAAAGACTAACTGCTGAGGTCAACATGATGGAGGTTAACGAATTACTCCGCCTTGTTGGGTTTGGTAAAATTACCAAGGAAGGAACAATGCTAAAAAAAGCTTTGCCCGGTGTAGAGCTTGACCTGAATGCCAGCGCAAAGGGCTACGGCGTAGACTTGATCTCGGAATTACTCTCTGCCGCTGGTCGGCCTAACCATCTGATTGACATAGGCGGCGAAATGCGGGGCGGCGGCACCAAAAACGGACGTCCGTGGAACGTCGGAATCCGCCTGCCAGATGAAGACAAAACCAAAATTGCCCGTGCCGGCGTCCTTCCCCTTAGCAATGGCTTGGCCATTGCTACCTCAGGGAATTATCTTTCCTACTATAAGGTAGACGGTGAGACTTTCAGCCACACGATAAATCCCAAAACGGGTCTAGTAGAACGAAACCGGCTTCTCAGCGCCAGTATTCTTGCTTCGGACTGCGCTACAGCCGATGCTTACGCTACTGCCTGCATGGTTGTCGGCCCGGAGCGGGCACTGAAACTAGTAGAGGCTAATCCTGAACTGGAGGGTTATTTTTTGGTGCGAGGTGCGAATGGAGACCTGGAAACAGTAAAATCTTCAGGACTTACTGAAGAGTAACTTTTAAAGCGTTGGTGGTGTTAACCGACTGTATATCTTGATATTATATTTTTTATTCACCAAAACCAACGCGAAATGAAAAACATTACGAACCTCATAATTATTGATGCGAGTGGCTCCATGGGCTCGAAAGCGGAAGAAATCCGTGGCGGCCTTCGCCTGCTTTTTAAAGAGATTAAAGCAGACGCTGAACTGGGGGAAAGCAACATCCGCACCATCGTTACGCAATTTTCCAGCCCAGGGCATTTCACGGAACTGGTGAACTCTAAAAAGACAAAAAAACTTACGGACGAGTTGGCCAATTCCTACAAACCCCAGGGCATGACCGCCTTGTTTGACGCCATCGGGCAGGGCTTTCAACTGGTCCCTAAAAAACAGGATTCTGTACTGGTGACCATCATGACCGACGGCGAAGAAAACAGCTCTCAGGAGTACACTCGCGAATCCATCACCAAGCTTATCAAGGAAAAGCGAGGGAGCAAACCACCCTGGACGATTACCTTCATGGGGACCACCGAACAAGCAATGAAAGAAGCTAAGAGCTGGGGCGTTTCAGGTGGTAATTCTCTTCAGTTACGAAATACTGCCAAAGGTTTTGATAAGGGAATGCGTTCTTACAGTAAGATGCGTAAGTCTCACTACGAATCTTCCATGGGCCGGGCCCGTGGCGCTAACATGGATGATCTGGCAAAGGATAATGAAGCGGAGGATTAGCATTTAGTTTTCAGAATTCAGTATTTATGGATGAGATACTGCTTAAATGTTGAATTCTGAAAGCTAAAAGCGAAATACTGAACGCTGCGCCAACTATCTTCGCCGCCAATGAAAGCAAGCCCCAACCGCCCGGTAGCGAAAGACTATGTATATCTTATTGGTCTTGCAATAGTATGGGGCACGAGTTATATCCTTATAAAGAGAGGGTTAGACGTATTTACACCATTGCAAGTAGCAACTTTACGCCTTGGTATATCCGCGTTGGCTTTGTCTCCATTGGCTTATGTGCATCTGCGGAAGATTTCCTGGAAGCAAGTCCCACTACTTATTGTTATCGGTTTAACTGGTACGGGGCTACCGTCGTTCCTGTTTCCCTACGCACAGGTTCACCTTAGCAGCAGCCTCACGGGGATGCTGAGTGCACTTAACCCACTGTGCACTTTTATCATAGCTTGGTTGTTCTTTGCTAGTCGTGACGCCGGGAAAAAACAATTGATAGGGGTCTTACTAGGTCTTTTGGGCGCCGTTATCCTGGCCTGGGCAGCTCCTGGAGATGCAAGGCAGACCACACAGTTTGCTTACGCGGGTTTCGTACTCCTTGCGTGCTTTTGTTATGCCACAAGTTCTAATCTCGTTGCTGCCTTTTTTCAGCATGTTTCCTCACTGACCATCACGGTTTGCAGTTTTTTCATTGTTGGTTTGCCCGCACTTGTTTGGGCGCTGACCGCAGGTGCAGTGACGGGGACGATAACCGCCGCGCCCGGGAATGAAGGCTGGTGGGCTTTGGCTTGTGTTGCAACCCTGGCCATTGTGAGTACGGTTATTGCCAGTATCATTTTCTTTAAGATGGTACAACGGACGGGAGCAGTTTTCAGTAGCACGGTTAGCTACATTATCCCTCTCGTGGCTTTGCTCTGGGGTTTACTCGACGGAGAAGGCTTTGCGGCACTACAAATACCTGCAATTGTCCTTGTCCTGACGGGGGTAGCGCTTAGCCGCGGCAAGTAATCATCCGAAAATGCCGTTATTGAGGCCAATGAAGCGTTTGTTCGTAATATTACTGACCCTTAGTTGTTTTAGCAGTGCCCAAGGAGCGACCTGCCCGGAAATGAATTGGACCACCGTTGATAAGGCGGCAAGCAGCCTTGCTTTTGCCGACTCCGTAACGATAGTTGATATCTTTCTCCGTGGCCATAAGCGTACCCGTGATGGTGTGGTGTTTCGGGAAATGACCTTTGGCAAAGGCGCCCGAATTGCAGAAGACGATTTGGAAGAGGAAGTTGCGCTAACCTACGCAGCGTTGATGAATACGGGCCTTTTTGCTAGTGTCGACATATCGTATTCAGACAGCTTACTTGGTCCCAGGAAATTTCAGATTTTTATTGACATTAGGGAAACCTGGTATATTTATCCTGTACCCGTTTTTAGCCTTGCTGACCGGAATTTTAATGTCTGGTGGCGAGATGAAAACCATTCTCTGGACAGGGTGAACCTTGGGGCAAAGTTGTCTTACTATAACTTTACGGGGAGGAGAGATCGTTTTAAAATTGGTTACACAACTGGCTATACACGAAGATATGAAGCTGGGTACCGCCTTCCATATTTGAATAAGGCCAAAAACATTGGAGTTGATCTCAACTATAGTTTCTCCCAGCGGCGCGAACAGAATTATCAGACCGAAGCCAACCAGCAACTTTTCTATCAAGACCCTGACCAGTTTGTCTTCAAAGAAACCAAGCTGGACCTTTCCTTCAATTACCGGAAGCGCCTTTATGTTACCCATACGCTTCGTACGGGCTACCGGTCAACAGCGATCGCTGATACCATTGCGAACGTGTTGAATCCAGAATTTTTCGGAGGTGGACGCAGCAGTCAGAAGTTTGTTCAATTGGAGTATAACTATAAGAATGATCGTCGAGATGTAAGAAACTATCCCTGGAATGGTCATTATTTCTCCGCCAGTTTGGTTAAAGATGGCTTGGGCTTTACAGGAGAGCGTAACGGATTAACGCTTGGATTAACGGCTCGTAAATTTTGGCCTTTAGGCCCCCACCTTTCGATAAACGCCGGCCTTGCCGGGAAATTTAGCTTGATTCGTAGCCAGCAACCATTTCTGGAGAACAGGGCCATTGGGTTCGGGAACAATGGCTTGGTTGGGTATCAATTTTATGTGGTAGACGGCTTAGATATGGCAATTTGGAGGTTTGGCATAAGGCGACAGCTATTCAAAACAGACTTGGACCTTGGGAAATTAGTTTTTATAGATGCTTTCCGCTATATCCCCGTTCGGGTATTGTTGGCCTTTCAGTTTAATCAAGGAATTGCAAACGCACCTTTTGTAGGGGAAAGCAACGAATTAAATAATACCTTGCTGACCGGGGCCAGTCTTGGCCTTGACGTTGTACTATTCTATGATATGGTCGGAAGTTTGCAGTACAATCGTAACCACCTGGGCGAAGGAAATTTGCTTTTAGCCCTTAACCTGAATTTTTAAACGAGTGCGCTATGCAGGTAGTTATATATAGCCAGTTACTGAAGGAGAAAGACATTGCTCACGTACAAGAGTTATTCGACCTTTTGGCTGAAGAGCGTTTCTCTACCTATGTGTATGGTCCTTATCTGGAAGAACTTCGACCTCATATTAAATTTAAAAAGGACGTTGGGCAGATTGAAAGCCACCTTGATTTTAAAATCAAGCGGTTTGATATGATCATTACGTTGGGAGGAGACGGTACTATCCTGAAAGCAGCAACTTTGGTAAGAGATTATGGTATTCCTATTCTGGGGATAAACCTCGGCCGTCTGGGCTTTTTAGCCAGGGTAGAAAAAACAAAGATTAGAGAAACTCTGCGCTTACTAGCACTTGGGCGGTTTACCACTGAGCACCGGGATATGCTGTATTTGGAGTCAAGCTTGCCTGTTTTTGACGAAACGCCTTTTGCACTTAATGATTTCACGCTATTGAAAAGGGATACGTCCTCTATGATCACAATTCATACGTTTGTAAACGGATCGTATCTCAATAGTTATTGGGCAGATGGCCTTATCGTGGCCACCCCAACGGGCTCTACTGGCTATAGTCTTAGTTGTGGCGGGCCAATTGTATTCCCGGGCTCCGGTAATTTTGTAGTTACCCCTGTTGCTCCGCATAACCTTAATGTACGCCCTATTGTACTAAGTGATGATTCAATAATCAGTTTTGAAATAGAGGGTAGAGCGGAAAATTTTCTTTGTACACTTGACTCGCGCTTCGAAACGATTACCTCCGTGCATAGTCTCGCGGTCAGGAAAAATGCTTTTGGCATTCAATTGGTAAAGCTTCCAGGAATTAGTTTTATGGATACGCTAAGGTCGAAATTGAACTGGGGGGAAGACCGTCGAAACCACTGATGTTTTTAGCTGTAGAACTATATAGGGGTGTCTAACCCGGCCGACAACGAAGATGCCGCGCACCGAAAACTATTTGTTTTTGTACGGACAGGTGGATGACTTGTTTTATCCATAGTTCCGTGCCAATTTCATCTGCAGAGTATTTATGAAAAGCATTTGGAGGGCAATCGGAAAATCCTAAATGGGCTCATAACATAGTTTTATTCGGTACAATTCATTTCGGCCCTGAGGAGAGAGAGGCATTGGGGGGATTATATCTAATGGTCGGCTATGATCTTGTGAATTTTCCTTTCTCGGAAATTAAAGTGCTATACTTCAGGCCTCAATATTTATTCCTTTTGAGCTGAGGTAAATACAAATTGCATGACTATTGTACTTTGAGAATCCCTTTTATTATGTGTCTGATTTTAGACTGAAGTTTTTGTGTTGCTTTCTCCAAAAAAAGAATACCTATTTGGCTTAGACGGGGGATATGAAAGCGGGGGAGCGTTCTTTTATTGATGGGTATTCTTGTGGTAGTCTTTTGTAAGAGTATAAGAGTTGGGGGGGGACTGACTGTCCTTCTAATTTGCACTCTTAATAGCATTGTAAAAAGTGAACTAAAGCCCAGGTCTGGTTTATTACCATAAGAGATGAGCAGGGCTTTTCTATCACGGTTAGTGCAAGCAATAATTTGTAATATATAGAGTTGTATTTGGCTGAAAAATTAATTACCAATTTTTCTATACCTTTGCGTTTCTGATACATCGCCCAGCATCTTGATTTATTGCTGGATTTTTTAGTTAATTCACGGAACGATTTTAAAAAAAAAGTTTTGATTTAATCGTGCCAAATACTCAAAACAAATTATATGGCTAATTTAAAAAAAGAGGTAATGAGCCTCATCAGTCGATTCGACGCGGCGCAGGAAGCATTTTCCGCAAACTCAGTAGAAATAAAGGAGTTACGGAAGAAGCACAAAAAAGAACTTAAGAAGATTAAAGCAGAAGCGAAATCTGCCCTTATTGAAGTTGAGGCTTTAAAGGCTGAGCTGGCCATCCTTCGTGCTGGTGCACCCGAGAAAAAGACGGCTAAGCGTCGTCCTGGCCGTCCGAAGAAAACCACCGCGAAGCGTGGTCCTGGTCGTCCGAAGAAGGCAACTACTGCTGCTGCTACTAAGCCTGCGGCGAAGCGTGGTCCTGGCCGTCCGAAGAAGGCAACTACTGCTGCTGCTACTAAGCCTGCGGCGAAGCGCGGCCCCGGTCGTCCGAAGAAGGCAACTACTGCTGCTGCTACTAAGCCTGCGGCGAAGCGTG
>CAYPIM010000065.1:0-9092 GCA_964410795.1 uncultured Lewinella sp. | reverse complement strand
GCGAAGCGCGGTCCTGGTCGTCCGAAGAAGGCAACTACTGCTGCGAAGCCTGCAGCCGGAGGTGTTAAAAAAGGCCCCGGTCGCCCACGGAAAACTCCTGCAGTACCCGCTAGCCCGCTTGTCGCTATTGCCGGAGTAGGCCCAGCCATGGCAGCAAAGTTCGAAGAAGCAGGGGTGAAAACTCCAGCAGCGATGGCAAAGTTGTCCAACGTGAAGATGGCGGCAATTCTTGCTAAGTGTGGCCCACGTTACCGTAATGCGGACAGCGCCAAGATGCAATCTTACCGAGATGCAGCAGCTGCCGCGAAAAAGTAAAGATTCAGAATTCACTCAAAACATTCAGGCCGTGACTCTTTCAGAAGTCACGGCCTTTTTTATGTTCACTTTGTGAACAGGGCTTACTACTTTTCGTTTGCCCGAAAGGTGAGAACGGACAGTAAAAACTGTTCGGTCCACCGATATAATTGTAGCCCAACCTGATCTTTGAGGTCGTTTTTTAACTTTGCCTTCGGTTACTTTCCTGAAAACTTACGTTATAAGAACAAGCCTTAATTGGCTACTTAACCCCCTTAAATCAATTTCTATGCGTTTATTCTCCCGTTTAGCTGTACTATTTTCTGCGGCTTTTATTGTAATGTTCTCCGCCGGATGTGATCCGGACAATCCAGGAGGAGGCGTCGGAGGTGGTGTTACCCTCCCTCCGGTCGTAACGCTGAACAGCGGAACCGGCCTGGTAAGCTTTAACCAGGAGCTGCCCCTCTCCAGCCCCTCCTTCATCGTCAATATATCTGGCCAGGATGGAGACGCGGAGCTTGCTAACCTAAGAATTACGGAGAACGGAACCAATATTCCATTCGACCAGCTCAATTTCCGTACCGGGCAAACGTCTAACAACCCAATTATTATCCCTGATGGGGATGCTCTGGGTTTCACTTACGAAGTGGAAATCACACCAAGTAATACCGTTGCTGGCCCTGTCACCTTTGGTTTCGTCTTGACGGATGATGACGGCGAGGTAGGATCCACCTCCGTAATTGTTACTTACACCGTTACTGCACCGACCGTTGATCTACTTGTAGAAGATGGTTTTGTTAGCGGTGATGTTACCATTACCAGTCGGAACCCTGCTTTTGACGTCAAAGTACGCCTGGACGATACTGCTGATCCGCTCTCGACCCTTACCGTGCTTGAAGATGGCGTAGTTATGGATGCTGCGGCGCTAACCTTCAACGGTGGTGCTTTTTCTTCGGCCAATCCACTTACACTGATCGAAGCAGAAAATATGGGGGTAACCTATGACCTGAACATCAACCCAACCGTAGACATGAACGCTACCCGGACCTACACCTTCGAGGTGGCCGACGTGAACGGTGTTACTGCTCAGCAGACTATTACCGTCATTTACGAAATCCCGCCGGGAACAGCAATTACCTTCGACACGACCGGAGTATTCTTCAACGCCAGTGGCGGAATGTTGGGGGGGCTGGACCTTGATAACGGAATGGCCGTTGGCTTCAACAGCGCAGAAGCTGAGATTCAAGACGAAGGAATTGACCTCAACGCTGTTGATGAAAACTGGCGTACCCAAATCAGTTCTACCAACGATGCCGTTCTGCACGTTGCTGATCTCACCGGCCTGGGTGACGGAATTACCTTTGCTGATATCGCTACGCAGGAAGACATTGCAAGCTTGTTTGATAATGGTACAGTGCCGGATGGCTCTGATAATTTCCCTGACGCTGATGGCGACACCAGTGCTTCGGAAATAGTAACCCAGCCCCTTCAGGAAGGAGATGTCTTTGCCATTCGCCGTGGAGATCGCTCTTACCTGATTCGTATCGATACCATCACCTTTGTTGCTGGTAGCAACGACGATAGCTACTCTGTTTCAATCAAGTACTAGAGGAGTATTACCATCACTCCCGTGATGGTGGAAAACGAACTAAGCAGGCATCTCTACCAAAGTGTAGGGATGCCTGCTTTGCTTTTAAAACCATTCATTGCACCTGCGGCCTCGCCCTTATAAGTCAGGTCGTCAGAGAGATTATAGAACTGTAATCCAGCTGGCAAAGCGTTAAAAGAAATTTGAAGGCAGCGAATCATTGCTTGAAAACGTATATATTACGGATAATTTGCTGGCTTTCCGTCAGTGCCACCTTATCCTACATCCCTATGGAGTTCACGCTTGATCTACATAATAACGAACAACAGTTCATCGCTGCCCTGATTAAGGGGGACCGTGCAGCCCAAAAGGTGCTGTACGAGACCTACTACGGTCAGCTCATGTCCGTTTGCCAGCGTTACGCCGGCAGTGAAGACGAGGCAATGGATTTGTTGCACGAAAGTTTTATCAAGATTTTTAAAAAAATTGGCCGTTATGAATCGGGGACAGCTTTGCTGGCCTGGATGCGGCGAATTACCGTGAACACCGCCATTGACCAGTATCGCCGCAATGTTCGCCGCCGGACCGAAGACATCGATCAGGCTTACACCCTGAGCAGTGATGCTCCGGATGTCTTCGCCCAGTTTGGCGCGCGTGAAATCCTGGCCGCTGTCCAGAAGTTACCTCCTACTTACCGTACAATTTTTAACCTGTATGTAGTGGAGGGTTACAGCCACCGAGAAATTGGGGAACAACTGAAAATAACCGAAAGTACGAGCCGCTCTAACCTGGTAAAAGCCCGGGGTAAACTGCAAAAAGTCTTAACCGCCCCCGGCCGCTAGTAACATCCATGAAGGAAACTCACGCACACATCGATGAACTGGTCCGGGACCAACTGAAAAACCTACCTCCGGCAATACCAACAGCTGCCGACTGGGAGGCTTTTGAACGTACCCTGGATGCACCAGAAGATGCACACCTCCGGGAAGCACTTACTGGCCTTGCCGCAACGGATGCCGCAACTGGCTGGAATGCCCTGGAAATGAAGCTGGATCACCGCTCCCCCTCGGAAGTCCAACTTGCCGGTAAACTAAATTTACTTGAACCGGCGCTGGTCGCTGGTAGCTGGGAGACGCTTTCAGCAAAACTAGATCAGGAAAACGACGAGGCCGTAGATGCCATAGTCTCGGATGGCTTGGCCCGTTCCGTACCGATGGTGACCTCCGGTTGGGCAGCTCTTGCTGCCCGCCTTGAATTAATTGGTTGGCGTCGTAGCACGGTTGCCGCCTGGAAGGTTACTGAAGGCGCACTACTGATGAGCCTTATTTTGCTCCTTTTCCGCTTCGGCCCTGAGGCCCCCCGCGAGTCAGGCACGGTTGCAGCACTGCAGGATGGTTTCCCTTTACCATTGATGGCTACTCCTCCAGCAAGAGGAGAAGTTAGATCAGATTTAGCTGACCTTCAGTACAACGATCAGTCATCTACTTTCACAAAAAAGAAACCAGTACGAATAGAAAAGCCAGTAGTACGACGGGGTAAACAGCGAGGAGCTAAAACTCCGATAGTTTTACCAACCGCAGGTATACTTGCTAATGCCCAAAACTGGACGGCAAAGAACCACAATGATCCCTACGTCCCTGAACCAATCAACGGTTTAGAAATTCGACCTCTGAAAAAGAGAATTGCCATTCCGAGCCCGATGCTCCACTTGGCAGAAATCGACAACTCGATACCCGTTTATTACTACGCTAACGCCTTTATCTCTCCCCTGGACGTAAACCAGGTTATAACACCAGGGCACACTGCAGGTGAGTTCAACATTAGCAGCGAACGTAGGTACACTACGGGCTTTACTGCTGGCGGCCTGCTTGACATTAATAAAGGACGCAATACGCTACAAATAGGAGTGATCTATTCTCGTCGTGCTTACTTGCCGGCTTCATTGAAGTGGCGGTACCAAGACTACCTGACGCCCCGTAGCCCGGTTGAAGGTTACAGTAAGTTTGTTTACCATGCAGTTGAGTTTCCTTTCAGCTATAAGCATACTCTCTCTGAGAATAAAAGCTGGCGTGTTTCGGCTCGGGTAGGAATGAGCCTCAGCGTTATTGCCAAACCTGTGATTGAAGACCACGACGAAGTTGTAGCGAAATTTGAAGCTTTTGAGGAGGAAATTGCTGCAGATGGATACGGTGGTTCCAACAATTTCTTCCCTAACATTGGTCCGAGCGGTCAAAGACCTCCGCAGACTGACTTCTCCAGCGAGCGCGAGCTGAAAGACCCACCCAAGGGATGGTTTGAAGGTGGCTCTATGCTGGTCAATTCGAGCTTTTACCTAGGTGGAGGACTGACGGTTGAAAGAATTATACATCCACGTTGGAGCCTTTACCTATCGCCGTCTATTGGACGGGTGATCTACTTCCGCGAGGGAGAGGGAGTCGGTCCTTACCGGGATCAGATCAACCTTGGAAGCCTAAGAATGGGAAGCCGTTACCGCTTTGGCGGGAAAAAGTAAGAGCCTTTTCAAAAAGTGCTTAAATCACATGCTGAGGGCTGAACGTAAAGAAACGTTCGGCCCTCAGTATTTAGTTTTGTACCTTAATCTTCAACGACTTACAGGTATGAGACGCTTTTTGGTATTTATACTTTGCTCCCTTTTCCTTGCATCCTGCGGCCCCGCCAACTCTTCGGATAATAAGGAAAACAACATCACGATAGACCGAACAGTCTATCAGGATCAGCTTAGAGGGTTCTGGCTGGCTCAGTGTATTGCTAATTGGACTGGCCTAATTACTGAAATGGACAAAATCGGTGATGTCGGAGACATTTCTACCGGAGCGTTTTATACGCGCCAGAATTGGGGAGGCCCGGATGAACCCAATATCTGGAGTGGGGATTCTATTAGCAATATTTCTCCAGTAATAGATTTTGTATTGCTTGGCCCTGATACGACCTGGGGCGCTGACGATGATACGGACATTGAATATATGTATCAGCATTTGCTGGAACAGTATGGCCCTCGCCTAACGGCTGAACAGATTCGTGACGGTTGGTTGAAACATATCCGATCGGAAGAAGAGAATTATCTCTGGGTAAGTAACCAACGTGCGTTTGATATGATGAAGGCTGATACTTTGCCACCCTTAACGTCTGATCCGCTTTTCAATGAACACTACGCGATGATCGATGCGCAGCTGACAACTGAAATTTTTGGCTTGTTTGCTCCTGGTCGTCCGCAACTTGCGCTAGAACTGGCCCAACTACCCATTAGGGTTACGGCAAGGGAAGAAGCTGCTGAAATTGCTGAATTCTACGTAATCATGTATTCCTTAGCAGCGGAACATCAGGGCGACGGTGCGCAGGTGCAACGTTGGGCTGATGAAGCAAGGCTTCACCTGCGTAATGATCGGTACCCGGCAAAAATGTTTGATTTTGTCAGAGAACGCTATCAAGCAGGCATCCCATGGGAACAATGCCGGGATGAGATTTACCAACGCCATCAGGTAGAAGGGAAAGACGGATATGATATCACCAAACAGGAGCTCTACTGCAACGGCTGCTTCGCCGCCGGAATCAATTTTGCCGCTTCTCTGGTTAGTCTTTTCTACGGAGACGGAGACCTGAAGACCACTGTCAAAATAGGTGCGCTCTGCGGCTGGGATTCTGATAATCCAACGGCCACCTGGGCTGGGATGTTGGGCATGGTACTAGGGCAGCAAGGTGTGGAAGAAGCCTTCGACCGTGAACTGTCTGATAAATTCTGGATTCACCGAACCCGCCAAAATTTCCCTAATGACGGATTGGATGATTTCACCTCAATGGCACGTAGAGGGCTTGATGTCCTGGACCAGGTGATGATCGACGAACTACAAGCAGAGCGAATAGGAAATAAGTGGGTTTATCCTGGGCGATGAGGGTAAGGCAGACCTAAATTGAAGCGTTGGTGTTCCAATATCTACTCGTATAAATGAGGTTAACCGGGGAAGAACTTAAACTTCCCGCGCATCCGCACCAGAAAAAGGAGCAATAAGCTGGCGCCACCGGTCAGGATAAGCCAGCCGGAAAAAGGCAACACCAAAGCCAATGGACGGGGCAATCAGGGTGGTATAGCCTGCAATCAAATCACGACCACTTCCGCCTAAAATGACAAGCTTGAATACTGCTGATGTCACAAGACCAAGCAGAAGGAAATTAAATAATAGGATGAAATTATTGAATACTGTTTTCATGGGATTGGGATTTTAGGAATACAAAAAATACTATCAGTAGAACGATTGAAAAGGCCCGTGTGCTGCTTGATTGCCGATCAAGTGCTTAGTAAACAGATTTAACTTTTTTGTTCTTGCCTATAAACGTTCTAAGCCAGGCATATAATATACCCGTGATGAGCGTACGGAGACCCAGGTAGAAATAATTAATGTCGGAAGGGAAGCCCTCACCCAGGTATGCACTATGTGCGTACTTGATTGTGAGGTTGAATAAAAACAGGATGATTCCGATACGGATGCCGTTGAGTATAATCTTATTAGCTTTCATAATGCTAACATCGATCCTACAAATCAATACAGTGTAATGGATTCGACGGGGGGAAGAAATCAATCGATAGAAATCAAATTGAGCGCTATTTCGTTACGCGAACGCCAAATACTCTACGGTCCCATAGTACTCGCCCGGTAACTTCAATACCTGCGGAACTTAAAGAGTCTACTGGAGACCAACTTACCAACCGAAGGTCGGCCGTTGTCGAATCCGGGTCAACAGGGATGCCTGCGCGCCGGAAGTAGGGGAGGGCGTTGCTGTAATCTGTTGTAGGCGGAATGTAGGTAGGGAGCTTTACTTCCATCTGGCGGGCAATACGGGTGGGCCAGTCGCGCGTAGCCTCATAGTAAGGATATACCTGTACCCAAAAGAAGAGTGTTACCAGCATTCCTGAAAGAATACTGCCGCCCAGGGCAAAGTCTCGTCGGTCTCCGTACAAGCCGAGAACGCCGAATAGGGAAAACATCCAGTAAGCCGCGCCCATCCCCAAGGCTGCCCGGAAGCCCGGGCCGGGGAAGGAAATAGAAACCTGAGACAACAAGACTACCGTTGCGATAAAGGCAAAGATGAGATGAATCGTTGCACCGGAACGAACCCAGTCTTTCCAGGGGTAGTGTTCTTCCCGAAAGTAGAGTTGCATCTGTTTGCCGGCCACCAGTGCAAGAATTAGTGGGAATACCAATGATTGCGTTAGGAAGGCTATGCCGAGCCCTGCACCAAGTAACCTACTCATTTGCTCTCCCCGTTGAATTTTGTAAACAAGATCCCGGATACCACCGAGTAGCCAGCCGGAAAGCGGAGCCATCCCAAATAGTGTATAGCCGATAAACTTCCCGTAAGCTAGTGGCTGCCCGCCCCAAAACCAATAACTCCTGACACCTTGATTGCCCTGCAGCAAGAGTACGACCAATGGCAGGGCTAATAATGTAAGCAGCAATAACCATTGCTTCCCTCCACCCATTAATAATCGGGCAGTAAGGATGGTCGCCAGACCAAATACCAAGGTCGATAACGGAGCTGCAATGCCACCGAGTAGGAGGAACACTCCCGCTGGTAGCAGATGATTCTTCTCCTTGTCTGCGCCAGCCAGAAGAATGGTCCAAAAAAAGCCAGCTTGACCCAGAAGGGCTAATGCATCGGGCGTAGCCACCTTGCCAAAGAATGGTAAAAACAAAGAAGCTCCGGCACAGACTAAACCCAGCCCAATGGCGGATTTCCCGAAAAGTTTCCCCGCAAACCGATAGGTAAACACCGCCGTAGCCAGTACCGCCAACGCAGAAATCATCCGGGGGAAAAGCCAGATGGCTTGGGTTTCGGTATCAATGCCCTCCCCAAGGGGGAAAAGCTGGTGGTAAAGGAAGGATAGCATTGAACCACCGCGCTGGTTGCTCAAGGCATGATCAAGCGAGTAGCCTTCGGCTCCCGGCCAAACGGTGATCACATCTGCCCGTAGAAGTAGGGCAGCCAGGAAAAAGAAAGCGCACATCCAGGTAAAAAACTGAAAGCGAGAGGAGGAGGGCCGAGCTGGAGCTTGCTCTTCCTTTAGACTCGATTTCTTTTTACTACGGTTCTTCTTTGGCATACTGACAGGTTGTAGGTTGCAAGTTGCAAGTTGCAAGTTGCAAGTTGCAGGTTGCAGGTTACAACTTGTAACCTAAAACCTACCTAACTGTTTTTCTTAAGGAACTCTTCCGCCAAATTAAGGAAGTTGGTTGCACCACGGCTTCCGGCGTTAATCATTACTACCGGAAGGTGCATGTTCGGGGCTTCACTGATGCGGGCGTTGCGGTGGATGATGGTGTCGAAAACCTGCTCTCCGAATATTTCACGGACTTTCTCAACGACCATGTTCGCCAGACGAAGGCGAGAATCGTACATACTAAGCAGGATGCCCTCAATCTCGAGTTGCGGATTCAGGTGCTGCTGTACCTTCACGATCGTGTCTTGTAGCTTAGTGAGTCCTTCCAGAGCGAAGTACTCACACTGTACGGGTACCAGCACCGTATCGGCAGCCGTAAGCGCATTGATGGTAAGGAGACCAAGACTAGGCAGGCAATCAATGATGATGTAGTCGTAGTCGCCACGGACTTTCTCCGTAATATTAGTTTTTATCACGTCTTCACGACGGAAACGGTTGATGAGTTCTACTTCGGCACCCGCCAGGTTGATACCAGCAGGTATGAGGTGAAGATTAGGCGTTTCGGTTTCGAAGATGACCTCGTTCACATCGAGATCATTGACGAGTACGTCGTAGATGGTCTCTTCCAGATCATCCGAAGGTATGCCCACTCCGCTTGATGCGTTGCCCTGCGGGTCGGCATCAACAAGTAGCACTTTCCGCTCCAGAATGGCAAGACTGGCGGCAAGGTTGATGGAGGTTGTGGTTTTGCCCACGCCTCCTTTTTGGTTCGCAATGGCGATTACTTTTCCCATGGGGTCGTTTGAGGAGGCGAAGTTACGCAATAGTCAAATAGTTACAGGGCCAAATAAGGAGTGCTGACGGTTTTACCGCCCAGTGCAGTACAATTTCACGGTATCCCTAAGCTTGTTACTATTAAGTGTGAGTGAATTTTTGCGACCGGTATCAAGCAAAAGACCGCTAAGCGGAAATGAAACTTAGTTTACAGTGTACTAGTACTCTATACATCCGATCAATCTAAATAAGGGCGCGGCC
>CAYPIM010000064.1:0-28020 GCA_964410795.1 uncultured Lewinella sp. | reverse complement strand
AAGAAGTACCGCACGAAGAAGGCTACCCAGCAAGCGCTCTTCCAGCAATTACTCCGCCCCCGCCTCATTGAGGAGAAAATGCTGAAGCAACTTCGCCAGGGCATCATCTCCAAATGGTTCGCAGGTATTGGCCAGGAGGCGATCAGCGTCGGCTGCGCCGCCGCGCTGGCGGCGGACGAATACATGTTCACGATGCACCGCAACCTCGGTGTTTTTACCACCCGGGAGGTGCCGCTGGAGCGGCTCTTCGCCCAGTGGCAAAGTAAGCCGGGAGGCTTCACCCAGGGGCGCGATCGGAGCTTCCACTTCGGCAGCCAGGAGCACAAGATCGTAGGCATGATTTCTCATCTTGGCCCTCAGCTTAGTCTGGCGGCGGGTGTGGCGCTGAGGCACAAATTGCTGGGCGAACAAAAAGTTAGCCTTGCTTTTACGGGCGACGGCGGTACGAGCCAGGGGGAATTCCACGAAGCACTGAATACGGCTTCCGTCTGGAAGCTGCCGGTAATCTTCGTGGTGGAAAATAACGGCTGGGGACTCTCGACGCCCGTCTCCGAACAGTACGCCTGTAACCAGCTGGCGGACCGCGGCGCGGGCTACGGCATGCGTTCACTCACCATCGATGGTAACAACATCCTTGAAGTCTACGAGACGGTGACGAAGCTGGCTGCTGAGCTACGGGAGAACCCCGAGCCGGTCTTACTGGAATGCCTGACCTACCGGGTCCGGGGCCATGAAGAGGCGAGCGGCGTGAAGTATGTGCCGAAAGAAGAAATTGAAGCCTGGCAGCAGCGTGATCCGGTCAATAACTTCGCCGAACACCTTATTAGTAAGGGATGGCTAACCGCCGAAGAGCGGAAGACGATGGAAAAGACCATCAAAAAAGAAATTGAGACCGGGCTGAAGGTCGCCGGTGCGATGCCTGCTACCGAAGGGAACGTTGCCCGGGAACTGGAAGAGATGTTTGCTCCTTCGCCTGAACTTTCTCCCCTCTCCCCGGGAGAGGGGCTGGGGGAGAGGGAAACGAAAGAAATGCGCGTCATTGATGCCATCTCCGATGGCCTTCGTGAGGGGATGCTCGCCCACGATAACCTCGTGCTGATGGGGCAAGACATCGCAGACTACGGCGGCGTATTCAAAATTACCGACGGTTTTATGAAGGAGTTTGGTGCCGACCGTGTTCGTAATACTCCTCTTTGCGAAAGTGCGATCATCGGTATTGGCCTGGGGCTGAGCATCGCTGGCGGAAAAGCAATGGTAGAAATGCAGTTTGGCGACTTCGTTACCTGCGGCTTCAACCAAATTGTAAACAATCTGGCCAAACAACACTACCGCTGGAACCAAAACGCGGACGTAACCGTGCGCCTCCCGGTTGGCGGCGGCGTAGGGGCTGGCCCCTACCACAGCCAGACAATGGAAGCCTGGTTTACCTCCGTGCCTGGTCTGAAGATTCTTTACCCCAGCAACCCGACGGATGCAAAGGGATTGCTGATTGCCGCTCTTGCCGATCCGAATCCGGTGCTTTTCTTCGAGCACAAAGCTTTGTATCGTAGCCTGCTGGGTGAGGTGCCCGTCGGTTATTACCACACCGCAATCGGAAAGGCTGCCGTTGCCCGCCCTGGCAATGACCTGAGCATAATTACCTACGGAATGGGTGTCCGTTGGGCGTTGAAGGCCGTCAAGGAAATGGGCGTAGACGCAGAAATAATTGACCTGCGGACCCTTGCTCCGCTAGACTACGATGCAATTGCCGCCTCGGTGAAAAAGACCTCCCGCGCCCTTGTCCTCCACGAAGCATCCCTGACCGGCGGTTTCGGCGGCGAGCTTGCCGCCTGGATTGGAGAACACTGCTTTGAGGACCTTGATGCGCCCGTGCGCCGCCTTGCGGCGCTGGATACGCCAGTACCTTTCGCTGCTGCACTGGAAGCGGACTATATGCCAGAGGCACGGCTGGTCGGAGCCATTGAAAGCTTATTGGAATATTGAACCTGAGGCCAGAGAAAAAGCCCCGGACGATGCTGCCTCTGGCAGCGAGTGGACGACGCGATCTCCGAGCGCGGACGGATTTGGTAACTTTTGATGCAGCGTTACACCTCAAAAAAGAAGGGGATAAACCGCTGGTGGTCTAGTGTCTTATCTTTAAAGGTTTCTGTTTGTCTGTTTGTGAACTATGGCTTTTCGCATTTGGAAAGTGCTGGGCCCGCTCGCGCCCAGAGCGCGCCTCGACCAAATTTACACTGTACTAGCCTTCGTTGGCAGATGAATTTACCTAGTTTGCAGAATGGCTGGTGCTGGTTCAGTTGGTTTCCCCGATCTTGTGGGGAATGATGCGGAAGCCACTAATCGTCTTGCTACACATCGGGTACTGGTTCGTCTATCTGCTTTTGGCGGTAATGATGATGTATGCCTTGTCAAGCAGTGAAGACATTGGTGGGGCGGGAGCAGAGGAGGTGCTGGCTGCGGCCTTTTTTTGTATTATTCTATTGCCGGCCATCGTGTCGTTCTATACTTTTTACCTGGTGCTGTTCCCCCAGTTCTTCCGTCAGAAGAAGTTTGGTTTGGCTTTTCTTGCTGGCGCGTGCTTATCGATCGGAACAACTTTTCTCGGCTTCCTTTTCGTCAGTCTTATCCTATACCCCGAGTGTGGGAAAGACATGAACGTCTCTGAAGCCACCACCTTCGTCAGTCTCGCTTCTTGCCTGAACCTCGTGGGCGGTACGGTTGCCATCGTGATCAAGGGCTTTTCTACCTGGTTTGAGGAGGTGAAGCTTAAGGAGGCACTTCAGGAAAAAAACCACGCCATGGAGTTGGCCCTGGTGAAGTCGCAACTTGATCCGCACTTTCTTTTCAATACCATCAACAATATTGATGTCCTGATCCTGAAGGATCCCGAAGAAGCCTCCGGCTACCTCAACCGTCTTTCGGATATTATGCGCTTCATGCTCTACGAAACGAAGACCAACGAAATTGCACTCAGCAAGGAAATCGCCTACATCGAAAAATACATTGCGCTGCAAAAAATCCGAACGGCGAATGAGTCTTACGTAGACTTTCAGGTGTCGGGAAACATCCCGGGGCGGAAGATTGCTCCGATGGTTTTCATCCCCTTCATTGAAAACGCCTTCAAACATACGGTTAACAAGAAGGTAGAAGATGCCATCCGGATTGCCATAGATGTTCTGCCGGAGCACATCATTATGACTTGTCGTAATCGCCTGGAACCAATGCGAACGAGCCCTTCTGGTGAGGGTGGCCTTGGCAACGAGCTCATCCGAAAGCGCCTTGAACTACTTTTTCCTGGTCGCCACGAGCTGAAGGTCTGCCGCGAAGCGGCAGAATATTCCGTCATTCTTACCCTACACACCTGACCATGGATAATCTCCGTTGCATCATTATTGAAGACGAGCCGCTGGCCATGGAACGGACCCGGATGTTCGTCGCTAAGGTCCCCTTCCTCCACCTGGAAGCTGCGTTTGATAACGCCTTTGAGGGCCTGACTTATCTCAGAGAAAAGCCAGTTGATGTACTCTTTCTGGACATAAACATGGACGAGCTCTCCGGTATCGAACTACTGGAGACTACCCGAATTACCTGCCCCGTTATCATCACCACCGCCTTCCCCGAATACGCCCTGAAGGGCTACGAGCTAAACGTGACGGATTACCTACTTAAGCCCTTCACTTTTTCCCGGTTTCTGCAAGCGGTTGATAAAGCGCGACTCCAAATTGCTGAGCCGGCTAAAGCGATCGACTACCTTTTTGTAAAAACGGAGAACCGGCTGGAGAAAATCTCGGTTCCGGATATTCTCTTTATCGAAGGCATGCGTGATTATCGCCGTATTCATTGCTTGAATAAGCGAATAATGACGCTACAAACTTTCGGTGAGCTGGCGCGGATGCTGCCTCCGGCCCAGGTTTGCCGGGTCCATAAGTCTTACATGGTTGGTCTTGCTAATATTGAAGCTGTGGAGCGGAGCCGGATTGTGATCGGGAAGGAGCGTATTCCTGTGTCTGAAACCTACCGAGCGGCGTTTTTTGCACTCATCAAGCAAGGATAGAGACACTACCCATTTCGTGGATGTTTTTTCCGGTTTGGCGGAGGAGTATTCCGGCTGTGCATAAGGTAATTGCAGTTAGCGGAACAGAGACGGAAGTTTGTATCAAACAAATGATATGACCTCCTATTCCCCCACTACCCAACCATTGAGTGCTTCTTTAGTCCAAGCGGATAAAATCTTGAGTAAGACGATAACCGCCTGGTTTGTCGTTGCGATCATCGGTCAGCTATTCTTTGCGGCCTACGTCGCTGCTTTCTATGGTGGCGCAGCTATTGATGGAAACCTCGCTGCCTGGAATGAAGTGCTTACCCCTGGTTATCAGGAAGGCCAAACCCTAAGTAACCTTGCCATCGGTATTCACCTCTTCTTTGCGGTGTTGATTATGTTGGGTGGCCCGTTGCAGTTCATCGGTAGAATTCGGCGGCGCTTTCCGACCTTTCACCGTTGGAATGGCCGGACTTATGTAATGCTGACGGCTATCGGTGGGCTTACGGGCTTTTACATGATTTGGTCTCATGAAGAAGCGGGCGGGCCGGTCAGCCATCTTGCGATGAGCCTGGAGGCCGTACTCATCGTTTTAGCGGGAGGATTAGTTTGGTATTTCGCCGTAAAACGAAAGATGAAGCAACACGAGGCATGGGCTGTGCGCTTATTCCTTGTTGCCAGTGGCGTCTGGTTCTTCAGGGTTTTCCTGATGGGGTGGTTGGTTATGTGGGGGGCACCGGTCGGTTTTGATCCGGAGACTTTTAGTGGTCCGTTTTTAGATGTTCTTTCCTACGCGCACTACCTCTTGCCGCTAGCGATCTATGAACTTTACCTGTTGGCGAAGCGACAGGGTGGAGCTGGTGCACACTATGCAATGGCTGCCCTGATGATGGTTTGTATTCTTATCACCGCCGTTGGTGTCTTTGGCGCTACAATGGGGATGTGGTTGCCGGAGCTTATGTAGGGAGAGGATTAAAGATTTTTTAGCGCCCGGTCTAAAGCTCGCTTATTGTCTTTTGCTTTGATGCTGTCGCGCTTGTCGTGTACTTTTTTACCCTGTACGAGTACAATCTCCAGTTTACAGAGTCCGCGCTCGTTCAGGTAGAGGCGGTAGGGGACGATGGTGTAACCCTTTTCCTTCACTTTTTTCTGCCACTTATTGAGTTCCTGGCGTTTCAGCAACAGCTTGCGCGGGCGACGTTCTTCGTGATTGTGGACATTGCCTTGCTTGTACTCACCGATAAAAATAGAACGGCAGTACATCTCTTCTTTCTGGAACACACAGTAGGCATCGCGCAGGTTCACGTGGCCATTGCGGATGCTCTTGATCTCCGTACCGGTCAGCTTGATGCCCGCTTCTACTGTTTCCAGAAAGTGATACTCGTACTTCGCTTTGCGGTTTACGAATTCTATTTTTTTCGGGGAGTGTTTGGCCATGATCCGGTTTAGTAGTTGTGGGTTTTATCTAATGCGTTTGTGGAAGGGAAAGTTCTGTTTCACTTGTGCTACGTCATATTTGACGCCAAATATGTGATATTATACCTTATGTGATTTAGGAGGAAAGGCTTACCTGGCTCCTCCCACAACCCGAACCACCTCCTCACCCTCACGTCCGGTAAGTCGAACAAAATAAACTCCGCCCCGAAGACCATCCCACCCAATTGCCAAGGGCAAAGAATTCTCCCCCGCAACAGCGGATACAATCCGAGTACTAACCACCCGTCCGGTAGCATCGATGAATTCCAAACGAAGATTCTCCTGTACAGGCCATGCAAAAGAAAGTAGACTCGAAGAGGTAATAGGATTGGGAGCAACGGAGAGACCCGCCGTAAAAGATTGGTCAACTACATCCAAGCTCAGCCCAAAGAGATGACCATCGGTAGTATAGGCCTCCGGAGCAAGCCGCTCCAGACGTTCACCAGTGAAGGCCGGTATAATATTGTTGGGTAACCGGAGCTCAAGCAGGTGTGTACCCGCTGGTAAGTGACGGCTGCCTTCTGGCACGTAGCTGAGGTGGAGCACATCGTCTTGATCCACCAGCCAATAATCTGGAGCGATGCCATCAACAATCCTTGCACCTGCGGGCAGCGCCATACTAAACTGAATACCCGCCAGAGGTACTTCGCCAGCAGTTCGTAAAGACCATGTGTCGTACTGGTTGGGCTGGAGTTCAAGCGCTATCGCTTTACTCGTTCTGCCGCTGGAACCACCGATGTTAGTCAGAAGACTACTGACCGGATTGGCAGAATTGTTGACGTCGCCGACCTTGATAGCGACAAAATCCGCTGAACGGGTACCGCTCAATCCTGCTACCATAGCAACCTCAGGAAAGGACTCTGCCCACGGATCGGTCGGGTCAGGAAAGGTGTAGTCGGCTGGCACGAAGCGCCAACTGGTGTTGTTGTCGAAGGCGTCATCGATACCTAGCAGTATTTCCCGGATTTCGATCAGGTCAAGAATCGTGATGGCTCGGCTGTTGTTTGCATCTGCCGCGATGAGCTGGTAGGGACTGAGTCCTTCCTCCAGGGTCTGGGTCAGGTAATCGCTGACGAGCGAAATGTCGAAAGTAGAAAGACCGTTGATTGGGCCTTCGTTGTAGTAGGGGCGGATGGTGTAGTCTGCGCCTTCGGCGAGACCGTCAAAACGATAGTAGCCGTCGTCTTCAGTCGTGATCCTGATCTCCTGACCGCCTGCAGCGGCGAATATTTCAATCCCAGCCATAGGTTCTCCGGATTCGGTGAGAACGTAACCATCGATGATGCCTAACCGCCCGGCGCAAATGTCGTTACTCGAAGTGACGTTCACACTGATGTTGCAGTAATCGTGGCGCCCAGTAGCTTCGGCAATGGCGTAAACCCGGAGGAGGTTTTGCCCCAGGTCACTACAGTCAAGGTCCAGTTGCGCTTCTCCTGCCTGCGGGATGAAGCCAGCTTGTGCGGCGGTTGTTTCGCGGTACAGCGCGTAGGTCACGGGGGTTTCCGTACACATTGTTGCTGGCCCACGGATGAAGTCGGAAGCCTGCAATGCCGCAATGCCACCGAAGGCAGGGTCGGGGGTAAGGACCACGCTGTTCACCGTAGAGCAGTCTGGGCGTGGTGCCCGGCCGTCTTCGACCCTGAGCAAGACGAATTGCTCGTTGAGGTTGCCGCAGTTATCGGTAGTTTGCACCCTGGCTAAATGCTGACCAATGGGTAAAAAGCGAATACTCACCTCTACGCTACCGTCGGGCATTGTGGTAAATCTGTTCGGACTCAATTGCCGATCTTCCAGGAAATCGGGACGGGAAATAGTATCGTCGCCATTGCGGTCTACAACATCTATATCCAGAGCAATTATGGTTTCCGGGGCTGCACAATCGTCGGTAGCCGTGAAGCTCATCAGAACGCCCCCCAGGCAATCAGCAGTGATGGCCCGTCCATTGTCCGGAGTCGGCAGCTCTACAGTCGGCCCATTGTTATCAGAAACGGTTACTAGCTGTACGTAACGGAAATGGCCACGCTGGGTGGAAGTTCCGTAGAGATCGATCAGTTCGCCGATCTCGTTGCTGTTGTTGTGTACGATATCGCGGTCCAACATGGCCTTGTCGTCGGTAAGGCTACCATCGCTGGCGGGTTCAATGTTGAGGTAAAAAGTAGGGCGAAGGTTCCCGTCGTTGTCTGCGTCGCGTGGGATCTCCAGCGGAGCGGAGCCTCCGTCGTATTCACACCAGTTGATGAAGGTGTGGGTCAAACTCAGCTGGTAGCAAGCGCTACCGTCGTCAGCTAGCGTGTCGGTTTCCGTATTCACGGTGATTAAGTCGCAACCACCCTCGCCGAGGATTAGGTCTTCCGGCGTCGGCAAATCTGCACAGCTGTCGTAGTTTTGGTCGCCCGGCAACCGGAGGCTGTATTCAGTGTAGGGCCGAACAGTGACGAACTGCTGACAAAGTGCGATTTGCGTGAAGCCCGTCTGGTCGTTCACTACGAAACTGCGGGTGAAGCTACCGCTGCCGCACTCAGAAAGGCCTCCGGAGAGAAACTGCCGCAGGCGCATCGAATCGCAGTTGTCGGAGCCGGTCGGAGCACCGAAGGTCGCATCGAGTAGAGCGGCTGTTCCGACAGGGTCAGCGGTAAATACTTCGCGAAGATCCGAAGGCAGGTTATTACTGAAGGTTCGGCAGGTGATGTTCGTTGAAGGGGGGGCAATACAGGTTGGCCGTTGTGTATCTAAGACGGTTATTTCGGTACTGCAATCTGCCCGATTATCACCCGTGGCATCGGTGACTCGTAATACGACGGTTGCGGTGCCGAAGTCATCACAATCAAGGGATAGCGAGGCGTTGAAGAAGATGCTTCCCGGCCGGGCTACCGAGTAGGTCACCCCACTGCAGTTATCAAAACTTCCGTCGTTGAGTTCTGCGGCGGGCAGGACAGCGATTCCTGCTTGGTTTAGGGAGATGCTTAGGCCTTGCTCGCAAATAGCCGTTGGTTGGTTGTTGTCTCTGACCTCAAAATCGATGTCCAGAATCGTCTCGGCGCCGTAAGAATCTTGCCCGCGGTAACGGATGATGTGCTGCCCGATAGGGATTGGATCGGTGAAGTTTTGTGACTCGTCGGGGCTGAAAACCTGGTATGGGCCCAGCGGCGTGCTGCTGATTTGACGGTTGAGATAAACGTAAGCATCAAGGCGGCTACTGCCATCACAGATGTCAGCGATGGTTAGTCCGGTCAGGCGAGTATCAATCACGGCGGAACAATCGGAATTGGTGCCGAAGGAGAGCGGGTATTGCGCCAAAACCGGAGGAGATTCTATGGTGGTTTGCTGGTCTCCGACCCGGACAACCTGCGTGAATACCCGGCTGCTGTCGCCGCAGTTGTCCGTTACGCGGAAAGTCCGCACGAAGGTGAAGTTGTTACCGCAGCCAGTATCTCGTTCGTCGTCTTGAAAGCTTACTTCGTAGCCACAGAAATTCGAACTGAGGTGGCGGCCGGTAGCGGTCGTCGGAAAATCTTCCGGCCGGGGGGCTGGATTTTCTGGTAATCCGTTGCCGGTATCGGGGAAGTAAAAAATGACGTTTTCAACCCCGGTCATTTCTTCAAGGCGCGCGCGGATGAAGAAGATGTTTTGGGCGAGGGACGCAGGTGCATTGGAGGCTTCCGGAGCCGTGTTTCGGACCGTAAAGGTTCTGCTCATCCTGAGCGTATCAGCACAGTCATCCGCAGTGTCTATGGTTAGGCCTGAAACACAAACCTCTACTTCCGGGGAACAGGCGGAGGTGATCATGGGTAGTGCCCCACTAGCATCCAGTGCGGCCTTGAGTCGGGCATCCTGGCTGCCAGGAACTACTGTTCCGTCGGCTCCAAGTACCCGGAAACAAGCGTTTACGTTGGCGGGAAGCGCGGTGAAATCTCCTGCGGAAAACAAGTCGCAGGATTGGTTGATTATCGTCGGCGCATCATTGAAAACAGGAACGTCATTGCACTGCGACCGTAGCCCGGCGATGCTCGCAAACACGAGCAGCAGGCAAAGCTGTAGCTTTTTTAGGTCAATACGCAGTCGGTCGTTCATTGTTAGTATGTAAAACGCTTAGGTGCCGCAAGTTACGGATAAACGGTTTAGGTCATAGTTAAGGTATGCCTAAATGTCGTAATGAGGTGAGCTACTCTAATGTAATTGCTGCACTGGTAGTAAAGCATTAAGGGTCAAAAGGCCAATTGATAAGCCCCATCCTTCCCCGTAATGTGCAGCTGCCAGCCCAATGCTTCCGCTTGTTCTTGCCACTCCGCCCAGCGATAGAAGGGGATGCTGCCGTCGAGGATAATCAGCAATTGTCGGCCTGCGGGCAAAGTGGGCATGCGTTTTGCCCGAAAATCGTTGATCACAAGCAGATGGGTGAGGCCGTTGAGTTGAAGTGAAGCTTCGGACTTGCCGTCAAGAACGGCCCATTTGCTATCCCCTAATTCGAAGTAAGGAAACCGGAGCGTGACATCGGCAGTAAGCGTTGTATCGGTGCCGGGGCGGAGCGAGAAGGTCGCTTCTGGTTCGTAGGCCATGCTTTTGCGCAACGGGCCGGCGCTAAAGCCGAGGTCCTTTACCTGAGGTTGCTCGCCCAACGACCAGGCTTGGCCTGCGGTCGTAAGGTCGATTAGGGTTCCTTTGGAGACGTGGAAAACAGTCAGTCCGGAATCTTCTTTGTCCGTTCCTTGCACCTGCGTCCGCGCCCAGATGAACATTAGGAGCAGGAATACGCCACCTGCAAGCATAAATCCGCGTTTTCTCCAACGAAGGAAGGCGCCTAAGCAACCGATACTGAGTGCCAGGAGTGCGCTGGCAAGGCCGTCGAAGAAACGTAATTCGATCAGAGCACCGGGCAGTTTACCAAAGAAAAAGATGAGTGCGTTTTGCAGCTCTACTACGGTAGAAAGCAACCACCCGGTAAGGTTGGCCAGTACGGGCACTCCGAGTACGCCCGCCGTGAAGCCGTGTAGTAAGCCTAGAAACATGGTCGCAAAAGCAAAGACGATCACTAGGGTACCGCTGATCATGAAGTAGGCGGGAAATTGCTTGAAGTAAAGCAATGATAAGGGCAGCGTACCCAACTGCGCTCCGGTCGATGCCGCGATGGCCGACCACGCTTTCCTGGTCACTAGGCCCGGAAGGTAGACCAGCCTATCCAGATAATTTGTAAAAGCTACGATGCCGATGATGGCCATAAACGACAATTGGAAACCAACGTGAAACAACTGGTTGGGCTGGTAAACGAGCATCGCAATGGCCGCTACGGATAAGGTGTTGAAGACATGAATTTTTCGAAACGCAATTCGGCCAACGGCTATAAGCGAAAACATAATGGCTGCCCGCTGTACGGAAGCGCTGAGCCCGGACACAAGGGCAAAAGCCCAGATGCACAGCAAGCTGATGAAGATGACAGCGATTCGTCCAAATTTGGTTTTGTCAAGCCGCATTACCCGTTCCAGAAAGAAGGTTAAAATCATGAAGATGATACCAACGTGCAGGCCGGAAACGGCAAGAACGTGAATGGCTCCGGTCTCGGTGTAAGCTGATTTTACCTCTTCGGTAATCAGGTCACGTTGCCCAATAACAAGTGCGGCGGCTACCGCAAGCTCGTCTCCCGAGAGATGATCCTGAAAGGTTTTGAACCAGGCGCTTCGCCAAGCCTGTGCACGTGCGTAAATATTTCCGCCAGCACTGACTGCTATGCGCCATTCTGCCCTTGTTCGCAGAAAAACCTGATGGTGGATGCCCCTGCGGCTGGCGTAAGCCCGGAAGTCAAAAACACCGGGATTGAGCGGTGGCGAAATCTCACCGGGTTCTGCGTTGAAGACGATCTCGTCTCCCGTCTTTAGTTGGGCGGTTTGTTCGTCTGGCGGGAGGTAAACGAGGAGCTTGCCACGAATGGGGATACCATTACTTGAATCTCGAAATATATGATTGAGTCTTACCTCGGCTCGCATACGACTACGACCGGGTTTCAAGGTTTCGACGGTGCCGGCAAGGAAGTCGCCTTTTTCCAAATGATTGGTGAAAAAACGCTCCTGAGCGGGTAAGTAGCTGGCATTAAAACGCCAGGCTCCAAAGCTGAATACGGAGAACAAAATTAACCCACTCCCAAGTACGGACCACCAACGGGCGGGCATTCGAATTACGACTGTAAGCAGGGCAATGACCAGTGAAAGACAACTGGCCGTGAGCCAAATGCCAGGAGGCACAAAGCCCAACCAGTCCGCCACCCCAATACCCAGGATAAGGGCGATTACAACCGGCACTACGGGCACGGTACCCCAAGCGGCGGGTGCAAATTTATTGGGCTGGCTCACGTTCGCAAGCTAAGGGAAATATTAGACTTGCCGCATCGTGGGCTTACAGGTGAATTTGGCTCGCTGAGGCGCAAATCGAACTCAAGTTTCCACCAAAGTGCTACGACGTAGCAGGTCTATTGGGTTTAAGGCCTGGCATATGGCATTCGCTGCCCTGTGCCAACCTTATGGTAATTGTCTAGGCCCGCAACGCTCATGGTTTGTAGCAACTCATGATCAACATGCCCAGTAGTAGCGACCACCTCGTCGGGTAGGAAAATCTCCCGGACTCTGCCAACGATGAAGTAGGTCTCAATGCCACTGATCTTATGCTCTTCTTCAAAGGTTAGGCCGATCCTGATCTTGCTCTCTGCAACGTAAGGGGCTTTGCATTCTTCGCTGTATTTCGGAGTGAGGCCGGTTGCGGTAAACTCTGATACTCCGTGGGCATAGTTAGCGCTTGTTTGGTGAGCTTTGTCCAAAAAATCAGGGTGCAGCGTATTGATCGTGAACCACTTGTTTGCCTTAATATTGTGGTAGGTATCCCGCGGAACGGTGAGTGGCC
This sequence comes from uncultured Lewinella sp., assembly GCA_964410795.1. Classification (GTDB taxonomy): domain Bacteria; phylum Bacteroidota; class Bacteroidia; order Chitinophagales; family Saprospiraceae; genus Neolewinella. Next base: position 15,620 of record CAYPIM010000064.1, on the reverse strand, counting down.
GCATAATGAAGCCGAGTAGCGGTGGCGAACTGGCACTGATGTGCACAAAAGAGCTAAACACGCCGATGTTTTCTACGCCACGGTGGCTTTTGGTCCCAACCATATGAACACCTCGGGGCCCGGGAAGGGTATTCATGAAATGGCGGCGGTACATTGACTCCTGAGCGAGGATGTCTTCTAGCTTTAGGTGCATCTTATGCTGGTTTTGGGACGTAACGCCGGTGGCCGAGAAAGGTTACAATGTACTGGCCGACTATTTATGACTAAAGCCTTACCTCTCCATTCGGGGACTGAACAACCAGCCGAATCTCGGCTTCAGGAGATTTAACGACTGAGATGTCTACTCCTAGTAAACGAAGTACGGGTTCAATACCTGCTGGGCTAGGATGCAAAAGTTGAATTTCTGTAATACTGCATCCCATATTTGGCATGGCCTTGTGCGGGTGAATGTCTGATGCGCGCCAGTCTACCATGAAGGGCAAGATATCTACTTCGGGAACGGAAGTAGGCAGAATTAATTCCCACCGGAGCATACTGCCGTCTGGTCTTTGCCGGGAGCCGGCTTTCCTATGGCCAAGGGCTTGGTCGTGCTCATTGAGGACAGTACCATCTGCGGTAAGGTCATCAGATTTAAGCGCCCAACGGGTAATCTGTGGACGGGTAAGCACATCGACGCCCATCCAACGGGGAGGAAGAATGGCGGTGTTTTCGTCGTCAGCGGCAAGGACCTCAAGGTAAGCCCCGTCGTTGAGGTTTATCAGGGCGTTCTTCGTTCCCTGGGTGCTATGGCGACCACCGATTAAGGGCTTTACTCCAAGACGCGCTTCTAAATCCGTGATGGCCGCTTCCAGATTTGGGACGGTGTAGACTATATGATCAATGATACGCACTTATACTACTATTTAGGTTTATACCGAGCGCCTGCTAGTACCGTCTGCCCATCAGTCATTCCCAACAACTGAGACATCGTAACCTGTGGGTTCGCCTTCACATAAGCCTCCACAATTCGTTTGCCAAGGTAGTTTACTGCGCCTCCGGGAGACTCCACTGGCATGCCTTGCGAAGACGGTGCCGGCTGCGTCATCTTTTTGATCAACGTAGCGTCGGTGCTGTAGAGCATTTGCTCTTTCTGAAGATGGGCGTAGATGGGGATTTCGTTGCTGCGCAGCCATTCCATTTGCTCGGCCGTAACTTCATAGAGAACGCTGTCGGGGGTAAAGGGAAGAACTTTCTCCAGTAGGTAGAGCTTTTTCCCTTCGTAGATCAGGTGGTCAATTAGTTTGCCCCCTCGGGGCTTGGGAACTTCTTCCTGAATAAGGGTACGCATCAGTTTTGCCGTCATGTGTTCCGGCGTGTAGGTGCGGGCGAGATAGGAAGAGAAGATGGTCTCGCGCGGATCGACTCCCTGGTAGTTGTAGTCTGGGCCAAGGAAAAATTCCAGCCCTACGGCCAGATCGTCTTCGCCATAGAGTGCTGCGGCAACCTCGAATTGAGAAAAGAAGGTCAGCAGAGTATCCGGCCGCTCAGCGGCAGGGAGGTAGTAGCGGTAGTAGCGGAGAGCTTGTTCAAGATCGGCCCGCTGCTTTTCCAAATCGGCATCGGGAAACCGTTGTTGAATTGTCGAATCCAATTCCGTGATTAGCGGGAAGGTGAGAAACGCTTTCAGCATCAAATTCTGTTCTTCCGGGCTAAAGTCTCCCCGGCGAATAGGTAGAATGAAGCGGAGGTAAGTATCAGTGAAGTCCGGAAATTCAGCTTCGAGTTGCGTAAGACTCTTGGTAAGGTTCCCGGTGTCCATAGCCACCATCGCCCGGTCAAAACGAACGAGAGTTATGGGCGATTGGAGACCACTCACGTCGGGCGGCGGAAGCTTTTCTTCGCCACATGAGTAAAGGATAAATGCCGATAAGAGGCTAAGTAGGCTTAATTTTACGTTCACTTTCATAAAAATGGCAAACACCGGCTGTGCCGGTCCGTTTAGAAAAAGACAATAAACCAACGACTCCAATGATCAAAAATTTTACCTCCAACCGCTCGCTAGCCTTTTTAGTGGCGCTATTTATGTTGCCTGCCGTTGCCTTCGCTCAGCTGCCGGGTGATCTCCAGTTCGGGATTCAGGTAAGCCCCACCTTCAGTGGGATGACGACTAACGATAACCTGATCAACCGGGACGGCACCAACCTGGGCCTCAAACTAGGCGTGATTGGCGAATACTACTTCCGTGACAACTACAGCTTGCACACCGGCTTAGGTTTCCATTTCAACGCTGGTGGAACCCTTTTCTACGAAGATCAATTCACCCGTACGGATATCTGGCGCGAATCTCTGGACAATACTCTGGCCTCCGGCGTACTCCCCGATACCCTCCGGGGTGGCCTCGGGTTCAAGTATGATCTCCAATTCGTGGAAATCCCCATTGGCCTTACCCTGCGCACACGGGAGTTTGGTTACATCCGCTACTACGTCCGGCCGGCCATTCACCTTGGCTTTCTTACCCAGTCGCGTGGTCGCGTCCAGAACGCTGGCTTCATCAGCGAAGATGAATCCTTCGATATTGGTGGTGAAGTTAATGGCGTTAACCTGGGCTGGAGCATCGGCGGCGGCTTGGAGTACAGCATTTCCGAAGGTACCGCGTTGGTCGGGGGGATATCCTTTCAATCTGGCTTCGCAGATTTAACTACGGACAAAGGAACCACGCTGCAGCGAGATGGCCGTAGCGAAAGGGAAGATGACTCCAGGGGCAAGCTTAACTCTATTGTGATTATGCTTGGGATAATGTTTTAGGCGCGGCAGTTTTTCTTACTGGAAAACAATACCCCCGGTTAGCTTTCGGCCAACCGGGGGTGTTTTTTTTCAACAGGAAGTATTGCGATCAAAAGCCACGGAACCCAACCGTCACCAAGCCAGTAATCCGGCTTCGATTGGCGTCCACTACCTGCCCGTCGAAGGCGAAGGTGCGGTAGGGCGCGTAGTAAGAGCTGTTGTCTTGCAAGCGCACGGCGGCATCTACGAAGAACTTGCCCGCACTATAACCTACTCCTCCGGAAAGGCTCAGGTTCGCAGCGTCTTCATCGTTACGAAGGTTGATCACCGGGTTCTGGCGGTAGCCTACGCCCGCACGAATCTGGAAGGGCTTAAGATTGAGTTCACCCCCAACGCGTACGCCGAGCATGCTTTTCAACTCCCTGTCTACATCGGCGTTGCCTGCTTCGTCCACCGTGGCGAAGTCATCGGAACTGAAGGAGGTGCCGGCCAGGTTGCTGTAATCAGCATCGATGGAGACAAATCCTGTTCTGCCAAACAGGTAGCCAGCACCGAGGAAAAATTTCCAGGGCGTCCGCAGGTTGTAAGCTGCTTCGCTGCGGGGGCTTAGTTCGGTGCCACCCTGGGCCTGGCCGTTGTCGGTGAAGTTGTATTCGAAGGTTGTTTCGTAGACCTCGTCTACTGTCCAGAAGGTAGGAGAGTGGACGGCCGCGCTGAGGCGGATATTGTCCGTTGGCCGGCCGATGAGGCCGAATTTGAAGTTAACTCCGGAACCGGAGAGCTCCAGCAGTTCGTCGAAGCCAGCATTGTCGAAGAAAGAGATTTCGTCGCGGTCGTCTACCTCATCGTAAACCTTGGTTTCGGTGAAGTCAATCACCGGAATACCGATGGTAACCCCCCAAAGTACCTTCTCCAGATAATTGCCACCGAAGCCGAGGGCAATTTCGTTAAGGCTACCACTACGTTCTACGGTGCCTTCGCGGCGAATTTGGCCGCCAGCGCTGCTTTCCAGGTCAAAGTCGGAGAAAAATCCAAGATCGTCTTCCTGAACAGCGTTGGGGATTTGCCGAGCGAGCTCTGAGCGGAAACCATCGACAATACCATCGTTGAGGTCTTCTACGATCGCGTCGATAATGCCGCCTTCGCTACGTCCGTTGAAAGCGATGGTTTCGTTGAAATCGGCTAAGCGGGTATAACTGATACCGAAGTTGAAGGTAGACCAGTTCACGGAACGGGTGTCTCCGGCCCACACAAGGCTGGCACTTGGTACCACGAAGGTGCCGTTACTTTCGTCTACTTCCTCATTCCCCGTGCCGTTGCGCAGGCGCGCCGTCAGGTTGTTGAGTGCAAAGCCTGGCGTTATTTGAGCGGCGCTGAAACGGTTCCAGCCGATGCCCGCGGGGTTGGTATGTAGGGTAGAGCCGTCTACGCCAATGGCTGTCATACTTCCGCCGGTGCCGAAGAAGCGGGCGCTACCGAATACTTCCGTGTTGCCGAAGCGCAGGGCGTCCTCAACCCGTACGGGGGGAGTGCGGGGTTCGATTTGGGCATTTAGAAAGGGAGTAAGAACTAAAAGGAATAAAGGAAGGAGTACCCACCCTTTATTTCTTTCTCCCTTTTTTCCAATACTTAGGGCGCGGACGCTGGTGCAAAGAAAGGTTAAGAAGAGCAGGGAAGTTAGCTGGAGTCTGGTCATGGCTGAAGCGTAATTCGTTATACCAATTACTAAGGTATTCAGCGGGCTGAGGTTCACTTTACCCCGGACAGGAAGGCAAATGATAAGAGGAATTTAACGATGGAAGCCAGAAACGCCCTTTAGGCGCAGCTTCAGCGGCTGTCTTTTGAAACAAAACAGCCGGGCCTTCCTGCATTGGAAGGCCCGGCTATAACCGTAATCGTAGGAAAGGTCACTACTGTTTGACGAAGCGTAGTGTCTCCGTACCCGTAGCACTTTCAACGCGGAGGAGGTAAGTACCGGGCGCAAGCTTATCGGTAGCGATGCCGTTACCGGAGTTGATGCCGTTGCTCAGCACGCGGCCGTTGAGGTCAAGAATGGTTGTCTGAGAAGTAGCCGTTGCACCACTCACAAAAAGGCGGTTGCCTACAGGGTTAGGGTAAGCCGTCAGGCCTTCTGTCTGGAAGGAAACCATTACCGGGCCAAAGACCGCAGCTTCACCTGTGAGGTCTACCTGGCGGAGGCGGTAGTAATTGTCTCCGTTGGCGGGAGCCTGGTCAACAAAGTCGTAGTTGATGGTGCCGTAGCTATCTCCGGCACCGTCTACGCGGCCAATGGCTGCAAACGTGCGTCCGTTCTGGCTGCGCTCCACCACGAAGTGGCTGTTGCCAGATTCGGTAGCGGTAGACCATTTTACCATAGCGGTTTTGCCCATTTCAACAGCTTCGAGACTGGTGAGGGTTACGGGGAGGATACTTACGATATCGACTACGATGTCGTCAACAGCGAATTCATCGCGCGAACCACCTCCGGTTTCGTCGTTACCGATAAAACGAATGTAAAAAGGTGCGCCTACAGGAACGCTAATTCCAGTAATGGTCGTCATGCGTGGAGTCGCAACCCACGCTGGAGTCATATCTGCTGCTTCAGGAGAGGTGAAATCGAGTGCAGCCACATCGGTGAAGGCTGTGCCGTCAGTAGAAAAAGCAAAGTTGAACGAGTTGGCCCGGCCTTGATCGTTGAGAGTGTAGATGGTATAGCTGACGTCTATCATGTCCGCAGGAGTAATTGCGGCACCAGTTTGATTGAACAACTCAAGCTGGAAATAACCAGGAGTAAAGTCGCTACCACCAGGCTGAACGCCAAGGGCTACATTTCCGGTAGCTACCTCAAAGGCATAAACGCCACCAGTTGTTTCTCCGCCGGTAGACGTGCCACGCATTAGATCACTAGCGGTACCGAAACCACTGACGGAAAAAACAGCACCGTTAAGTTGGCCGCCAACAATCGCTGCTCCGTTAGGAGTGGGAGCGGAAATGCCATTGCCGTTGAAGCCGGTAAAATCTATGGCTGTTTGCGCCGTCAACGCAACCGTAAGACAAATAAAAAACAAGAGTAAGGCTAAACGCATAATAAGATGGTTTAAAGTGGGGAAAAATCCGGCCAAACCTGATCCGGCCGCAAGTGTAGAGATATGATTGTATCGGAGATCACCGTCTATTCGATGATTTTCTGACATTTCGCAAGCGTAAATCTACCCAAAACGATCGGTGAAAACCGCATGGATACTAACAAATTTACTTAAAGTTAATATACAAAGCCTTAAGCCACGGCTTTAATCCGGCTTGCTGCCCACACCGCCAAAATGCTCATAATTATGGTGAAATAGCCTAGCCATTCATAGTGTTCCAGTTTCCCGTCTGGCCCTTCGGTGACGATGAAGCCGGCGATTATGGTGCTGGAGAAAAGGGCCATTTCGTTCACCGATTGCCGGATGCTCATGAAGCCGCCCCGGTTTTCCGGCCTAACTACCGAGGTGATCATGGTCGTGGCTGGCACCCTGCGGCCACTGGCCACTACAAAGAAGGAGGAGGTTGTCAGGAGGGCAATGTTGATAGAGTTGGTATCCAGGTTGGTGAGGGCGTAGATGCTTGCCAGGGCGAAAACGGAAGAAGTGGTGAAAACCAGTCGGTGTCCGTAACGGTCCGAAAGCTTACCGAAGAAGGGGAGCAGGACGACCGTCAACAACCCGCCGATGAGGTAAATGAGGCCCACCTGCTTGTCACTGAAACCTACGTTGATCTGCATGTACGGTGCAATAAAGGGGATGATGGTGAAGTGCCCCAACATCAGGATTAGGGTGAAGAGTAGGGCTGCTCGCTGGTTGGCATCGGAGAAGATGCGAACGTAGGGGGCGATGATCTTACTTAAGTCATACTTCGGGCTCTGGGCCTGGCCGGCAGAAGTGAGGTCCGCATCCTGCAGGTTGAAGGTGCCCGTTATGTCCTCCACGGCTCTTTGTCCCTGCTTTGCATCCTGCGGCCGCGCCTCTTTTTCCAAATGCCCGCGCAACGGTGGGACAAAGAAAAACGCCAGCGCCACAAACGTCGCTGAGATGGCTGCCGTAACCACAAAGGGTGCGCTCCAACCGAACTCCGCCGCAATCCAAATAGCCGAAGGCACGCCGGCCACACTCGCTACCGAAAAGGCCGTCATGACCCAGCCCATGGCTGCGCCACGGCGTTCCAGCGGAATAACGTCGCCCAAAATAGCTAACACCAATGCTCCCAGCGTGCCTCCAAAAATACCCGTAAAAGACCGAAAAACCAGTAGTAAAGTATAGCTCGGCGCAAAGCCGCAGGCCAGGGTGCCCAACGTGAAACCAGTAAAGAAAAACAGCAACGCCGAGCGCCGGTCAAATCGGTCGATGAAGGCAGTACTAATGAGGTTACCCGTCAGCGCTGCACCCGCGTAAGCTGATACTACCCAGGAAAACTGCCCCGGCGAAATACTGAACGTATCCATGACCAATTTGCCCAGGGGCATGATGATCATAAAGTCCAGGATATGACAAAACTGGATGGCGGCAAGGATTAAAAGTAGGCGCTTTTCTTGGTTCATGTGTTATTTGGCGCCAACGTTGAAGTCGATGCATATTACGCGACATTCAAATCGCAGATGTTTAGAAATCTCCCTCTTACACTGGTTCTTTCCTGAAAATACCAAACAACTCATTTCCTTGCCGTGGTTTAATTGAATTGGTGGCAGTCGCAAATGATTCCATTTCAAAGAAGGGCGCAAAGTAGCCGAGGTATTCCGCCCGGGTACCGCCGAAGGGCCGTTTCTCCATATCGCCAGTCAGTGGGATGTCAAACCACAAACCAACGAGTTTTCCGCCAGGCGCCAGTAGGGCGTGCATCTTTTCTGCATAGGCGCTACGGGTTTCCGTTAGGGGAGGGAAAGAACAGAAGAAGGTTTGCTCGAGGATGAGGTCGTACTGGCCGATGTGCTCGAAGAAATCACCTTGGATTAGTTGTTCTTTCGGAAAGTCAGGCACTCGTTTCGCAAAAGCTTTCAGCGGTTGCCCTGCTACATCAAGGATGTGAACATTGGTGAAGCCTAGTTTCCATGCGTATTCAGCTTCGTGAGCGTTGCCTGCACCGGGGATAAGGATGCGCAAGGATTTGTCGGCGATCTGATCGAGGTAATCCGTGATGGGAGGCGAGGGGTAGCCGATGTCCCAGCCGGTGCGTCCTTCGTCGTATCGATTGCTCCAGAAGGTGGCCAGGTCGACTTCTTCGTTGACACTCTGGCAAATTTCGACCAGGACGCCGTTGGTGCTTTTAGGGTGAAGGAAGCAGACCAGTTTGTTGTCGGCTCCGCGTGAAGGCTTTTCCTGAAGCAGCTCGAAACCGTCTGCGGCAAGCCGAGCCATCTCCTCCTCTATGTTGTCTACCTCGAAGGCAAGGTGATGGATGCCCGGCCCGCGCTTTTCGATGTACTTGTGTATTGGACCTTGCTGGCCTTCGGCCGCAACTAACTCCAATTTAGCCTCAGTAGGCTTGCCCCCTCGTAGGCCTTCAGTACCGCCAGCGGTGAAAAAGCTAGTAACGACGTGTTGGTCTGCTACGGTTTCACGCTTGTATGCTTTGCGGCCAAGGAGGCGGGCGATGAGGTCTTCGGCTGCGGTAAGGTCCGCTACTGCTATGCCGATGTGATCTAGGCGCATGATTGATTTCGTTGGTCTGCGTTTATTATGGGCTGCTACAGGGAGAACAGGTGTAAAGAAGGAAAGTTAAGGTGATAAGCGCAACGCTTGTACCTTAAGTTCTACAAATAAACCCCGCAGTAATGATTAGCCCCAGGCCCGTCCCATTACCTTTGGCCGAAACCACCGGCGATATTATGACCTCCACGCATTTAGACTGCAAAGCCGCCATCGCAGACGGCGAAGGCAACTTTAACATTGAAACTATCCGCGTCAGCGCCCCCGCCAGTGGCGAAGTCCTCGTGCGCATGAAAGCTGCGGGGCTCTGCCATACTGACCATGACTCATTAAGCTGGGGCAAACCCATCGTGATGGGCCACGAAGGCGCAGGGGAAGTCTTTGCCGTCGGCCCTGAAGTGAATGGCTTTTCCGCAGGAGACAAAGTTATCCTCAATTGGGCGACACCCTGTTACAAATGTTTTCAGTGTGAAAGAGGTAACGAGCACATCTGCGAAGAAAACTCTCCGGTGGTAGCAGGCGGTAACGGCTTTACCCCAGGCCATGCCCATCTGGAAGGTACTACCCGGGGCGGTCAGCCTATTGAGCGTTCCTTTAACCTCGGTACCCTGGCGGAGTACACGTTGGTGAAAGCCTCGGCTTTGGTGAAGATGACAGAAGATGTGCCGTATGCCTCCGCGAGCATTGTTAGCTGCGGAGTGATGACGGGCGTCGGATCGGTCATCAACGTCATCAACGGCAAGCCCGAAGAATCAGCAGCGGTACTGGGTACCGGAGGCGTTGGACTTAACGTAATCCAGGGACTCAAGATCGCTGGAGTAGGTAAAATCATTGCCGTTGATATCAACCCTGAACGGCTAACAATGGCGAAACAGTTTGGCGCTACCCACACCGTCCTCGCTCAGCGCGAAGACGAAGGCTTGTTGCAAGCAGCTGAGAAAGTGAAGGCAATGACCAGTGGCCGGGGAGCCGACTACGCCTTCGAGTGCACCGCCATTCCCGCCCTCGGAGCAGCGCCGCTGGCCATGATCCGTAACGCAGGTACTGCCGTACAGGTAAGCGGCATTGAACAGGAGATCACTATTGATATGAACCTTTTTGAATGGGATAAGATCTACCTCAATCCACTCTACGGCAAATGCTCACCCCAACGAGATTTCCCGAAACTCATGGACTGGTACGCCGATGGTCAACTCTTGCTTGATGAAATGATCACCCGAACCTATCCGCTCTCCGACCTTCAGCAAGGCTTTGACGATATGTTGGCTGGCCGAAACGCAAAAGGGGTAATCGTTTTTTAGGGTCTTTTTCATATTAGTGGGCACTTTTGATTTTCTGCCTCTCCCCCCGCCCTCTTCCACATGTCTCGCCTGAGGCTCGACGAAGAGGGAGCCAAACCTCGAAGAAGGTGCGAAGAGAAATGCCCAGTAGTATTGAATTCCCCCCTTCCCCCTTTATTCCCTTCCCCCCTTTATTCTCTTCCCCCTTTATTCCCTTTCCCTTTTATCCCCTTTCTTCCATGTCCCGCTTCCGTACTACCGAAATATCTAACCCTCGTCTGGAAACGGACAACCTGCGCTTCATCACGGTTAAGACCCCTAACCTGAAGGGCAGGGGAGATATCTGTGTCTACGTACCGAAAGGAGCTGTAGAAAATAACTTGCCAGTGGTCATTCTTTTGCACGGTGTCTACGGCTCTGCGTGGGTTTGGGCGATGAAGGGTGGCGCGCACCGTACCGCCGAACGTATGATTGAAGCAGGTGAAATACCAGCGTGTGTTTTAGCGATGCCCTCCGACGGGCTATTCGCTGACGGCTCTGCTTACCTGGCGCATAGCGGTTGTAATTTTGAGCGTTGGATCATAGAAGACGTAATTGATGCCGTACGATTGAATATTCCTCAGGCAAAATCATCTGCCGAAACATACATCGCCGGCCTTTCCATGGGTGGCTTTGGGGCTTTGCGGTTAGGGGCTGCTTACCCTAAGCTATTCAAGGGTGTTTCGGGCCACAGTTCTATTACCCGCTTAGAAGAAATGGCACAGTTCGTGGAAGAAGATCTTTCCGTTTACCGGCAGAATGACCGTGAAAAGGAAAATGTTATTGACCTACTACTGAAAAACCAAGACCACCTGCCCCCACTGCGTTTTGATTGTGGGACGGAGGATGAGCTCATTTCAGGAAATCGTAAGCTACACGAGCAATTGCTTGCTGCCAGTATCGACCACGTTTACGAGGAATTTCCCGGCGGGCATGAATGGCCTTACTGGGAAGAACATTTGGCGGACACTTTACGGTTCTTCTTTACTGTTTGAGGGAGCAGCTGTGTCTTTTATCGGTCGAAACCGGACTTTAGTCAGATTTTAGGTGTCGAAACCTCATTTTTTTGCACCTTGGTGGGCGTTACCTTAAAGTACCCACTATGGAATTGAGAATTGAAAACCTGAATAAGACCTACGGCAACGGCGTCCATGCAATCAACAATTGTAACCTGACTATCCCTCAGGGCATGTACGGCTTGCTTGGCCCCAACGGGGCCGGCAAATCGAGCTTAATGCGTACCATTGCTACTTTGCAAGAGGCAGATTCGGGAAGTATCACCCTTGGCGATATAGATGTATTGCGCGATAAAGACGCCGTCCGCCGCGTACTAGGTTACCTGCCGCAGGAGTTTGGTGTTTACCCCAAGGTTTCTGCTGAGAATATGCTTGATCACGTTGCAGGCCTCAAGGGAATCAACAATCGTAAGGAACGAAAAGAACTCGTTGGTTCACTGCTTAACCGAGTGAACCTATACGATAAACGTAAGAACAACCTCGGGACTTTCTCCGGGGGAATGAAACAGCGTTTCGGCATCGCTCAGGCTTTGCTTGGAAGCCCAAAGCTGATCATTGTTGATGAGCCGACGGCTGGCCTTGACCCCACCGAGCGCAACCGTTTTCACAACTTATTGAGTGAGATCGGTGAAAACACCATCGTGATCCTGAGTACACACATCGTAGAAGACGTAACCAACCTCTGCAACAATATGGCCATCATTTGCCTGGGGCAGGTGATCGCTACCGGACACCCGGCGGAGTTGGTCAAAGAAGTGAACGGAAACATCTGGAAGAAGTCGATCAACAAGGCTGACTTAGGCGCGCACATGGAAGCTTTTAAGGTGATTTCCACCCGGCTAAAGGCAGGGAAAACGGAAATTCATGTCTTCAGCGAGTCGCAGCCAGACCATTCATTCTCGGCCGTCAACGCTGATTTGGAAGATGTTTATTTTACCCGGATTGGAGAGCGGATGGAGTTGGAGCTGGTCTAAGATCATCCCCACCTTTCGCAGGTTTTCTTGTTTTAAAGCACTCATAATACACCCACATGTTCCTGAAAATATTCAAGTTCGAGCTGAAATATCGCCTCAAACGCCCCGCCACCTGGGCCTACTTTGGTATCCTACTCCTCTTCGGTTTCGTTCTGGCGGCCAACGGTGCCAATGCCGGATCTGAAAAAGCCTTTGCGAACTCGGCTCTGACCGTAACTGGCCTGCTGACTACAATCAGTATTTTCGGTGTACTGATCGCCTCTGCGGTAATGGGGGTGCCGGTATATCGCGACATTGAACACGGCGTCAAGGATTATTACTTTACCTATCCGGTTACTGAAAAATCATACTTATTGGGCCGCTATGCGGGTTCTCTGGTGACGCTGCTTTTCATTAGCCTTGGTGTGGTCTTCGGCCTAATGATTGGTTATGGAATGGGGCCGATACTAGAATGGGAAGAAGCCGAACGCTTCGGCCCCTTGCGCATAGCAGATTATGTGAACGGTACGCTCACTTTCTTATGGCCCAACCTCATCTTTACGGGGACCATTTTCTTCTGTCTGGTGGCCCTAACGCGGAAAATATTCGTCTCTTATGTAGGTAGTATTCTATTTTTCATCTTTTACCTGGTCGCTATCACACTGGCCTCAGATCTGGAAAACCAAAACTTAGTTTCTATACTTGACCCCTTTGGCACCTTTGCTTTTGATGAAGCAACCAAATACCTGACACCGCCCGAGCAGAACGTTTACGAAACATCGTTGACGGGTAACATGCTGATCAACCGCCTACTGTGGCCCGGGATAGCAATTGCTTTACTACTGTTCACGCTTTTCCGCTTTGAGTTCACCAGGTTCTTGGGTGGAGGCAAGCAAAAAGCCAAGAAAGTAGCCAAAGCAGACGTTTATCGGGGCGGGGCCGCAGGTGCAATGGCGATTCCCTTCGTAAAGCAGGGCTTTGGTGCCGGCAACTATGTCCGTCATATGTTCGCTCAGGCCTGGATTGAATTTAAGTCAATTCTTCGCGACCCATACTTCGCCGGTATCATCTCAGGAGCGCTGTTATTCCTGTTCCTTGATGGCTTGTTCGGCAACTCGACCTACGGCACACCAAGTCTCCCGACGACCTATACGATGCTGGAGATGAAGAACTCCACCTACATATTCTTCGTCATGATCATCCTGGTGTTTTACACCGGAGAGGTGGTCCACCGCGACCGTACCGTTGGCTTTGACCAGATATCCGACGCCTTGCCTGTCCCCAGTTGGGCCATCTTCGGTGGGAAACTGCTCACTATGGTACTGGTCACCTTCATGCTGGCCACCATGGTGTGGGTCATCGGAATTTTTAACCAGACCGTCCAAGGGTACTTCGATTATAATTTCAGCCAGTACTTCACGGACCTCTACCTGCTCACTTGGCCGCAATACCTGGTGCTAATGTCCTTGGCATTTTTCGTTCATGTGCTCGTTAATAAAAAATTCCTGGGTCACGTTATCGCTATCGGAACTTATGCTGCCATTTTCTTCATCCCTAGTATCATGGAAGTTGACTACAACATGTTCCTTTTCGGCAGTCGGCCAAGCTATATTATTTCGGACATGAACGGCTTCGGTCACTTCGTTAAGGCCGTGACGACCTTCAACGTTTACTGGATGGCCTTTGGGGCCATCTTCCTCATCATAGGAGGGCTGTTTTGGGCACGGGGCACGGACAATGCCTGGAAGAGCCGCTTCCAACGCTTTGGACAGGACTGGGGCCTGAAGCCCGCCATTGGCATTGCCGGAGGGCTGGTCGTGTTTGCCTTGTCCGGTTTCACTATCTACAACAATGTAAGTATTAAGAACACTTACACCACCAACGAGGTCAGTCTTGACCGACAAGAAGTCTTCGAGAAAACCTACAGCAAATACGAGGGTTTCCACCAGCCAAAAATCACTACGACTGAGGTTTTTGTGGACCTGGTACCGGAGCAACGACAGGTGACCGCCAGAGCCCTCTATACCGTAAAGAACAAGAGTAAGACCTCCATTGATACTTTACTGATCAACCATGCTTACGGGCCTAAGATCGCAAAGATGACCGTTTTTACGGTCGGTGGTGTAAGCCCAAAGTTGGTTAAGCGGGATGAAGATTCCAATTTCGAAATCTACCACCTCGAGGATCCTTTGGAGCCGGGAGAGACGGCCTCTATGGAAATGCTCATCGAGGGTGGTTTTGGCGCTTTCCCTAACGAAGGATACCAGCGCGACATCGTCTACAACGGCACTTTTCTCAATAATTCTATTTTCCCCAGCTTCGGCTATCCCAGTGGAGCTGGTATTGGCTCCGATCTGGAGCGCAAGAAACGGGGGCTGGAAATCAAAGACTACGGTCTGCCACCACAAGACGATCCAGTTGGTCGCAGCAATCTGCTTTTCGACGACGATGCTGATTTTGTAAGCTTCAAAGCCACCCTCAGCACCGCCCCAGATCAGATCGCCATTGCCCCAGGCAAATTGATCAAGGAATACGAAAAGGACGGTCGTCGATATTTTGAATATGTCAATGAGGGCAGAATGCAAAACTTCTTCAACATCTCCTCGGCACGCTACGAAGTAGCGGAAGATAGCTACCGTAACGCCAACGGTAAAGACGTTAAAATCCAGATCTTCTACCACAAGGAACACGATCGAAACATCGACCGTTTTATGGCGTCCGCTAAGATGTCGCTTGAATATTGCTCCAAGAACTTTAGCCCTTACCAGTTCGATCAGCTTCGCATTCTGGAATTTCCCCGCTATGCAAGTTTCGCCCAGTCCTTCCCCAATACTGTTCCCTACGCAGAGAGTTTTGGTTGGGCGGGCGATTTCAGCGACCCGACGGACAACGACTACGCATTTACCGTCACGGCCCATGAGGTGGCCCACCAGTGGTGGGGACACCAGATTGCGCCAAGTGCCACTCGGGGAGCTAATCAGATATCAGAGACGATGGCAGAGTATGCCTCTCTTATGATTACTAAACAACGCTACGGGGAAGCCTCCATGGGTAAATTCTTGAAATATGAGCTCGACAGCTACCTCAGTTCCCGCGCCAACGAAAGCAAATTCGAGAAGACACTGCTGGACAACGATAGCCAGAACTATGTCTGGTACCGCAAAGGTGGTCAGATTATGTATGCCCTCCAGGACTACATCGGCGAAGACAACCTCAATGCTGGTTTTGCCGCCATGCAGGACTCTTTCGGTTTGAAGGAAGAACCGCCGTTTGCAACTACGGCTGACTGGTACGGCTTCATCAAAGACCGCACGCCCGACTCCCTCCAGTATTTCCTCCGGGAAAGCTTCGAGGAGATCACGCTCTACGAAAACCGAGCGCTGGAAGCGACCTACGACACCAAGCCTAACGCCAGTGGAAAATATAAGGTGACCCTGAAGGTGGATACACGCAAGATCATTTACGAAGGGTCCGGGGAAGAAAAAGTCCGACCGACGGAGCGCAGTCTCATTGAGATAGGTGTATTTGCTGCAGACGGTACGAACGAACAAGGCTTGGTGGAAAAACAACCACTCTTCCTCGAAAAACAATGGCTTACCCCTGGTGAGCACACCATCGAAATCTTCGTCGATGACATCCCCGTCAGGGCCGGAATCGACCCCTACAATAAGCTCATCGATCGGGTTTCAGACGATAACCTGATCGATGTGGATGAGGAATAATAGCCGGAATTGCCGTCAGAAGTTGTTGCAAATAGCGGTGTTTACCAGTTCTTTTTGAGCGTTTTGTTTTTGTGTTTCTTCTGTGGCGGATATCATCACAGAAGGCATACAAAAACAAAACTCACAAAAGCGAGATAAGAGCTTGTAGCGCAAGGGAGTAATTGTA
>CAYPIM010000063.1:16739-29035 GCA_964410795.1 uncultured Lewinella sp. | reverse complement strand
GCATCTATTAGCAAACTAAACGTTATAGCGCAAAATTCGGGATGACTCATGTTTCATTGGCACTTTCTAAGCACCTAATAGCACTATTCTAATCTGGCCAAACCTCACCGCCATGGCTATTTACAACTTCAATATGGCCAATATTTGTAATCTCGAAATGATCACTATCCGGACCATTACTCATAGAGCACCAAACAAAACCATTTTGCTCGGAGTAAATGCACAAGTTCCCATCTTTTTGGAACGTCAGGTAGTAGTCCAGACTAGCATCTCGTTTCTCGGACGTATTAGACCATACTTGATTGGCTTCAAATACAAGAATTCTTCCGTCTTCGCAAAGGCCGTGATCCAGCACTTCTTCAACAACCAACCGTCCGTCATCGGTAACTCTGGTTTGGTACTTTAGATTGGTCGAGATTAAGCTGGTTCCTTCCTTTAGCTTCTTTTCTTTATACATGCTTCCGATATACCCAACCGTAATAATAGACGAAGTGCTATCACCGTAGCAACGCGTAGTGGCACTGAGCACCTCACTTGAACTGTGCGGCGGGTTTTCAATTAAAACCTCAAACGTAGTGAAGGTAATCTCTTTACCACCGTACCCGATGTTACAGATGTAGTTATCTCCAGATTTGAATACCTTACCTGGGTGTGTGCCGTTTTCATGAAAAACCCTACCAGCGTAAATCGCAAGATTGTTTTCGCCTCCGGTCTCAATGGCATTGTCTGGCAAAGAAGAGCCGTCCGTTTTAACCCAATCGAGTTCAACGAGTCCCCTGTTTATCAACACTTCAAAGTCTGTTACACCTACTTCGAGACCACCATAACCGATATTGCATGCCTTATCAACAACTTTACCAGAGTGGATGCCTCCTTTGTAGTTGCAACGGCAGACAGCGAGTGCTCGGTTGGTTTCTATGCCTCCAATGATAGCATTCTCTGGTAACTCGCCCTCAAATTTAACCCATTCCGGCTGTGCGGATGCAGAGTGAGGCTTGGCTGCGGCGGTTCCAAAGACTTCCACTTCGGCAAGGTGTAAGTAACCACTCTTGTTTAGAAACACCCTGACGTATCTCCCTTTTTTACTTCCTGAAAGGGTTATGCTTTTTTGATCAGCACTGGTAAAAGAGTGAGCTTCGGCAGCAAATAAGTCTTCACTTGTACTGTTGGCGGTTATTTCCGTTTCGGAAACCATGACGTAAATCTCCTGAATCCTTTTCCACCAGGCACCATCAGTTCGGTTCCAGATATTGATTTTAGAAATATCGTAGCTACCCCCCAGGTCTATCTGAACCCAAGGATTGGCTTCGTTATTGGTGTGGTTGACCGAGTTAGCTGCATAGTTTCCGTCAGTGTTTCCATCAACAATTCTTTTACTCACCCCTCCAAAACCCGTTGAAGATTGGCTTGTTGCCTTGTTAAGGGCTACGTTGGATTGTGCTGTGGCACTGAATGGTAACAACAGAAGCGCTACAGCTAAATACGAAATTATTCTTTTCATCATTGATGGTTTTATACTTGGCCGAGTTCTGTTTCCGGCTTTCTCCTTTTCAAAGGAGGCTGTTTGGGGTAATTCCCTAGTGTTAGTAAATCAGTTCTACCAATGGTCTGCTCATTAGATTCAAAAAATAGTAACTTTGGTGACTTCTACTTCCGCAAGTTAGAAGAAAAATTAAATCTCTCCCCTTTAATGTTCTGAACGACAGGTTTTATGTTCTGAACGACATGAAGGCGCGCCCGCAGGTGCAAAGTCAGGTTTTAGAGCCCCCTATCCAGCCCAATCAAACCAGACAAACTGAGAACCTTCTTTTAAATCATCAGGCAATGACCCGGTAATAAGGGCTTTAGACATAACTTAGCCGAGCATAGAATTAATTTAGTATATCTTCAAAACCGCAGCTATTTTGAAAGCCACGCGCATCACCTTCCCAAACGGCCGCGGTCAAGAGCTATCGGCAAGACTAGAAATGCCCGTCAATAGAAAGCCGCACGCCTTTGCTATATTCGCTCACTGCTTTACCTGCTCCAGTGCCCTTGGCGTGGTCCGGAACATTAGCAGGGAACTGAACCTGAAAGGTTACGGTGTATTAAGGTTTGACTTTACCGGCCTGGGCAATAGTGATGGAGATTTTGTTGACACCAACTTTACGACAAACATTTCCGATCTCGTTGCCGCAGCAGAATGGCTTGAGGCGCATTACAAGCAGCCAGCCCTCCTGGTTGGCCATAGCCTTGGCGGAGCAGCTGTACTTTGTGCTGCTTCAATGCTCAACTCCGTAAAGGCAGTTGCAACAATTGGGGCTCCCTACGCTCCGGACCACGTTAGCGCACTATTTGCCGAAGACATAGCGGAAATAACAGCTCGCGGCTCAGCAACCGTCAGTATTGGCGGTCGACCATTCCAAATTGCGAAGCAATTTTTGGACGACTTAAAAAACCACCGGATTGAAGACCACATCAAAGATCTTGGTGTTGCTTTGATGATCATGCATTCTCCTCAAGACCGGACCGTTAACATCGATGAGGCAGCAAAACTTTACGCTGCCGCCTGGCACCCCAAAAGCTTTGTTTCTCTCGACGGAGCGGATCATTTACTTACGGCTCCGAATGATGCACGCTACGCTGGGCAGGTGATTGCAGCCTGGTCTTCGCGCTACATCATTGCACCTGCGGCCGCGCCCCTAAAGTCTGATAAAAAGATCGCGGTACGGCTCGCTGAAGAAGAAGGCTTTACTACCGAAGTTATGGTCCGCCACCACGCGCTCACCGCCGATGAGCCAGCATCTGTAGGAGGTAACGATTATGGCCCTGGCCCCTACGAGCTTGTCAGCGCAGGGCTAGGCGCTTGCACCGCCATGACTATGCACATGTACGCTCGCCGCAAGAAATGGCAGCTGAGGTCCGTAGAAGTCCATATCGATCACAAAAAAGATTACGCTACCGATATGGCCGAATCAGAAGATAAGCCGACCAAAATCGACCGCTTCGACCGCACCCTGGTTATAGAAGGAGATTTGAACGAAGCCCAACTCGCCCGCCTCGTACAAATCGCTGACCAGTGTCCGGTACACCGTACTTTGCACGAGGCGGTAGAAGTTGTTACAGAATTGAAGGAAGGCTAAGCGCCTGTCTAAATTTTATACAGGCTTGTAGACCTCTAGTTCGATTTCTATCATAAATACCGGGATAGCCAGTTCCTTGACTCCAAGCCAGGTTCCAGTTGGGAAATTCTTGGTGTAAATCGTATTGCGGAAAGCAGCGTGTTGCAGGAATTGAGGCATATCGGTAGTGAATATATTCTCCACCACGACGTCGTCAAAAGTACAACCGTAGTGGCTCAGTATTTTCTCCAGGCCAGCGTAGCAATTCTTCATCTGCTGCCCCATGTCCCCAATAGCTGTTGGGTTTCCGGCTTCGTCCATACTAACGGCTCCAGAAACTTTAATTATATCTCCGACCCTCACCGCATGAGAATAGCCGAAGGCCTTTTCGACTTCTGGCCGAAGGGAAAAGTAGGCGGGCTCCTTGGCTTCAACAGCCACGACCTGAGGGGCTTCTGGTTCTTTCTGCTCGCAGCTCTGTAGTCCCGCAAAAAGGAGCAGGGTTGAAATAAAGGTAATGAGGATGGTGAGGTTGAATGATTTGTTCATAAAGGCAACTGTATTTTAAGTTCATTGCAAAGATGCAGTGAGCACGAAGCCTTGAAATAGTAAAAATGGGACAACCTCATTTCTTTAGTTCACCCCCAGGCTTTCGCAGCAAGGTTAGATTGCTATAACTCAGGGATAACGGGAACAATATATTTGAATAGCGAAAAATAGACGAAGTCAAAATGCAAAAAAGATGAGAGCGCAGGTAAACACAGCCGTTTACCTTTGCCCTCATCATTCTATCAAAATCAATTATCCTTTCGAATAATGGCGACTATTTAGTGGTTGACCTGCAACATTCTCGCGGGGAAGACCCTATACTATAATCAATCGAAGTACAATATCATTCCAGCCTCATAGTTGCCTACATGATTTGAAATCGGTCAGCTCGAATTTCGACCTCAGTCTGCATCCGGCATGACTAATATTTTTCACCTAGAAGATAGTTGGCACTTCATCTTCATCGTCGTCATCATCATCGCAGCTATTCGTCAGGTGACAAGGTAACCGCTCATAGTAGCAGTTCTGAACTTGGACTTCAGCACAAGTTGCTTTGTAATCCTCATCCGGCACCCAGCCTCCTGAAGGAGTTTGCTTGAGTACGCTAAGCACCTCTACCAAAATAGAACGGTAGGCCCTTTGGGCATCATTAAAGGTATTTAACCGGTTTGAGACGTATGTATGCCCAGGTATGGTTAAGGAGTAGGTATTGGGAATAGAAGACCTGCTGCCGTTTCTCCAACCCAACACGTTTACTCTACGCGTATAGGGCTTCTTGTTGTTGGCGTACACTACCGTCTCATACTCATAGCCTGAATGATAAAGGTTGTAGCAAGGAGCTGCCTGCTCTACGTACGGACTTAGTCGGAATAGGGAGGTGGGGTCACCTACCGGGCATCCCGTTGGCGGGCTGGTCCCAAACCCACCTTTTGTCAGGTCTTGTTCCTTAGGTTCCGTTACTTCCATCAATTCGAAAGCGTCTTCTTTTCCACAAGCAAAAAGCGAAAGTAGGAGTAAAAATAAAATACTGTTTTTCATGGTTTACATATTTATTGCATAAATACCTACTTTATTATTTTGAGTCGTTGTTCAGTTTCCCCGACTATGGTAAATTTTAATTAGCAAGCCTAGCGGCGCTTAGTTTAATAGATATAGTAGTGTACATAAGCTCTCAGGTACATCAAGTCACCTATTCCGTCAGCACAAGTATCGCATAGCAATTGATCCGGTTTAAAGCTCACATGGGCTATCTGATAGTTGCTATAATTTTGGTCTCCATAACTGACCATTTCGCAAGCAAAATGCTGCATAATTTGATTAGAAATGGAAGGTGCTATACCCTCTGAGAAGTAGGGAAACGCGGGACTGGGAATGGCAAAGGCCTTCGTATCGTACAGTGAGAATACTCTTGTGCAGATCTCCTGTGGTGGGAAGGCACCCTGGCAGGTACTGAATTGCTCATTACAATAGAAAATGTCATTGAGCTCACCGATCAAGTCTTGCGTACTAAAATGATAAAAAGGAAGCGTTTCCGTAATTGGGTTTAGCGAGAAGGAGGTGGCGCAAGGATCAATCATTGCTACCTCTTCAGCTTCGATTTCTTCGTAACAAAAGCCAAAGGAGCCCCGCTTATTAGTGGTTGACCCTTCATTACCTTTTGCTTGAATAAAGGCGGGGGATTCACTGTTAACAATTGGTTCTTCTTTTTCGCAAGAAAAAAGCGAAAGGATTAAGAGCGGAATTAAAATTACCTTGAAATTCATATTTAGTTTTTTTTGAAGTAATATTATTACTCAGCACTCCAGTAATATTTAGCGTTTAGCACTGATATATCTGTAGTATTGAATAACTGCTTAAACCAAAAGTATGCCCCAAAATCGCCTTCCACAATAGGGAATAGATTAGCGCAAGGCCTCATTTCAAATCCGTTACTAAGTATTACAAAAGCGATTTTCGCAACGAAGTATATTTCTCCAATTTGGTGTCCCATTACCTCTTACTTTCAGGCAAGCGAAGAGAAATAATTTGCAGTAATTACCGATTAGTCTATTACAACATAGAAAAACCCCACAACAGGGCATGTGACCTCTTGTGGGGTTTTCTAAACCCTAAAAGCAAAGAATTCAGACTTGCATTTACTGACTTAAGAACTGGGTAAAGTCAATATCATCATACTTATCGTAAGAACAATCCGATGTACGATACGGCCTGGTGACAATCACTTCTGATCCTTCTTGTACTAAGGATTCATCAATGATTATTCCGTTCGAGCCCCTATGATTTATGTCATCATTCATATGTATACATGAAAGCTCGTAACCATAATTACTTTGGGCAAGCGTCATTGGATGAGCTGTTGAGTAATAGAAATCTGCCCCAGAAAGGCTTAAGCCATTAGGAAAAAACAACTCAATACAATTTTTTGTGGTCAAAGCAGTAATGTACCCTGGCACATCGGTTAAGGTTCTCTCACTAGCTGGATGAGGGGGCGCCGAATGTGAGTTGTGGGAAGGTTTAGGAACTTGCCGAAGGTCGAAAAGTAAAGCACTGATTTGATCAATAAACAATTCTCGGAACCTCGGAGTGTTTTCTGTGCTAACGATGAGTTGATCAAGGCTTACAGCATTTGTATTATGTCTGTCCAGGAATCTCGCTACCTCTTCCCGAGCTTCCCGATCCTGGCAAAAAATTCTGGCGGAGGCGTAAGAAGCCCACTGCATCCTTCCTTCCAGAACGACCCCGTCGTCTAAGGTTTTCTGGTGAGCGGATGGAGTTGGTTTTGTGTTTTCTTCAGAGGCTATTTCAACATCTTCAATCCAAGGGGATTCCTCGCAAGAAGAGTTGGCTAACAGCCCAAGTAGTAAAAATACATAGACAAAAGAGTGTAGGGGGTTATTTAAGCGGACGAACATATCGGTCACATTTATGGGATTAAGAAAGGGGAAAGGTATTAGTTTTTCAGGCCCGTAAATACCGCCTTCGCAAAACTGATAGCGTCTATTACAAAAGCGTAGGGCCTTGTTTCATATTCGTATAGAGGTAGTGCTTTCAATTGTTCTTATGATTTGGTCTTCAATTGAAAATCCGTGCCAAGGTATACTCCTTTCTACGATGCGATACAGGTATTTCGATTTCCGCATTGATGACCAACTTGCCGTGCTTATTGTACTTTAGGACATACTGCTTATTGACCAGGTAAGACTGATGACACCGCACAAAAACGTCTTCGGATAAAATCTCTTGTACCTTTTTTATCGACTTTGAGATAACAACTTTACCCAGTTGGCGGGTGTAAAAGGTGGTGTAATGCCCCTCCGACCTACAGTAGTAAATATCTTCTTCATACACCGCAAAGACCGATTCTGTCGTTTTCAAAATGACCCGTTTCTTTTGCACACCCCGAAAATATTCACTTGAAATTTTCACCAGCTCTTCCAGGTTCTTTTCGAAGGGCACTTTTTGCATCAACCGCTCCAGCGCTTTGTCTACAGCTTCCTGCAATTCATCCGCATCTACGGGTTTCAGTATGTAGTCTAATGCACCTACTTTGATAGCTTTAATAGCATGATCATTGTAGGCCGTTATAAAGATGACTTCATAGTCTTTGTAGCCGCTTTGCTCAATGAGATCGAAACCTGTACCCGGTGACAGATGAATATCCAACAGTAGCAAATCGGGCTGATGCTCTTCTATTGCCGCTAAGCCACTTGTTACACTTTCACACTCTGCCACGGTAACAATGTCTTCATTATAGTACTCCTCAAGATGTTGGCGGAGATCTTCACGAGCGTTTGGTTCGTCGTCAATAATTATTGCTTTAACCATTTGGTGTTGTTTTACAAGGGATGAGAAATTCAACAAGCACGCCACTTTCTCCCGTCTTTCGCGCTGCCTTGTTGGTTAATCTCAATCCATCTGGGGTTAGTTTTTTAAGGAAGGCATCAATTAGTTCAGTCGATTTGGCTTGACTTAAACGATACTTCTCTGTTTGAACACCTAATCCATTATCTTCGATCGAACAAAACAAGAGACCATTTTTATGGGTTGATAGACGGATGGTTATGACCCCCGTATAATCAATGCCAGCAAAACCATGTTCAATACAATTCTCTATCATTGGCTGCATCAGCATGGGTGGGATAAAAATCAGGCTGTCGCGTGCTATATCTTCCAGTAAGATTTCATATTGAAATTTGCCCGGAAAGCGTAGAAGTTGCAGTTCCAGGTATTGCTCAACAGCAACCAATTCATCATCGAGTTGCACAAAATTCGCTGTCGAGTTCTCCAAAACGAGCCGCAGTAGCCGGGAGAATTTCAGCTGGTAAGTGATGGCTTTTTGAGGGTCCTTTTTAATAAGGGTTTGAATGGCGTAAAGCGTATTGAAGGTGAAGTGTGGATTCATTTGGGTTCGTAGCAGGCGCTGCTGCAGTTGCAGTTCCTGTTTCTCAAAACGCAATTTTCGCTGACGGTAAAGCAGGTAACCAATCCAAATAATTATTATAAACACAACCAACGAAAGTGTTTGGCTTAAGCGTAAGCGCAAGTTCTTCAGTTCTTCTTCCTTATTCCTTTCTAACAGGGTTTTTTCCTTTTCATTAGCAAGTTTTAGTGCTTTCAACTCCGATTGATTCCTTTGAAGAAACTGCTGATCCTGGTACCACAGGATGCTATCTAAAGCCTTCATGATGGGCTCTAAGCCCTGGCCGTCACGATAGACTAATTCTAACTGATAACGCAGTGTATTCTTACGGACATCCTCAGAAATACTGTTGAGTCCGAGGTCGTAAACAGAGTCCAGGTACATTTGCGCCCTCTCAAAGTCACCCAATTGTATATACGTTTCGGCTATATTGGAATACGCTTCAGCTAAAAATACACCATTATTCGCTTCGCCTTTCGTCTTCTGTAATTCAGCCAAGCCCCTCTTATAAGAGGCTAGTGCTCCTTTATAGTCACCTTCGTAGAAAAGATAGACACCGTATTCTCCGTGGATCAAGCGATTCGTATAACTAGAATACAGGTGTTCTCTTTCTACCAATCTGTCAAGTATGGCAAACGTCCTCTCAACATCCTGGTAATGGTAGTAACTATAAAGAGCTTGATGGATAATTGCCTGGGCAATTCTCTGCGTATCCCGCAACAGTTCCAATTGCTCAACGTAAAGATTGTTATAATAAATCGCCTGTTCAAAACTGTCTTGCTGACGATAGGCATCTTCTCGAATGAAGTATAGTAGCGACTTTTTTCTCGGCGAGCTATCATCACCTAACAATGATTCCAGCGTGTTGCTCAAAGCAAGGGATTCACCATACTCTCCTTGTCTAGAATAAGCAGTCCAGGCAATTCGAAAATATTCAATTTGGCTTCCTGAAATCGGCGGACGGATAAAAGAAATCGCTTGCTCGAAAAGTGTGGTAGCAGTATCCAGCTGCTTCTGTTGGAAAAGATAGAGGCCACGATAAAAGCAGGTCTGTTCCGCCAGGGAGTCCGGGATGGAAAAGCCCCTCTGAGTATATTCCAACTCATCCAGCCAAAGCCCCATAGAATCTGCTGTACCATCTTGCAATTGAGCGTGCAGCCGCTGAATTTCTTCAACAGTTTCCGGCACAGGAGGAGTATCCTTATGACAACCTAAAAGGGCGATTATTAACAACCCCATTGTGACACAAAAAGCGATCTTATTTAGGTGAGTACGGGCAAGGGGCAAAATCATAATGACTAACTCTTTACCCTGCTCCACTAGAGCTAAGTAAAGGCGAAGTAAGCTGTTTCTCATATTTGTATCAATACTATAGCTGGTTACTTCAAGCAACTACTATCTACCAACCGCAACGCTAATGATGCCTCCGTCGATCTCCTTCCCAGTTCAATCAACAGACAACAAATTCACCCGCATGGGTTGTGTTTGGGCTAGGCAATTTATTAGTTTAAACATAGATGTATGAAGAATATTGTAGGCGCCTAACGCCTTTAGATATTTGTTCATAGCAGGGTTCCAATCAGCAATATCCGTCTTTTGTACGTCCTTCAATGCTAATACATGACAAAAGGCCTTTTTGTGATTGTATGGTGCTTCAATTGTCCATTGCAAAGCTTCAGTGGGTACGAAGCCTTTGTAGGGTAAGAATAGGGCGAGGCTACTCATCGACATCAAAGATCAAGGACATTTTCAAGTCGTCACCATAAAACTCCTTAGGCGTTAGCCCCGTAAACGCTTTGAACTCTTTGATGAAGTGTGCCTGGTCATAATACTCGTTTTCGTAAGCCAAGTCGGTAAGTTTTGTCACCTTTTTCGTCAGCAACAACTTCAAGGTTGCCTGAAGCCGGATCGTCTTTGAAAGCTGCTTCGGGCTCAAGCCAATATTGGAAGAAAATTTACGTGCCAACTGTCTTCGGCTGGTGTTGTTTTGCCGGGAAAGTTCATCAACCGAGAGCTGGCCGTTAGCCGAAAGGATGGTTTCCACAGTAGACATTACAATCTTATCAATCGTCTTACTCTCCGCTAATTGCTTCCGCAAGAAAGTTTCAATGGTTTGGATCCGGTCGAAAGTTGAGTTGGCACTTAAAATATCATTTCCAATTTCTATTCCTCGTTCGCCAAAGAGCTCATCCAGTGGAACAGCCTTGTTCTCCATTTCTTTGATCGGGAAATCCGTAAAGGGTAAAAATCCGCTTGGGTGAAAGCACACAAAAAACGTACCAGTCTCTCCCATTGGCTGGACAGCATATGGCCTTGTCAATTGCCCGATCAGAAAGCACCTGGGTAAAAGAGTTTGATCTTGTCCGTCAGGACAATGGGCATATAGATCACCATAATGGAAGATGAATTTCATACAGCCATCCGGCACGATGGTATTTCTTGAAGGCGTTTCTTCCTTAGAGCTTTCCAGCGTCCAGTAACACTTAACAAAGAGGGATAAATCATCGCTTGCCTTAAATATTTTATGCTTCATTGATCTTTAAAATCTACAGTGGCAATTAAGGCTTTTTTAAAGAAACTGATTGGCTTTTATATACAAGGAGCCACCATTCCACGACAAACAAATTCCCTAACCATCCCAGCCAGGCTACCATTCGATAAGTATCCATTGGTGGCGGTGCAAAAATGGCGACTAGCCCCCACTTCCACAACCTCAGGCTAACGGCTGAAAGGGTGAGTGCAAAACTTCTCAGCATGAAGGCGCGATGCGCCGGCCAATTTTTGCTTCGAGCCAATGTATAAGCTCGCCAGGTAAATAAAAACCAAAGTACCGCCTGAAGGCAAAAGCTGAGTTGTGCACCCCAACCGCCGTTAGCGTGGTATCCCATGACGAGGCCTCCAGGAGCAGCAATGAGCAGGATGAGTGCAATGTAAAGCTTACCGAGGCTCCGATGCAGTGATGGCCACCACCGCCGTAGGTTAGCCGAGAATTGAACTCCTCCCAACACCAAAACAAGGATGCTGGTGTACACATGACCAAAGAAAGCCCACTGGTAATAAGGAAGGCTAATTTCATGCGTCTTCAACCTAAGAAAAGCGACGTTAAAATCTACGGGTACATAGCGTAAAGTTATCAGCAACATCAGCCAAACAACGTAGCCAAAAAGGAAAACGCTCACCGCCTTTAAAAGCCAACGAAACATCGCCTTGTTATCCACGGCCGAAAGAGTCGTAATACTCGGCAGCGTTCTTTTCGTAGGTCAGCAGGAGCTTGATATTCTCCTTTTCAATATCGGTAAAGTCGGTTCTAATATCAGTATGCACCGGAATGTACCAAGGCTGAGCATCGAAGAAAACCCGCAGGGGGCGCTGCTTAAAGGAATAACCGTGTCGAGCGTAAATGGTATTGCGTATAATGGTCAGGTCTCCCTTCTTCAGGTTTTCGACTTCAGCCTTGGTGAGAAGTTGGCTGGAAGCGTTAACCTCGTAAATTGCCTCCGTCGCCGAAGCATATTCACTTCGCATCCACTCTTCAAACTCCCCTTCTTCGAACTCTTCAACTATTTTTCTTTCTACCTTTTTAGTCCAATCCACAAAGGCTTTTGCCGGCTCAAGTTCTTGCTCAGGGTTGTAAGCAAAGGTCTTCTTTTCCAGATCGTAATTACGATTCCGAACACTCAGTTCCCCGTAGGCTTCCCAGGTTCCTACCAGTGCCCCATCTTCGATATAAAAATTAAAAGCACCATCATACTTATCATCGCCCGGTTCCCGAACGATAAAGGTGACGGGGTCGGCCATCCGATCACGGCCAAAACGGCCGTAAAAGGGGCGGTCATTTCCAGCAACTACACTGTGGCCAATAACAGAATCACCAATGATCCGGTCGATGGAAATATTGATCTTGTTTTCCCGGTTCCATACGTAGCCTTCGTCAACAAACATGGTCTGATCATCGTACTCCTCTTCAACGGCACCTTTACGGAAATAGCCTACCCACGAACCAAGGTACTCATCGTTTTCGTCCGCCACTGGAGCGGCTGGTTCTGGGGTTTCGTTCGCACTACCATCAGCGGAGGCTGGGGTTTCCGTTCCTGGCTCTATGGTTACAGCTGCCTCCGTGTTTTTAGTAGGATCACCGCAAGAGTTCAGGAGGAAGAAGCCCAGGGCAAGTGCAAGGATTGTCGTTTTCATTCTGCGAAAATAAGGACTGAGCAGGATAGTCTTAA
>CAYPIM010000063.1:0-16639 GCA_964410795.1 uncultured Lewinella sp. | reverse complement strand
GCAAGGATTGTCGTTTTCATTCTGCGAAAATAAGGACTGAGCAGGATAGTCTTAATTTAATACTGACGATCAATCCTAAAGAGCCTTTTATTTTATCACAAAACTATTTAAAATCTTCTCCCCAACCTTCTTGTAGGCATCGAATTCACTTTCCTTACAAGTCAGCGATAAGATGTACGCCTTATCATTTACAATCCAGTAATACTGTTCGAACATCAACTTAAAAACACCCTGTTTCCCCGTATAAATAACCCTGTGGTATTCTTTCTCTTCATTAATTTTCCTTTCGTTCAAGACAATTTTCCCTTCCGTTACCAGGCTTTTAATTTGCCCTTCCGAAATTTCAACGTATTTATCCAGATCTATACCATATCCGGTTAAGTCCTGGATCAAAAGGTTGATGTTTTCCCTAAAGTCATCGACCTGGCTAGACACGGGGCTAAAGAGAATAAAACTGGTTCCCATCTGACCGCTTTTGTTGACTTCCCAGGTCGAAGGATAGTCTATACTATACTCATCTTTGCTCAACACTTTCCATTCCAATGCTCCTTTAATGTCAGATTCATCAGACAAAGATTGGCCAGTAAGTATCATGCTCACTGCTAAACACAACATTGCAATTATTGGTATTCTTTTCATATAATTTCTATCTACTGTTAACAGGATAAACTAAACTACCAGCATTCTGAGTCTCTCACTTTTCTTACAGGTATCACCACAGGTAATCGTAAAGCCCCAAGTGAGCAAAATTTCGAAAAATTTGCGCAGCGAAACATCTCGTAGTCTTATAATCAACAAAGCTAAATCTCAGTAGTTGAATTCGGAAGAGAAGTTCCCTTTGGGCGCATTTTAAAAAGAAGAGGTCGAAGAACCAAAGCCCTCCAACCTCTTCCTTGCACCTGCGGCCGCGCCCGTAAAAATAAGCAGGCACTAGCTATGCTAACAGCCACAAGTTCCCTTAATGGTTCTGGTTTCAAGAATTTCTTTACCTCTGGCGGGAAGCAAGGTGATGGTCCCCTCGTACTTATTTGCTTCCCCTTCGTACTGAGTTAACTGGCGATAACGGACAATGACATCGTAAGACCGGTTGTCCATCTTTAAAATATTAAGTGGGTCGGCCCCTCCCTTAGCTTTGTAGGCTTTAGCTTTGTTTACGGCCTCTTCAGCATTTGCTTTTGCCTGATCGAAGGTAGCGCCTCCGGTAGTGGTCTGGATTGGAATAACGTCAATCTCTTTTCCTGAAGCGAGAATTACGTCAATAAGGAAATCTACCGGGTCAGCGTATTTGTAATCCTCAAGCGGTTTGCCAAAGTAGGTCACAGAGTTGCCGCTAGCAGAAATCCAACCAGACTGGCTCGCCAGGTCCTTTAGGTCCTTCTTATAATCACGCTCCTCCCAGTCTGGATACAATGAATTTAGTTCGCCATTTACTTTGACACAGGCCTCTTTCCCCATATCCCAGGCAAAGAGGGGCAGTTCTTTATTGCCACCGCCGGGACTAAAGCTGCACTCACAAGTAAAGGCTTCCACCTCATTCTGCTTGGCACAGTCATAGGAACTATAGCTTCCCAGTATTTCCGCTCCGTCTGGACAGAAGTATTTCCTTGCATCTTCAACTTTGAGTGTTTTGAGTTCTTCCGTAGCATCCTCAAGGAATTCAGTCGAGCACTCTACTTCCTTGTTTCGCGCTTTACTCAATAAGTCTTTCATTGGAGGCTCTCCCATATTATTATGGGCCTCTTTTTCCAAACAACGGATAGCCTTACCGTTTTTGAAGTAAGTACGGTATTCTTCAATAAAATGACTAGAACCCGGCGTAAAGTCTTTCTTCTTGTAGGCAAAGATCAGCTCTCCCTCCCAATAGTAGTATTCTTTCGTTTCGCAGCCATGTTCGCTACAATCTCCAGAAATCAAGTAACTAAGCTCTCCTTTTTCGTTGTACTTACGGTTCAATTGAAAATAGGCCATTCCTTCACATTCCATGTTAAACGGAACCGTTTTGTAATTGGTTCCTTGGTTGATGATGGCGAACTTATCCTGGATGAACTGGATGTCCGCTTCGAGAGTGCCTCCTGTACCCTTCGTGTCTTCAGCTACCACCACATCTTCGACTGGTGCCGGAGCAGTTGGTGCCTCATCGGGGACCTTAGTTGTTGCTGTTTCTTTTTTCTCCGCAGCTTTGTCATCGGCAACAACCGGTGGAGTATCCGCTGGCGGAGTTTGGCTTTCACAAGCCGTCATCAAGCAGAGGGCTGGAAAGATGATTAAAAAGAGAATGCGCTTCATAAGTAAGTAGGTTTTGACAAAAAATAGTTCAAGGACAAGCAGAGTCTTACCCTTTCAATGTTTGTAAGGTAAAAGCTTTTAAGGGAGGGGAAGTAACTTACCGGTTTAGGTCGTCTTATTCATACGGCGTCCCTAAGGCGCCCAAATAAGATTCCCCGCCCTATCCACAATCCTCATCCAGCTATTGGGCTTGCCAGGGAGCGGCGCAGCAATAACAAACTGGGCATTCTGTGTTGGGCTATTGGTACTGGAATAGACGTTATTACCACTTCCATCCTTCATTCGGAGCACGCCATTTTCCATAGTGATGGTCTTTATTCTCTTCAAAGGAATATTGAGTGCGTTATAAGAACCCCATTTGAAGCCACGGGTATTATTACTATAGACGACGAAATTCCCATCAGGCTGAAGGGCTGCGTAAGCTCCGGCCGGGCCGTAAGGCGTGGTGGCATAAATCCATTCACTTGCCTGGAGCACCTCGCCGTTATTTAGGGCTACCCGGCCACTTCCCTGGTTCCGAAGCCAGCGTGGAGGTGCCCAACTATTGCCTTCCCGAAAGAATGTCTTAAGTCGGTTAAAATGTGCCGGCTGAGCTGTTCGCTGTTCAGCTCTGTTACGGGCGAAGATGCGGTAGCTGTTATTATTATTAAACCAAACCTGAACTGCGGCGGCAATTCCCTCTGTTCTGGAGCCTCCAAGTGTAGGGTTCGGGAAGTTGCCTCCGTTCATGCCACAAATCTTATCCAGTGCATGACCGAATTCGTGGACTATCTGGTCAAACTCCCGAACACTGCGGTCATTGTAGCCACGGGAAAATGTACCTCTCCGACACATCATTTCCTCCGTAACGGTAGTGGAACTTAGCTGCCGCCGGGGGTCATTACCCGAACCTCCCCGGTAGTTGGTGTACCATTGCTCATCAAAGATAAGCTGGCCCTTCGCGAAGTTCCTTGGGTACTCTGCCACAAACGTATTCTGATCAAACCGGGAGATGATCTGTAGTTCTTTCCGTGTAAAGCCTTTGCTATTAAGTCCGGCAATTGCTGCAGTGTTGTGGATAGCATTAAGCATGTTTTTCCAAATAAGGTGCCCGTTTAGAATAGACCATTCTTTTACCGTATTGCTGGCGTACACCTTAAAGCCGTAGTCCATTTCTAACACCTGCGTCATTGGGCCGTTGCCTGCACTGGAAACAGGAAGGTGATAGCCTAACGCCAACTCCATAGGCTGCATAATCCATGCCTGTCTTGTATTGGATGCATTTTTGGATGCAAAGCGTACGTCGTTACCTTCTAAGGACAAATTATGGTTCGGACCAGCAAAGTTGTTCGACAAGGTGTAAACGTTGGTTCCCCAGCTCTCAGCATTCGCTTGACGGATGTTCCAGTGTTGGCCGGAATAATTGCCAATGTTCTGAACGGAAGGACGCTCCTTGTTGCTGTCCATAGCTTTGGTCATTCCTGCTTTTTTATTGACCAGATAATTCCTCCCATGTCTCGTAATCACCCTCCACAGAAAAGCATCGTAATCTCCAGTAAGGGGTATGGCGGACCAGGCAACTGAGTGGCCATTCACTCTTATCGCCATGCGCCGAGCTAAAATATCTGTATCAAGATCGAGATCAGCCTTATTCTGGATAACAAACCAGACACCTTCATTGATGGGATCTGGGTCGTCCGGAATAGGCTTAGACCAGGTAGCTCTTCCGTTGAGCTTACAGGTGATCTTACCATTTTTACTGGAAAATGTGTTCCCATTTCCTTCATTCATTGGGAAATGTGCGACCAGGTCTTGCTCCTTTCCACTTATGGTTGGCCATTGTACCATGTCTTTCTGAATTTGCCCTTGATTACGGGAGGTACTCCAAACCGTTAGGTCGCGGATGCCTCCCTTAAAGAAGTTTGCGGCTTCAGAACTTTTACCAATGCTTACCGGCCCGGAATCAGTATTCAGCACAAGGACTTTGTCTGCTTTCAACTCTCCGTCGAGATAAAAGCTAAGCCTACGACCATCGTAAGTGATTGCCAGGAAGTGCCAACCATCGTCGGCTATTTCGACGGCTGCATCAAGGTCCTCTTCATGCCCGCTGAAACCCAGGCGGTAGGTATGCTCAGTTTGAACGCCATAAACCCCAAAAAGCCTCCCCTTTGCCCCAGCATTACCATAACTGAAGATGAAATGTGGTGCACTATCCGCTACGGGAATGTTTTTAACCCAACATTCAATAGTCCTTGCGGAAGCACCAACTGGAAAGCCGCTTGCGGGAAATTCGACAAACTGGTCAATACCATTAAAAACAAGGCCTTTACCCGTTTGTGCTTGTAGCGTAGTGGTTGGCGAAAGAACGCTCAACAGAACAATAAGGCAGCATAAGAGATTGATCTTCATAGAATTGAGTTTATATGGAGCCCGCTTTTGTCCGAATTTGAGGCTTCCTCTTGAATAACTTGCGGCGAAGCTATGTCAAGGCCACCAGAAGGCTTACTTCCAGAGCGGAGTTTGTTCTGAGTGACAGATTTTTTGTTCTGAACGACAAGTTCACCGTTAGGAAAACTATAAACCGCATTAGTGCGGGTCATTAAACCTTATCACCCTGCGTTGGTCAATACACTGTATAGAAAATTAATTGCCCATGTCTCATTTACTACACCTTTACCGTCGTGCCGGCTTCGGCCTCAGTCCAGTAGAGTGGCAAAACCGGCGCAACTGGACTCTAGACCGTGCGGTAAACGACCTTTTTGAGCGAGCTGAAAATTCCGTCCCGCTGCCCGAAGGCAGGAACCCCGACTATACGCAAGGGAAGGTCATTATGGCCCTGAAGCGCAAGGAGAATCAAAAGAAGGAGCGCCAAAGAATGATGAGCATCAACCACGATTGGCTCACCCGTATGGCAGCTCCCGAAGAGAGTGCACTACTGGAGCGTATGTCTTTTTTCTGGCATGGTCATTTTGCCTGCGATATAAGGTTCGGCCTGCTGGGTATCCGTCAGCTCAATACGTTAAGGCAACACGGATTGGGCAATTTTCGGGACCTGGTGCTGGCAATAGCCCGTGACCCCGCCATGATCCGCTACCTAAATAATCAGCAGAACCGAAAGTTTTCGCCTAACGAAAATTTTGCCCGAGAGCTAATGGAACTGTTTACTATCGGGCGGGGAAACTATACTGAAACGGACGTGAAGGAAGCGGCCCGAGCCTTCACCGGATGGTCCGGAAGTCTGAGGGGTGAATACTTCTTTCGTCGCAGACAACATGATGAAGGAGAAAAGACTTTCATGGGAAAGACCGGAAATTTCGACGGGGACGACATCATAGACATTATTCTGGAACAGCCCCAAACCGCCAACTTTATCTGCCAAAAGGTATACCGTCATTTTGTCAACGAAGAAATAGACGAAAAACGGGTTAAAGAGTTGGCCGATGGCTTTCGCAGCTCTAATTACAATATCGGGGAACTGATGCGAACCGTATTTACGAGTGACTGGTTCTACGCGCCGGAAAACGTCGGCAATAAAATTAAATCGCCGATAGAATTACTCGCCGGCACTATTCGCCAGTTGGAAGTCTCAGACATTCCGCCACGCAGTCTGTTTTTCCTTCAACAAGCGCTTGGGCAAACCCTATTCCGACCACCAAACGTAGCCGGATGGCCAGGTGGACGTAACTGGATCGACAACTCAACACTCCTGTTACGCCTCAATCTCGGGGCGGCTATTTTCCAGGCAGCAGACTTCGACTTCGAGCTTGCTCCAGACTTAGAACAGGACAATAAGAAACAGCTCAAGCGCCTGAACGCAACCATCAATACGGCTCCTTTAGCGGCGCTGACGCAGGATGCAAAGCAAGTTGGAGAAGAGCAGGGTTTTGAGGACTTAGTCGAATACCTGCTGGCGACTCCCCCACCCCCGCTAAAAACCAAACCAAACCCAAAGCCGGAATTGATTGCACTGAGGTTGATGTCTTTGCCGGAGTATCAGTTGTGCTGATGGCGGCTAAGTCTCTTTCCCCACCTCCATTTTCAACAAGCCTCGCCTTCGGCTCCGTAAGCCGCCCAATAAAAGGGGCCTAATCTCATAGAACGCTCCGCGTTCAAGCATAAAAGTTCGCAAAAATGAACCGTCGCAACTTCTTAAAGTCTTCAAGTCTAGCCTCAACCGCGATGCTAACACCTGCCTTTCTCCGCAGCATGGCTAGTCCTTATACCACAGCATCGAGGTCCGGTAAAATTTTGATCGTTCTGCAACTCTCCGGCGGGAATGACGGTCTGAATACCATTGTCCCTTACGGAGACGATATCTACTACCAGAAGCGACCAAGTCTTGGCATCAAGCCCGCAGAAGTAATCCAACTAAACAACCGACAAGGCTTGCATCCTGCACTTGCGCCCTTGCAAAGTCTCTACGACAATGGAGAACTCAGCATCGTCAACAGTGTAGGCTATCCGAATCCGGACCGGTCTCATTTCCGCTCGATGGACATCTGGCAAACGGGAAGTCCTGCTACGGAGAATTGGTCCAGCGGCTGGATCGGCCGCTACCTGGACAGTGCCTGCGCCGGAAAACCAGCCTACCATGCCCTCGAAGTAGACGACGGGCTGAGCCTGGCCATGAAGGGAAACATCCGCAATGGTTTCGCAATGAGCGACGCCCACCGGCTCCGCCGCGCCGTCAACAGCCCGCACCTGCAGGGCCTTCAGCCTCATGGAACAGACCCGGCAGGCAACCTCGGCTACCTTTACAAAACCATCACTGAAACGACAAACGCCGCGGGTTACCTCTATCAACAGTCTAAAGTCCACCGCGCTGCGGCGGAATACCCAAAAGGGCCGTTCGGAAAAGACCTCAAACAAATATCTGAACTTATCACCGCCGATACCGCTACTCAGATTTACTACGCAAGTCTTGGCGGTTTTGACACCCACGCAGGTCAACAAAACCGACAGCAGCGTCTGCTAAACCAGTATGCTCAGGGGGTTGCGGCCCTCGTCAAAGACCTGAAAGCCAACAATCTCTTTGATGATGTGCTCATCATGACTTTCTCCGAATTCGGTCGTCGGTTGGCGCAAAATGGGAGTGGTGGCACCGATCATGGCACGGCCAACAACCTTCTTCTTCTTGGTGGTCAACTAAAGACTTCCGGTTTCTACAATGCTGCACCAGATCTTTCTAAATTGAAAGATGCTGACCTTATTCATCAGGTCGATTTCCGACAGGTTTACGCCAACGTAATTGATGACTGGCTGGAAGGAGATAGCCTAGCAGTTTTAGGGCAACGGTTCAAGAAAATGGGCATCTTTTAACAAGTGGACATAGCACTAAACAATCATTTCTCCCATATGCAAGATGAAGTGGTCGTTCTGGTTTGTTAGGTAGAAGAGACTAAAGGGTACCCCCCAGTCTCTGGAGAAACGCAATCCGGGAGGCGCTTCACCGATTCTTACGGCATGAGTATAGCAAAACTCCCATACCTCCGTTTTGTCGGACTTCAATAAAGCACCAATTAACCAAGTCAGGCTACTTCCTGAAGGTTTACATTGTAGTATTCGAGCATTCATCTGTTTTGCAGAATTCTCCATCCTCTCCCTTACTACTTTTAAATCTTCTTCTGACATGACAGTAAATGGTGCTTCCTGCAGTCTCAAGGCTACGTTTATGTTTAGATTACGGTCCAGCATCCATTTATCGATACGCTGAGGGAATTCAACCTGCCAATTTTCAAGCTTGGAGAAAGTAGATTTTTCATTTAAATACCTGATGTGTCGAAGATCTTGCTCTAGCCCTCCCAACATCAATCTAACCATTTGTTCTTTCTTAAGCAGGCCAGAACACTCAAACCGAGATATTGAATATTCATTCATTTTACCCGGGCTAAAGCTAAGCGCGTTCGATATTTCTTGCAGCCCAAATAAATAGCCCTGAACATGCGCTAACGTTACGCCATTTTCCAAATCATAATCCTGCTCTATTCTGATTTCGTCTTTCATATTTTTACGTTCTTAGGCATGCCGTACAAATAACTTACGCTTTTCAGCTGTCTTATTTTTACGGCGTCCCTTAATGCATCTATATTCCTCACAGAACCGAAAACACATCGTAATTGGTTTTAAATAGAATCGTCTTAATTCCAACCTTAGCGGCATTATCAATTTTACCTGGGCTGTCATCGATGAGGCACAAACTTTCCGGCGCTAAGCCAAGTAATTTTACAACCTTATTAAAAAAGCCAGGCTGGTATTTGGTATGCTTTAAATCGTAGGAATAAATCTGTCCGTCGGCCCATTGGTCGAAGTTGTGTTTCCGAGCTAGGAAATCAATATTTTCCCGGTAATTATCGCTACAAATCACAACGCGGTATTTACTTGTGAGGTAGCTAACGAGTTCTTCGTTAAATTCAATGGTTTGGTGCAGGCTGTCGAGAAACTGGTATTCGCTTAGTGCTTGATTGGTCAAGGCATTGTACTCCTCCAAAAATGGAGTTACGCTAACAGCTCCTATGTTCAGTTCATGACCATACTTATCGTTAAGGCTGTTGATGATTTCCCAGCTAACAACGGAGTTGCTCGGGCCACTACTTTGGAAAGTTACGCCGCCAAGATCAAGTAGTATTGTTTTCATTGGGTCATAATAGATTAATAACAAAGGGATTCAAGAGATTCAATCTTGGTAAATGTACTAAGACCATGTCTAAGGTCCGCTCTTCTATTGTTCGGGGAGTTCTTATTCTTAAAACCAAGCATGCACCTGCGTCCGCGCAAAAAACAAGCGTGCAATTGAGAAACAAAAATATAGCAATTAGCACAGTATCGGCTAAATTGCAGATTAGAGATAAACCAAGTAGACGTTCTTTACCCAGCGGGCGTTACCATGGTAACCCACCCAATAATGCGCTATTTATTCGTTTGTTTCCTGGCTTTGATCAGTGTTAACCTCCTTGCTCAGGAAAACACATCCCTGAACTGCGCTGATGGTATTGACAATGACAACGACGGCCTTATCGACTGTGAAGACCCGGACTGTGAAGAACTACCCAACGGAGGCTGTGATTTATGTCCCGATGGGCTGAGTTTTGCGGATGAAGTTCTATTCTTTGATCAAAACTGTGGCAATCAGGTAGGAGAACTACTAAATTCACTTGGCGTAGCAGACTGGTCCGAAGACAGCGTAGGGACTCCCTCCGTACTTTCATTAGGAAAGGGCGGCACACTACGCTTGGGGTTTACCAATAATCAATTGTCCAATTCAGGCTCCAACGCCATTGATCTTTGGGTGTTTGAGGTTGGCTTTGCCGCGGAACGGTCTTCCATCGCCCTAAGGCCCGTAGACCTTGCTACCCGGAACGCCTTAATAGACGCCTCATTACCAGACGTTGATGGTGACGGTTACTTCACGGTGGGCGTAATAGAAGGATCTACCACCGGTTTTGATGTAGATGCTGTTTTGCCCGGCTTCCCTAACGGAGCCCTTCGATTCGACGCCATCCAATTACGAGACGATCAGGGAGGGGATTGTTCCGGGCCTACGACCGGAGCAGACATTGATGCGGTATGCGCCTTGTCGTCTATGCCCCCCATAGATTGCCGGGGCATTGCCAATGGCACCGCTTTACTGGATGCCTGTGGGGAATGTCTTGAGCCGGACGATCCCACTTTCAACCAGTCTTGCGCAGATTGTGCGGGGGTGCCAAATGGGCAATCGATTATCGACTCCTGCGGAACTTGTTTACTAGCAACGAGCCCAGACTTCAACGCAGTTTGTACCGACTGTACCGGCGCCCTGTTTGGCACCTCCGTAGTCGACAATTGCGGGCTCTGCTTACCGCCTACAGATTCGCTTTTCAATCAAACCTGCTTCGACTGCATGGGGACTCCGGGAGGGACGGCAATCCTTGACTCCTGTGGAGTTTGTTTGGAAACAACGGATCGGGAGTTCAATAAGTCCTGTGCAGACTGTGCCGGAACGCCCAATGGACTGGCCATTTTTGACGACTGTGGCTTCTGTTTACTTCCTACGGATACCACTTTTAACCAAAGATGCGCAGACCAGCAGCCGCTGTTCATTCCTACCGCTTTTTCGCCCAACGGCGACGGGATCAACGACGTATTTAGGATATTCAAATCGACTATGGTTTGGTCTGAGTTACGCGGCTGTCGAATATATGATCGTTGGGGAGGGCTGGTATCTGAATCTGGTCCGGCGCCTTTTCCCGGTAACGCCAAGCTTTGGGATGGCAAGGAAGCCCCCCCCGGCGTGTACGCTTACATCATCGAAATACGCTATCAGAGAGGCGTTACGAAAACGCTGCGTGGCGTTGTTACTTTATTGAGGTAGCCTATTCCAGAAAGACCGGAAAACGGAAACCCAGAAATATGAACGTACAAAATCCTGGTGTGAAAGCCAGGCCAAATTGTTCTCCGAATACGAGCAGACGAAACCGCAGCTTTAGCCTAAAAAAGCATCCCGAACTCCGACGATGTCGAAATTCGGGATGACTTAAGTTTACCTGTTTGATGCACTACTGCGCATCAAATGGGAGGCGATATATCCAAAGACTATGGGTTCTGATCACCAGGGCCAAGGTTTGGATTAGAATCAATTTCCCGCTGGGGGATCTTGAAGAGCCAAGCCGGGTTCATAGAAGGTCTTTCCTGGAAGTAACCATCCTGGTACAGTGTTTCGGAAGCACCAGAGCCACCGTTGGCGGCATGGTCAATCGGGTCGTCCCAGCGGATCTTATCCTGAAACAGGAAACCTTCGCCCCACAGCTCAAGACCACGTTGGAATTTGATGTGCTCCATGAACTCATCCTGTGTATCAAAAGCAGTGACGTCATAAGCGCTGTCTCGCTCTTCACCCAGCGGGCGTAATGCCTCCTGAGCACCGGAAAGATCATTCATCATGGCTCTTGCCTCTGCTTCAATCAGGTACATTTCGGAAGCGCGCATGTAGATAATATCATCCGGCTCGATTCCTCCCGGAACACTCTGACGGAGTTTCACGTGCATGTAGGGGTGGGTATTGTGGCGCGACGTCCAACCCCAGGTAGCGGCCAGGTTACTGATCTCAGCATCAAAATCTGCTTCTGTTGGGTAAAGTGGGTTGGTATTGTTATCAAATCCGCCCATTCCGTTGGCCGCAGAAAGGTTAGAGTTCGGTGCTTGAATCAGGAACGCATCCTTACGGTAATCCGTGTCAGGAGTTGCATCGATCAAACGACGGTCCGCAATCTTTGGGTTGTTTCGTACCTGGCTACCGTTGAAGGTGTTAGACGCAAGGTAAAAGTAAGAACGGAAGAAAGTGGTTTCTGTGGTAATCACGTTACTACCCCAAATCACTTCAGGAAGGAGTGTTGAGTTAAAGCCAGCTTTCCAGTCGTCCTCTCCCATAATTGAGTAACCATCACGCGCATTCACGGCAGCAGTGGCGGCCGTTGCCCAATCGCCGGAAGCAAGCGCCGTACGCGCTTTCAAACCCCAGGCAACGTTGATATTCAGGTTAGCTTTATCGAAAGCACTGCCCGTAGGCCGGGCTGCACCTTCTTCAAAGTTACTGATAGCAGCGTCAAGATCAGAATTGATCTGGTCATATACTTCCTGAACGGTGGCACGGGGTCCGCTTTCAAAAGGAGATTCTGAAGAAAACAGCAGAGGAACACCTGGATCAGAAGATGGAGTACCAATCAGGTAGCCTTTAGCGTAATGCTGCACCAAAGACAGGTAAGCGTAAGCGCGGTAAGCATATGCCTGACCGACGATGGACTTCAAGGTCGGGGTTTCAGGAATGGCACCCTCAGCAACGGCGTTGATGATCGAGTTGGCATTGGCGATCATGTTGTAACGGTGGTACCAGAAGATACGAACCGTAGCGGAAGTTTCCAGCGTGTGAGAG
This sequence comes from uncultured Lewinella sp., assembly GCA_964410795.1. Classification (GTDB taxonomy): domain Bacteria; phylum Bacteroidota; class Bacteroidia; order Chitinophagales; family Saprospiraceae; genus Neolewinella. The sequence goes on along the minus strand of CAYPIM010000063.1, from coordinate 4,470 downwards.
TTCCACTGCGCTTCAGTACGCCAGCCAAGGTTGTTGGCATTAGCGCTGTGAATAAGACCACCGGCGAGGTTATCCCCCATGGGAACCCAGTAGTGCTCGTTGGCACGGATAGTGCTTGCTTCGGCGTTACCACCGGGAAGAACCGTTTGTGACTGAGCATACATCGTACGGTGCATACCGTTAATCACCAGTGCTATGTTTGCCTCGGTAGCCAGCGCATCAGCCGATGCAATAGCGTCCGTAGGCCTTGTTTCCAAAAAATCTTCTTCGCAGGAGAATAAAACCAGCGTTAAGAAAAGGAGGAAAGGATATTTTATATAAGACAACATTGATTTTAATTTATAGGTGTACTAAACGTCTGGCTGAATTTTGCGAGCAACAAATTGCGTTTTCCTAACACGCAAAACCCAGCCGTGACATTTGCTTATGGTCTTATGCTAGAAGTTTCCATTAAGACCGAAAGAAACAATCCGGGAAGGATTGAAACCGTTACCAGCGCCGGTACCCGCAAGATTAAACTGTGGGTCGATACCATCACGCGCAGCACTCAACCAAAGGTTTTCACCGGTGACGGAGATGCGCAGGCCGCTCATACCAAGCTTTTCGGTTACCGCATCGCTGAAGGTGTAGCCGAAGTTAACGTTACGTAAGGAAGCGAAGGATGCGCTCGTCAGGAAGCGGGAAGACTGTGTCCGGACTATGTTTGGATTACCGTTTTCCATACGGGGGACATCGGTGATGTCACCGGGTTGACGCCAGGCGTTAAGAATGTCCGGGTGCAGAGAGCTACCGTAGTTACCACTATGCATCATTGCGGAGTAGCCATTGTCAAGAATCTTACCACCAACACCGTAAGTGAGCAGTACTTGGAGGTTGAAGCCTTTGTAGTAAAGGCTGGTAGTTACGGAACCGAGAAGGTCAGGCAAAGAGCTGTCACCCGTGTAAGCACGTTCCGTTTCTGTCCAGTCGGAGGTAACTGCCTGCGTACCGTCCTCTTCGAGAACGGGAATGCTATTACCCTCCTCATCAAATTCGTACATATTGAACAGCTGGTCCCCCGTCATGGGATCAACACCTGCAGTTTCTAGCAGGTAGAAGTCGAAGCGCGAACGGCCTTCTTCCCAACGCTTGGAGCCGTTGATGAATGGGTCTGGCAGGCTTGTGATTTCGTTTTTGAAGGTAGAGGCCGTTGTCGAAAGGCTCCAACGGAAGTCCGGCTTAGTAATCAGGTTAGCCGTCAGGCCCAATTCAATACCGGAGTTGAACATGTCGCCAATGTTGGCGGGGAAAGAGTTTGCACCGTTAGACAGTGGAATCGGCAGGTCGTACAACAAATCGGAAGAGTTACGACGGTAGTACTCGATGGAACCATCCAGGAAGTTGTTGAACAGGGTGAATTCCAGGGCAACGTCAAAGCTCTCAATGGTCTCCCACTGCAGCAGTTGGTTACCAATGGTAGAGAAGAGAATGGCAGGGTTACCAGCGTTAGAACTGAGGCTGTAGCGTGGCTGGGACAGGAAGAAGTCACCAAGGTCATCGTTACCAACTTCACCGTAGGAAGTGCGAAGCTTCAGGCGATCAACAAAACCAACGTTCTGCATGAAAGGCTCGCTGGAAATGCGCCAGGAAGCGCCAACAGAATAGAAGTTACCCCATCTTGCGTCCGTGCTGAATACGGAAGAACCATCACGACGGGCGGATAAGCTAAGGGAGTACTTAAGGTCGTAGTTATAGTTAACACGAGCGAAGTAACCTTCGATACGCTTAATGGTGGTAGCGCCACCAACGGATACTGGTGTAGCAAAGTTGGCAAATTCGAAGATGCCTTCTGCCGTCTGGTCAATGGCCAGGGCATTGTTGCTGGAGAAGGTACGGTCAAAACTCTCGTGACCGGCCGTGATGTCCAGGTTATGGATAGTGTTGAAAGATTTCTGGTACGTAAGAATTTGGTTGAAGTTCTCGACCTGTCTTCTGAAGCGTGTCTCACCGTAGCGGCCAGTTGGCTGGGCGTCACCAATGATGTTGTTCTCGTAGTCTTTGCGAATACCCTCGTTGATGTCACGACCGTAGTTAACTACAAAGTTAAGGCCATCCATGATCTGGATGTCAGAGTAGAAGCGGAAGCCGTAGGTATTATTGCGGTCACGCTCATCGTTGAGGATCAATTCCTGCAGGGCGTGACGCCCCTGGTTAATTGGGCGGGAACCAATTCCGAACTCAGAGAAGCCTTCGCCTGAGTCAAACACCAGGTTACCGGCTGCATCACGGACCAGGTCACCGTTCTGGTCGTTTACGTAAACCGGGTAGATAGAGCCGATGTTTTTAGCGAAGCCGAAAGGATTTACAATACTTCCTGAACCAGCGGAGCTCGGTCCCTGAGAGTTGGTCAGGGTAATATTGGCGCTACCTCCAACCGTCAACCAGTTGTTAGCATCGAAATCAGCGTTTACGCGGGAGGTCAAACGATCGTACTCCGAACGCTTGATGTAACCACCTTCATCCAGGTAGGAAGTAGAGAAGAATACCCGGTGGTTCTCACCACCACTAGAAACGTTGAGGTTGTAGTTGGTCCGGGTATTATTTTCTTCCAGTTCATCAAACCAATTAAGGCTCTGGTAGATCAAATTAGCGTTGGGGTTCAGTGTACCGTCAACACCAACAATCTGATCGTTTGGCACGTCGAATGGGTTATAGCCAAGGTTGTTGAAAATATTAGCAGAAGCGAAGGCTGCGTCGCCGTCACCAGCACTTGAGTTCTTGAGGGCTTCCCACATGATCTCGTAATACTGCCCAGGCGTTACTTCGGCGTAACGAGGAACACCACGAGAAACCATACCGTGGTTTACGGAAGCAGTAACCTGGGTTTGGCCTTTGCGAGAGCCGCGCTTGGTCGTAATCAAGACTACACCGTTTGCTGCACGGGAACCGTAAAGCGCCGTAGAGGATGCATCCTTAAGTACGGTCAAAGACTCGATATCTTCCTGGTTAATGTTGGCCAAGCCGCCTTCAAACTGAACACCATCAACGATGAAAAGCGGATCAGTGCTACCGTTAAGGGTACCTACTCCTCGGATAATGATGCCGGGTGAAGAACCCGGGCCGCCGGAAGCAGAGGTAAACTGCACACCGGTTGCTTTGCCCTCAATGGCCGCAATCGGTGACGTTACGTTCCGGCTTTTCAACTCTTCAGCTCCGATAACATCGGCGGAACCATTAAAAGCCTCCTTGGTCGTTACACCGTAAGCGGTAACGATAACCTCATCAAGGATAGCTGCAGATGGCTCAAGGGTAATGTCGATCAGGGAGCGGTTGTTGACTTCTACCTCCTGGTTGGCGAAACCAGTATAGCTGAAGATCAATACGTTGCCGCCATCAGGGACGTTGATACTATAGGAGCCGTCCAAATCGGTTACGGCACCTGTTCCAGTGCCCTTAACAAGAATGCTTACCCCGATCAGGGATTCGCCTTCGTCGTCGGTCACCGTTCCGGTGACGGACCTCTGTGCCATGGATATGCCCATAACAAAAAGGAGTAGCCCTAAGACTAGTGAAAATCTTTTCATTTTAACTGTGGTTTTATATGATTAAATTTCAGGTGAATGGTTCAGAAGTATGTATTTCTTGAAAAACAATCATGCAGAGAGGTCTGCAAAAGAGAACCTAAATGACGAACAAAAAACAGTGTCATATTCCGTGAATATCAATGCGGGGTCTTGGGTTTGGATTCACGTAAGTTGGAACTCAAGTGATTGTTGGGTTTTCTTTAGAGGTGGACTAACCTACTCTTGTAGTAGTAGCCCTTAACAAAATCGTAACGCGGCTTATACGTGAAACGCTGCCTCTTGTTTTAGGAGGAGCGATTTTTTAACCGGACAGACCTCAAACTTTCGAAGTCTCATCTACAAATCTACATATTTCTTAGGTGAGTTCTAGTCTATGGAAAGAAAAACCAATGCAAGATCGCAGAAGAGACCTGGCTTTAACACCTGATTATCAGGCGTTAAAATACACACCAGGCAAAAATGAGCCACCCAAGACTTTAGGCAGTGTTTCTAAAAGTTACTTACGTTTTCCAAGCCAGAATTTTCCTGCAAAAACCGATCGGTGGAAAGCTTTCAGGTCCACCTTCCCTAAATGCTGGCCTATAAAGGGGCGCGCACGCAGGTGCAAAAATGGTTTTAGTCTGCTGAAGGACGAAAGCGAATGAACTCATCTCCACTGGAGACTTTGCTCCTGTAGGAGAGCGGTCATCATCCCGAGCAGGAAGTACAGCGCAACTAATTATTGGAATGAATTACCACTTTTTTTGCCACAATCCAGCTTGTAAATATGAGAACCTCCCCAAAACACTACCCAAAGTTCGGGATAACTCATTTTATTGAACAAAGCCCGGCCAACAAGCAAATGGGAAAGGTAAAAGTGTGCTTAGAGCGTCTCTAAAGTATCAAGCTACGCTTTTATCTCGCTTAA